>JAURME010000073.1 GCA_030830865.1 Candidatus Nanopelagicales bacterium | reverse complement strand
GAGGATGCCCGCCGTGACGTCAGCCGGCAGCTCATGCGCAACCGCGAGGCCTTCGGCTCCTCGTGGGAGGAGATGCCGGTCTTCGGCACCTCTGCGGCCCGCTTTGCTGACGACGGCGTGACCGCGCTGTACCTGTACCTGCGCGACCTGCTGAAGGAGAAGGGGCTCACCGCCGGCGAGGGCATCCTCGCTCCGGTCGACACCCACCAGCCCACGGAACTCACCACCGTGGTGCCTCCGGCCCGGGTTCGTTACCTGTCCGAGATCGCCGAGTCCATCCGCTCGTACCACCAGCAGACCGACGACCAAGCGGCGATCGCCCGTCGTGCGCAGCATCTGGAGACCGCCGCGCAGATGCTCATCGCCGAGGGGGCCGACGCCACCGCGGTGGAAGCCCTCCTCGCCGCTCAGCAGGCCGAGCTCGACCCCCAGGTCGCCGCCCTCCTCGAGGCCTGGCCGGCCGTGCGCGAGCAGTACGAGGCGGACGAGCTCGTCGTGCGGATCCGTGACAAGGAGCTGCACACCCAGCTGTGGCGCACCACCCTCAGCGGGAACCGCATGCCGCGCGTCGCCGTCCCCAAGACCGACGAAGCCGGGGAACTCGTGCGATACCTGCGTGAGGAGAACCTGCCGGGCAGTTTCCCGTACACGGCGGGCGTTTTCCCCTTCAAGCGCGAGGGCGAGGCCCCGGCCCGCATGTTCGCCGGGGAGGGTGATCCCTACCGAACCAACCGCCGCTTCCACCTGCTGGCCGAGGGTCAGCCGGCCACGCGACTGTCGACAGCCTTCGACTCGGTGACCCTCTACGGCCGTGACCCGCACGTGCAGCCGGACATCTACGGCAAGGTCGGCACCTCCGGCGTGTCCATCGCGACTCTCGATGACATGAAGGTGCTGTACTCCGGCTTCGACCTGTGCGACCCCACCACATCGGTGTCCATGACCATCAACGGCCCGGCCCCGACGATCCTCGCGATGTTCATGAACACCGCGATCGACCAGCGCGTCGATGCCTTCCGCGAGGCCGAAGGCCGTGAGCCCACACCCGAGGAGGCCGCAGAGATCCGCGCTTGGGTGCTCGCCAACGTGCGCGGCACCGTGCAGGCCGACATCCTCAAGGAGGATCAGGGCCAGAACACGTGCATCTTCTCCACCGAGTTCGCGCTGCGCTGCATGGCCGACGTGCAGGAGTACTTCATCGACCACAAGGTGCGGAACTTCTACTCGGTCTCGATCTCCGGCTACCACATCGCCGAGGCCGGAGCGAACCCGATCTCGCAGCTCGCCTTCACCCTCGCGAACGGCTTCACGTACGTCGAGGCGTACCTCGCCCGTGGCATGAAGGTCGACGACTTCGCACCGAACTTCTCCTTCTTCTTCTCCAACGGCATAGACGCCGAGTACACAGTGCTCGGTCGGGTGGCCCGTCGCATCTGGGCCATCGCGATGAAGGAGCGCTACGGCGCCAACGACCGCAGCCAGAAGCTGAAGTACCACATCCAGACCTCGGGCCGGTCACTTCATGCTCAGGAGATGGACTTCAATGACATCCGTACAACGCTCCAGGCCCTGTGCGCGATCAACGACAACTGCAACTCCCTGCACACCAACGCGTACGACGAGGCCGTGACCACCCCGAGCGCCCAGTCCGTGCGCCGCGCTCTGGCGATCCAGATGATCATCGACCAGGAGTGGGGCCTGTCGAAGAATGAGAACCCGCTCCAGGGCTCGTACATCGTCGATGAGCTCACCGACCTCGTCGAGGAGGCGGTCCTCGTGGAGTTCGACCGCATCTCCGACCGCGGCGGCGTGCTCGGTGCCATGGAGACCGGCTATCAGCGTGGTCGCATCCAGGACGAGTCCATGCTCTACGAGCACAAGAAGCACGACGGATCCCTGCCGATCATCGGCGTGAACACCTTCCTGAACCCCGATCCGGACCCCACCGTGACCGAGCTGGAGCTGGCCCGGGCCACCGAGGAGGAGAAGCAGTCGCAGGTCGCACGCCTCGAGGCCTTCTGCGAAGAGCACCGGGATGAGGCCGAGGCTGCCCTGGCGGAACTGAAGGACGTCGCATCATCGGGAGGCAACACTTTTGCCTCCCTAATGACGGCTGTCCGAGTATGCTCGTTGGGTCAGATCACGTCGGCCTTCTTCGAGGTCGGCGGGCAGTACCGACGCAACGTGTGACGCCATAGATGCCCGGGGAGGAACACCACCGTGACGATCGGCCGGACGCTCGACAGCGACCCCATCGAGGAGGCACGTCGTCAGTGGATCACCCACGGCTGGGAGGATGCCGCCGACGGTATGGCTGCGGTCACGTCGATCGTCCGCGCCCAGCAGATCGTCCTGCAGCGCATCGACACCGTGCTGCGTCCCCTGGACCTGACCTTCGCCCGGTACGAGATCCTGACCCTGCTCTCCTTCACGCGGTCCGGGTCCCTGCCGATGACCAAGATGGGCGCCCTGCTGCAGGTGCATCCCACCAGCGTCACGAGCGCGGTCGACCGGCTGGAGAGCCAGGGCTTCGTCGAGCGACTCCCGCACCCCACCGACCGTCGAGCCGTGCTGGCGTCGATCACCGAGGCTGGTCGACAGCGCGCCCTCGCCGCGACGGCGGCCCTCAATGGCCAGGTCTTCGAGCAGCTCGGCATCACCGAGCACCAGATCGGCCAGCTGCGCACGGTCCTTCGCGCCCTGCGCGCAAATGCCGGCGACTTCTAGACATCCTCTGCTCGCGCGCTCGACCTGGACGCGCATGTCATCACACGGAAGAGATCACAGCATGAATCGCATGGGTGTCGTCGGCTGCGGCGTCATGGGCGCAGGTGTCGCGGAGATCGGCGCCAAGGGGGGCTGCGACGTGGTCGTCGTCGACATGTTCCCCGAGGCGCTGGAGAAGGCACAGGCCCGCATGGCCGCATCCCTCGCCAAGGCGGAGGAGAAGGGCAAGCTCGGCGAGCCTGCGGCCAACATCCTGGCGCGCATTCGCTGGAGCTCAGACCTCGCCGACCTCGCGGATCGGGAGTTCGTCACCGAGGTCATCCGCGAATCCCTCGACGACAAGGTCGAGCTCATCGGGAGGCTCGACGACATCCTCTCCGACGACGCCATCATCGCCAGCAACACGTCGTCCATCCCGATCGCCCAGCTGGCGGCGGCGAGCCGCATCCCGGGACGAGTCCTCGGAACGCACTACTTCAACCCCGTGCCGGTGATGCCGCTGGTCGAGGTCGTCTCGGCGATCCAGACCGATCCGTCCGTGGCCGATCGCACGGCCGAGTTCTGCGCCGATGTGCTGGGCAAGAAGGTCATCCGGGCCAAGGACCGGTCGGGCTTCGTCGTCAACGCCATCCTGGTGCCCTATCTGCTCGACGCGATCCGGTCTCTGGAGAACGGTGTCGCGTCGAAGGAGGACATCGACGAGGGCATGGTCAGCGGCTGCGGTATGCCGATGGGTCCGCTGACGCTGTGCGACATGATCGGGCTGGACACCATGCTGCTGGTGTCGGAGAGCCTGTATGCCGAGCACCTCGAGCACCGGTTCGCTCCCCCGGCGCTGCTGAAGCGGCACGTCGAGGCGGGCATGTTCGGCCGCAAGTCCGGCCGCGGCTTCTACGACTACTCCTGAGCGAACTCCCACCCCACGCGAGTGGTCACTTGTCGATGATCAGGGCGCGCACGCCCTCGAGGCCGTCGGGGGCGAACATGAGGTACGACGAGATCCCGAACTCCATCTGCAGGGCCTCCTCGACGCCGCGCGAACCGCAGCAGTGAGCCCTGCGGCATCGGTACCGAGGACGACGACGTCGTAGGCGGCTGACCCCGTCATCGGGACAGGTAGCCGCCGTCGACGGCCAGGGCGTGGCCGATGGTGAAGCCGGCTGCGCCTGAGCACAGCCACAGGGCTGCTGCAGCGATCTCGTCGACCGTGCCGAACCGACCGATCAGGGACAGCCGGTCTGCGACCTCCTGCGGGTCGCGGCCACGCTTCTCGATCGCGCCGCGGAGCATCGGGGTGTCGATGGATCCCGGGCAGATTGCGTTGATGCGGATGCCACGGGGTGCATAGTCGACGGCAGCGGACTTGGTCACACCGAGGACTCCGAACTTGCTGGCGGTGTAGGCCGACTGGTGCGGCTGCGGCCGGTAGGAGTTCGTCGAAGCGATATTGACGATGGCCGACCCCTCGCGGTCGGTGCCAAGCATCGCATTGATCTCGTGCTTCATGCACAGGAAGATCGACTTCAGGTTGACCTCGATCATGCGGTCCCAGTCGCTCTCGGCGAGGTCGGCGAGGTAGTCGAGCTCGAACTCGATCGCAGCGGCGTTGACGGCAAAGTCGAGGCCGTCGTATGAGGAGACGGCGAGGTCGACCATCGCGCGCACGTCGGCATCCTTGGAGACGTCGGTGCGGATGAACTGGGCCTCACCACCGGCGGCGCGGATGAGGTCGACCGTCTCCTGGCCGCCGGCCTCCGCGACGTCACTGACGACGACGCGAGAGCCGGCGGCGGAGAAGGCCAGAGCGATGGCGCGTCCCATCCCTCCTGCACCTCCGGTGACGATCGCTGAGCGGCCGTCGAACCACTGATCCAGGTTTCCGAGATGGGACAACGCCTTGCCCTTCAGTTGTGAGTGCTGGTGCCCGTGAGGGTGAGGCCTAGTACGGCGAGGCGCCCGCATCCACGTTGATGGTCGTACCGGTGATGCCGCCACCCAGATCGGAGGCGAGCAGCACGCACGCGGCCGCGACCTCCTCGACGGTGTTGGGGCGCTGCAGCGCCGTCACGGAGTACATGACCGCCGCGAGGGCATCGAGATCCGGCAGACCCATGGCCTCGACGGTGGCCGGCCCCGTCTCGTAGAACATGTCGGTGGGGACGAAACCGGGGCAGACGGCGTTGGCGGTGATACCGGACTGCCCGACCTCCTTGGCCAGCGCCTTGCAGAAGCCGATGATGGCGTGCTTGTTGGTGATGTAGCCGGGGACGGCCATCGTGGTGATCTTGCCGTACATCGAGCTCATGCCGATGATGCGGCCGAACTGCTGCGGCACCATGTACTTCAGCGCCCGACGGGCCATCCAGAAGGTCTGGTTGATGTTGAAGTCGAGCTCGTACTGCCACTCCTCGTCGCTCATCATGGCGACAGGTGCGGTGTTGGCGACGCCACCGGCATTGGGTACGACGATGTCGACTCGGCCGAACTTCTCCACAGTACCGTCGACGAGTGCCTCAACGTCTGCCTGCTTGGAGGCGTTCGCCGCGATGAAGTGGAGGCGGTCTCCGCCGCCCATCTCCTCGATGGCCTTCTGGCCCTTCTCTGCGTTGCGTCCGCTGAGGACGACGCTGGCGCCCTCGGCGTGGAAGGCCTCGGCGATGCCGCGACCGATGCTGCGGGTGCTGGCGGTGATGACCGCGACCCTGCCGTCCAACTGGCCCATGGTGGTGCTCCTTCATTCTGTTGGGGGCCCGGAGGACATCACCGGGCGTCAGTGTCCCGAGATTAGTAGGACATCCACGAATCCGCCCGGTAATTGGGCAAACCGGCGGGTGCTCCTCAGCGGCCGGTGAACTGAGCCGCGCGCTTTTCCTGGAAGGCGGTCACGCCCTCGGCGAAGTCCTCGGACTCCAGCAGGGGGCCCTGCCCGGCGCGCTCGGCGGCGAGGATGTTCGGCAGGGCGTCGATCGTGGCGGCGTTGATGATGGCCTTCGTCGCGGCCAGGGCTCGCGGGGCACCCGCCGCCAACTGTCCGACAAGGCCCTCGATATAGGCGTCGAAGTCGTCGTCGGGGACCACATCGGCGATGAGACCCCACTCAGCAGCCCGGGGAGCGGGCACCTTCTCGGCCAGCAGGGCCATGCGGGCCGCACGGGCCCGGCCCACCGCTGCCGGCACGAGGAGTGATGCGCCGCCGTCGGGCATCAGGCCGATCTTGGTGAACGCGAGCATGAAGGAGGCCGACTCCTTCGCGACAGTGATGTCCGCAGCGAGGGCGAAGGAGCAGCCCACACCGGCGGCCACACCGTTCACGGCGGCAACGACCGGAAGCGGGGACGTCGTGAGAGCCATGGTGAAACGGTTGGCCGCGTCGAGGGTGTCCAGCCCGGGGGCCGCACCATCGGGGCCCACATCAGCGCCGGCGCTGAAGGCCCGACCGGAGCCGGTCAGGAGGATCACCCGCGTACCGTCGTCCGCCGCCACCAGCACCTGCTCCGTCGCTGCATCGACCAACGGCGCCGTCAGGGCGTTGAGGCGGTCGGGCCGATCGAAGGTGATGCGAAGGACTCCCCCCTGCCGCTCCACGAGCAGTCCCTCGATTGCCATCACGAATCCCTTCCATGGTCCTGTCAGGCCGTCGCCACTCTAACGCTAGATTCTTGACATGCCTTCCGGTTTCGATGCCGACGTGATCGTCCTCGGCAGTGGGGCCGCTGGCCTGACCGCCGCCCTCGCTGCCGCCCAGACCGGCGTCTCCGTGACCCTGCTCGAGAAGGGGGACGTGCTCGGCGGATCGAGCGCCATCTCCGGCGGAGTCCCGTGGATCCCTCTCAACCACCATCAGGACGAGCAGGGCATTCCGGATTCACGCGAGGAGGCGTTGGCGTACCTCGCATCCCTGTCCCTCGGTCGGATGGACCCACGGATGGCCGAGACCTTCGTCGACAACGGGCGCGCAACGATCCAGTGGCTTGAGGACACGACCGAGGCGAAGTTCACGATCCTCCCCCACTACCCCGACTACCACCCGGAGAATCCGGGCGGCAAGCCCGACGGCGGACGTTCACTCGACCCCGGCCTGTTCCGCTACTCCTCGCTCGGTGACTGGCAGGACAAGGTGGCTCGCAGCCGCCGGAGTGCGCACCTGAAGATCACCGACACCACGCTCGGCGGCGGCACCGGCTACCTGTCGGAGGAGGAGATGCAGCGGCGCATCGACGAGGACCTGCGCGGCTGCGGCAATGCCCTCGTCGGCCCGATCATCAAGGCCCTGCTCGACCTCGGTGTAGAGCCGGTGGTCAACGCCCGCGCCACCGACCTGCTGCTGGAGGACGACCGAGTGGCCGGTGTCCGGGTCGAGGTCGATGGAGAGGCGCACGAGGTGCGCGCGTCACGCGGTGTCGTTCTCGCCACCGGCGGCTTCGAGTGGGATGCCGACCTTGTGGCCGCCTTCCTCCGCGGGCCGATGACCGCTCCCACGTCCATACCGACGAACACCGGCGATGGCCTGCGCATGGCGATGTCGATCGGTGCGCAGCTGGGCAACATGGGCCAGGCGTGGTGGGTCCCGGCCGTGAAGATCCCCGGCGACGAGGCATTCGGGGCGGTCCGCTCGAACCTCGTCAACCGCGAGCGGACCCTCCCCGGCTCGATCATGGTCAACCGAGCCGGTCGTCGGTTCACCGACGAGGCCACCAACTACAACGCGCTCGGAGGCGCCTTCCACCAACTGGACCCGCTGACCTTCACCTACGCCAACCTGCCCGCGTGGCTCATCTTTGATCAGACACACGCGCAGAAGTACGGAACCTTCGGCGCTCCGGCCGGAACCCCCATTCCTGAGTGGGTGACGAGTGCCCCGACGCTGGCCGACCTCGCGAACACCTGCGGAATCGATACCCAGGGACTCGAACAGACCGTGGCGCGCTGGAACGGATTCGTCGACGCCGAGCAGGACGAGGACTTCCATCGCGGCGACAGCGCCTACGACCGCTGGAGCGGCGACGGAGACTTCCGCTTCCTGAAGGCCTCGACGATGGGGCGCATCGACACCGGGCCCTTCTATGCCGTCGAGATTGAGTCCGGGACGCTCGGCACCAGCGGGGGTCCGCGGACCGACCCGCAGGGCCGGGTCCTGGACCACGACGGGGCTCCCATCGCGGGGCTCTTCGCGGCAGGCAATGTCGCGGCTGCACCGACAGCCATGGCCTACGGCGGTGCCGGCGGCACCCTGGGGCCGATTCTCGTGTTCGGCCGCCTGGCCGGTCTCAGCGCCTCATCTGCGGGCTGACGTCAGATTCCGAGGGGACGATCCCCACGCGGACGGTCATCCTCACCGGTCCGGAATTTCGACATGTCACCCGGCATCGGCGCGTGCTCAATGGTGGTCGTCGACTCGTGCACGCAGGTGCGGTGGCTGATCCGCCATTCACCGTCGCGGCGCTCGTAGCTATCGAGGTACCGACCCAGCCACACGTTCCATGGACTCCCGTCCCTCGGGACGAGGTATGTGACGTTGTAGAGCTCGCCTCGGGCATGGTCGGCGTCGTCGAACTCGATGCTGTGGTTGTAGACGCAGTGCATCGTCGACGACCAACGGTCGTGGGTGCCCACGACACGGTCGGCGAACTCCCAGCCGTTGCCGACGAACCGCCCGTGGTCGTCCGTGGCATCGGGCCAGTAAGCCGACTTCATCAGGTCGGCATCGAGGCGATCCACGCCCCGTGCGTATCGCAGGGTCGCCTCGCGGATCTGTTCTCGGGCGACGAGTTCGTCGATGTCCATACTCGTCAGCCTGCCACCGCGGCGGCGGACTGGCCTGCCACCCGACCCATCGTCACGCAGTTTCCGTAGGAGTTGCCGCTGCCCACGTACCGGGGGCCGATGACGCCGCCGCACACCTCGCCGGCCGCGAACAGCCCGGGGATCGCGCGCCCCGCGGAGTCCAGGACGTTGGCGTCACGGTCGATCCGAAGGCCGCAGGCGGTGAAGCAGCACGTGGCGGGTCGCACCTCGACACCGTAGAAGGGACCATCCGCGATGGGCTCGAGGAACTTCGGGTCCTTGAGGTAGTCGACGTCCTCACCGACCTCGGTGAGGTGGTTCACGCGCTCGACGGTCGCCATCAGGTTCTCGACCGGCACAGCGATCTTGCCGGCCAGCTCTTCCAAGGAGTGGGCCACGTGGACCTTGCCCTCCTTGATCATCAGCTCGAAGACGTCGAGGTTCCAGTGCGGGCTCTGCCTCTTCGTCGAGCCGGGAATGGACTGCTTGTAGCGCGCCACGCCCAGTTCGGTGGCTTCGACGAGACGTCGGTGGTCGAGGATCGCGAATGCGACATCGCCCTGCTCGGCCAGCAGGCCGTCCATGATCCCGTAGGGCGCGGTCTCGTTGCAGAAGCGCCGACCCTCACGGTTCACCAGCACCAACCAGCCAGGGATGTACGCCTCGTACATCGTGTCGAAGTCGGTGTGCAGAAGTCGAAGCCCACGGTCATAGCCGGTGACCTGCGCGTTCACGTCCTTCGTGAAGTCCAGTGCATCACCCTGGGAGCCGTCGGCCCCGATGTAGTACGACCATCCAGTGTCGAACACCGACGGGAACAGCTCGGCCCGCTTCTCGTCATTGGCACCGAACCCGCCGGAGGCCACGACAACGGCGCCCGCCGTGATCTCGTCATCGCCGACCGCGACTCCGTGGACGGCGCCGTCGACGATGACGAGTCGATCGATCCGCTGACCGAGAGCGAACTCCACGCCTGCCTCGCGACAGCGCGCGTAAAGGACGTCGACGACGGCCTGACCGCGGCCGATCGGGCAGTGCACGCGCGGCACGGTCTCGTCGCCCCCGTAGACCATCTGGTCGTAGAACTCGACACCGTGGTCACCCAGCCACTCGACCGCAGCGCCCGCACGCTGGGTGAGCCGCTCGACCACGGCGGACTCGACCTTCCACTGGTTCAGGGTCATGTAGTCATGGAACAGGGCCTCCGGGGAGTCCTCGATCCCCAATGCCTTCTGGTAGCGGGTGCCGGCGCCCATCATCAGACCGCCGGAGAGACGAGACGAGCCGCCGATGATGCCCTGTGACTCGGCGACCAGGACGCTCGCACCGTCCTCGGCGGCGGCGAGCGCTGCCGACAGCCCGGCGGCTCCCGAGCCCACGACGATGACGTCGAAATCCCATGCGCCCATGTCACGCCCTCCCGTGATGATCGTGTGGTAACTATAGAGCCACTACAGAATCTCGTCACGGGTGAACCGGGACGACCTCACCCCGGGAGCCCCATGTCCGACACCTCGTCGCGCGACCTTGAGCTGCTCATGGCCGAGCGCGCCATCACCCGCGTCATCCTCGAATACAGCCGCGCGGTCGATCGCTACGACTTCGACGCCCTTGCCGACTGCTACTGGCCGGAGGGCACCGATGACCACGGCTCCTTCAAGGGCAGCGCGTCAGACTTCGTGGAGTGGAACAAAGCCGCTCTCGCCCGTTTCGACATCACCAACCACTTCCTCGGCAACATCCTGGTGGACGTCGACCTCGAGGCTGACCGAGCGCGCTCCGAGACCTATGCCGTGGCCTACCACCGCTATACCGATGCCGACGGGCAGCTGACCGACATGACAGCGGGTCTGCGCTACGTCGATGTCTTCGAGCGCCGCGGCACCGAGTGGCGGATCCTCGAGCGCGTCATCGCTTACTCATGGCGTCGGACCGACCCAGCCCTCGGCGCGAGCGGGTTCGCAGACACCTACGTGCGCGGCGTGCGAGGCATGGACGACATCGTCTACACGATCGGACGCTGAGCCCCTGGATCACGCGCGCGGCGGCGGGAAGATGCCCGCCTGCGCGGTCACTCCCCCGTCACACATCAGAACGGCACCGGTGATGAAGCTCGCCGCCGGCGAAGCGAGGAAGCAGATCGCCTCGGCCTGCTCCTCAGGCGTCCCCATGCGCTGCAGGGGGATGTTGCGGGTGAGCTCGTCGAGATGCTCCGGTGTGATCCTCCCGCCCTGCAGGATCGCCGTCATCGTCGGCCCGGGAGCCATCACGTTGACCCGCACCCCCTTGACAGCCCAGTCCAGTGCGGCAGCTCGCGCAGCATTGATGGCTGCGGCCTTCGAAGCGTCGTAGGCGAACCGCTCGGGATCCGCGCGCACCCCGGACGTTGATCCGACCACGACGATGGCTCCTCCGCCTGACTCGGCGATCGCTGGCGCACCGTGGCGGATGCCGAGGACGACCCCGCGCGCGTTCACGGCCATGATCCGGTCGAACGCCTCGATCGCGTCGTCACCTGTCCAGTGGGTGCGCCGGGCAATGCCGGCGTTCAGGACGAGCACGTCGAGTCGCCCGTGGGCGTCGAGTGCCGTCGCCACCATCAGCTGGTTGTCGCGCTCCTGACTCACATCCCCGACGAAGGGCGTGACCCCCTCGACGCCGTCCGTCCATGTCAGCGCCTCGGCTGAGACATCCGCTGCGATCACCGAGTGCCCGCGCTCGCTCAGCATGCGGGCCGTGGCCTCGCCGATGCCGGCACCGGCCCCCGTGACGATGGCTGACCCGCTCATTGGTCACCTTCCCGTGCGCGGACCGAATCAGGCCGTCCACCTACCACCTGCGACACGATCCGACATAGCGCGTCGGTCTCGGTCAGCAGGCCTCGGTGTTGATCAAGTACTTCACGACCGGGTTGACCGTCGCTCTGGACCAGCCGAATCGGGCCGTCTGGTATTCGATGGCGTCGTACACCGCCGGTTTGGAGACACCTGCCCTGCAATCGGCCTTGACTGCATCCTTCAGTCGGGCCTTCTTCGTGTTCTCTTTCAGGGCCATCACCGCAGGGGCGTACGTACGGTAGGCGGAGGTCACTGCGCTGTTGGGGCTGCCATCTGGGCACACGCTCGGACCAACGGTGCCGTCCGCATACGTCACCTTGCCGCACTCCTCGGCGTGCGCCGACGGCGAGATGGCGAGCGTCAGGGCGCCGACAGAAATGAGTACTGCCATGGCAGCGGCACACCGGGTGCGGCCGCGTCGAGTCTTCTCCACACACGTCATCCACTTAGGCTGATCCGCCCCTCCATCGGTGTCAAGGCGGGCATCGGTCGGTGCCTGACACCGATCAACGCACCTCGAACATCTCGTAGACGATGGCGTCGCCATCGTTGCGTCCCTGACCGACGGCCTGGATGCCGTTGATCCATGCATACCGCTCGTCGTCGGTCTCGAAGGTGGGAGCCACGGTGTAGGTGCCCCGCCCACGATCCGCACGACCGGTGTAGGTGACATAGATGAGGGCACCGTCATCGGTGCGGAGGACCTGCCGCACCTCCAGCAGCATGATCGTCCCGTCCCCCGAGGGGATCGCCCAATCACCACCCGGAGGGACGATGTCACCGCTGAGGCGCTCCCCCTCCCACCGGCCCTCGGCGATCCCGCCGATGACGCGCTTGTGGAAGGCCGTCGCCCCCATGCGATGGATGTCCCCTCGCTCGACACGAACGGTGGCGAGCGGGATCAGCTCGAACGGTGTCTCAACCATGGGTCCTCTTCATGTCTGATCGGGAGCGGACGGGATCGGTGACACCGTCCCACGACCGGTGCAGGTCTCGCAGGTGCGCGAAGAACCCGCTCGATCGCTCCGTGCGAC
Organism: Candidatus Nanopelagicales bacterium; assembly: GCA_030830865.1. Lineage (GTDB taxonomy): Bacteria > Actinomycetota > Actinomycetes > S36-B12 > S36-B12 > UBA10649. The sequence goes on along the minus strand of JAURME010000073.1, from coordinate 58,371 downwards.
CGTACAGCTCGACGAAGCACCCGAGATCGTCCCGGCAGTCGAAGTAGACCGCGGGAGCCGAGGTCATGAGTGATGCCGCGAGGACGTAGCCCGCGTCGGCGAAGACCCCCACCTGCCGCTCCCAATCCTCCATCGGGATGAGGGCGCAGACGTGATGGAAGCCCTCCTCACCCGGGGCGTACATGTCGCGGTAGATCGACGACCCCGGATCGGACTGGGCGATGAGCTGTACCTGGATGTCGCCGGACTGCCCGAAGGCGTAGTCGACGGCCGTCGTGCTGGGCTCGCCCCGGTAGACCAGTTCTCGACCGACGAAGTCGCGCATGACGACGAACGGCCCGGCGCCGAGCGTGCGCCGCCAACGCTCGACGCCGTCATCGAGGTCGGTGACCACGAAGGCGTGCTGCACCACCGGGTGGGTCAGCAGCGGGGAAGCCGTCACAGCGAACTGGTCTTCGACCGCACGCGCACCGGATCAGTGACGCCGTCCCACTGCTCGTGAGCCTCGCGGATCTCGCGGAACAATTCGTCGACATCGTCGTTGAGCCCGTGGAGTTCGACGAAGAAGCCGAGGGCGCTGCGGCAGTCGAGGTACGCAACGGGAACGTACGAGTGCAGCGTCGATCCGACCTCGTAGCCGGCATCGGTGAACCGCTTCACCTCGGCCTGCATGTCAGCAGCCGGCACGAGGCAGGCCACATGATGGAAGCCCTCCTCACCCGGGGCGAACATGTCACGGTAGACCGACGGGGAATCGTCCATGCACTGGATCAACTGGATCTGCGCAGGGCCGGCCTGCCCGAAGGCATAGGAGAAAACCGCCTCATCGAGCGTGCCACGGTACGTGTGGTCCTTGCCGCGATGGTTGCGGCTGACGAAGAACGGCCCCGCCCCCATGACCTCGACCCAGTGACGGATCCCCTCGTCGAGATCGTTGACCACGTATGCGTACTGGGCGATCGGATACCGGATGAGCGGCTCCTGCACCCCGATCAGCCCAGGGAGTCGATCGTCACCGTGCCGGCAGAGCCGTCCACCGTAACGGTCGCACCGTCCGGGATGAGTCGAGTCGCACCCTCGAGCCCGGCCACACAGGGGATGCCGAGTTCGCGGCTGACGATCATCGCGTGGCTGTTCGGCGCGCCGACACCCACGACGACAGCCGACGCCACGACGAACAGTGGGGTCCACGACGGATCGGTCTGCGGGGCGATCAGCACGTCACCCGGCTCGAACTCGGCAATGGCGGACGGGTCGGTGATGATGCGGGCCCGACCGCTGGCCGTGCCCGATGCAGCCCCGATGGCCTGCAGCGTTTGGCCCACTTCCGCCGCGGTCCCGGACTCACGCGCCTTGCGCGGGACATCGGCCACCGGGACGCGCGGCGCACGCGCATCGAGGAACAGGGGGACCTCGATGTCGAAGTAGGCCTTCCAGTCCTGCTCGCGCTGCTTGAGGATGTCGGTGACGAGTTCCGGCTGGAGCACCAGGCGATCCAGCTCACTGTCCAGGGCCATGAACACCTGCTGCGGGTGATCGAGGTGGCCCTCCGCGGTGAGCCGCTTGCCGACCTCGCGCAGAGCCACGCGGGCCTCGTTGATGACCTTGATGCAGTTGCTCTTGCCGAGTTCGCGGTAGCCGGCGAAGCGACGGGCGGAGTCCAGGCCCATCCGCAGGGTCGCGAGACCCTCCTCACTGCCGGCCAGCGCCTCCATGACGCGGGCGACGGCCGCCTCGGCGGCCTGCGTGCCGGCAGCACGACGGGCCGCCGGCGACTGCTCGTCGTCGAGGAAGCGCATGCGATCGATCAGGGCGAGCGGGAGTTCGGGCTTGGTCTCCCATGAGTCCGCCCCGAGATCCCACTCCGACGGCCCGCGGTAGCCGAACTCGCCGAGGAAGGCCATGAACTTCTGGTGGAAGTCCGGGTGGTGGTCCTTCAGCCACGGGACCATGCCCTCGACACCGGCGTCGAAGAGCTCCATGAGGGCGGCGTCCCCGCGCACGATGCGGGAGAGGTCCCACAGCGCGTAGGACGGCTGAGCCGACACAACGTCTCCGGCCGGGCCCACGAGGTCGAAGGGCGACAGGCCCATGTCCGGCGGGATGAGGGAGCCGATCACAGCCGGGCCGATGGCGGCCTGCGCGCCACCGATGAGCTCACCGCGCCAGGTCATGCGCTCGTAGGGTGCGAGGCTGCGGGCATAGGCCACCAGCGCGTAGTTGCTCATCTGGTCGAAGTCCGGGCGCTGCTCGCGCAGCCGGTCGGCGATGCGGGTGTCCTCCTCCAGTTCCGGGAAGGAGGACGTCGTGAGGGTCCACTGCGTGCGCTGAGCGAGGGCCTCCATGACGACCGGGTCGCCGTCGTCCGGGTGATCCTCATGCGGCGGGGCATCGGGATGGCTGCCGAAGAAGGAGGCGTCGATGGCCTCCCAGCCCATGCCGGCGCGGATGCCCGTCAGCCGGGCCGTGGTGACGTTGACGTACATGTGGCCGTAGCGGAAGCCGGCGGCCGGGAACGCGTCCTGGTCGACGTTCGCCTCGGCCACCGAGATGCAGCCCATCTGCGCGTAGGCATTGGAGAAGCCCGGGAGGATGTGCGGGGTCCAGATCAGGTCAGCGCCCAGCGGCGTGATCGGGTCCGGCAGCACGTCATTGGCGTTGAACCGGGTGTAGACCGGGAAGCGCTCGTTCAGCTTGGGGCTGTCGACGCACCAGTCGTCGCTGACCTGTCCATGAGTCGTCGTCATGGGCCGAAGACTAGGACAGACTGCTCGTCCGCACCACGCGATCAGCCGAGTTTGCCGGTGGCGAACCAGACGTCGAAACGCGGCTTGTTCGCCTCGGCGACGGGCTCGAGCAGCAGGCCGGACGGCGAGCGCACATACGTGAACGAGCCGTAGCCCTCCTCCGGCGACTTCTGCGCCATGACCAGCTCCCAGCCACGGTCGACGAGTTCCTCGGTCAGGGCGGGGACGTCAGCCCACACGCCCACGTGGTGCAGGTTCTCCGCGTCGCCGTGCCACCACGGCGTGCCCTCCGGACCCTCGATGAGCTCGATCCGCTCGGGTCCGACCATCGAGTAGCAGAACTTCAGGAGGACGGACTCCTGCCCGCGCTGCGGGGTCCACAGCGGCTGCTCCTCACGCACGACCAGATCGGTCCACTGCAGCCCGAGATCCGCGGAGTACTGCTCCATCGCAGCCTCGATGTCAGGCACGAGATGGCCGACGTGGAACATGCGGGATGCGTAGTCGATCACGGGTCCTCCGGTTGAGAAACTAGTGAGAGCCCTCAGAAAGTATCAGGCGCGGTGCAGTCGCACGTCCACGATCACCGGAATGCCGGCGTCACGGGCGGACGACATCCCGCTGCCGGATTCCTCGTAGGCGACGCAGTGGTCCGCATCGACACCGAGCTCGCTCATCGCCCTGAGGTAGCCGTCCGGTGCCGGCTTCCCGGCCTCCACGTCGTCCGCAGTCACAACGAGGTCGAAGAGGTCCTCGATACCGACCGCCCTGAGCGACCCGACGACCGATGACCGCGGCCCTCCTGACACGATCGCCAGCGGCAGACGCCCGTGATGAGTCCGGGCCACCTCGACGATGTGCTCGAAGGGCTCGACGAGGTGAACGGATTCCAAGAAGGCCCGGTGCCCCTCATCGGAGACCTGCTTCACGTACTCCGGGTCCGCGTCCGGGAATGCCGCCTCGATGAAGGGCTTGGTGCTGTGACCGCACCAGATGTCGAACCATTCATCGCTCATCTCGAAACCGTGGCGGCCGAACACCAGCCGCCAGCCGATGCGGTACACGCCCATGGTGTCGACGAGGGTTCCGTCGCAGTCGAACAGCAGTGCCCGGGTGCCGGGCGGGGGTTCGAGGGGGACCACCGGTCCATCGTCGCATGTCGTTCAGATCGGTGACGTCTCCGACGGTGTGGTGCGCGACCCCGCCCGGATGACCATCACGATCCCGACGAACATCAGGGCCGCGGCCGGGATCACGCCCCATGGCGGCAACTGGCCCAGAGCCAGCGCCGCGATGATGGTCGCGCCCGGCATCTCGAACAGGATGCCCAGTGACACCACCGTGGCCGAAGTCGTCGCGAGAACCTTGTTGATGAGGGTGTGGCCCAGCAGTTGCGCGCCCAGAGTGAGCAGTCCGATGAGGATCCAGTCCTTCAGGGAGAAGCCGGCGAGCGCCTGCCCCAGCAAGAGCGTGAGGCCGAGGAGCAGCACCGCCGACGTGGCATACAGGCCCGTCGTCAGAGTCGGAGTCGACACGGTACGGCGTGCCTCTTCGGCGACGGTCACATAGCCGGCGGCCAGGATCGCGCCGATCAGTGCCAGGGCGTCGCCGATGAGGTGCTGAGGATCAATCGAGGCATCGATCCCGGTCAGGACCAGGACACCGACGAGCGCGATGGCGATGCCCAGCCAGGCACGGCGCGGGATGTGCGCCCCGCGGAACCTGGCGATGAGCGCGGCCCAGACCGGCTGAGTCGCCACCAGTGCGGTGGACGCGGCTACCGAGGTGAAGCGAAGTGATGGGATCCACGTCGCGAAGTGCGCGCCCAGCAACAGGCCTGCACCCCCGATGAGCAGGACGTCACGACGGGTGAGCGACCGAAGCTCCCCTCGCCGCCGCAGGAGCACCCACGGGGCGGTGAGGGCCGAGCCGAGGAAGCACCGCCAGAAGGCGATCGCGAGCGCCGGCGCGGCGATCGCGGCGATGATCGGGGCGGACGAGGCGATGAAGAGGACGGCGATGCCGAGCAGGGCGAGATCCGCTGCGGGGGGTGCGCCGAGCGTCGCCACCGGACGCGCAGCCTGCGCCATGCGGGCCTCCCTTCCCTGATGGGCGGTAGCCTGCCGACGTGACGATCGGTGCTGCAACCCGGGTGTTCCTCGCCCGCCTGGCCGGTTTGGCGGTCTTCGACCCCAACGGCGACAAGGTGGGCAAGGTTCGTGACGCCATTGTGGTGCTGCGCATCGGCGCGAACCCGCCGCGCCTCACCGGACTCGTCGTCGAGGTCCAGCCGCGACGCCGCATCTTCGTCCCCATGACCAAGGTAACCGCCATCGACGCCAGCCAGGTCATTGTGACCGGCACCGTCAACCTGCGCCGCTTCGAGAAGCGCAGCAACGAGACCCTGGTCATCGGCGAGCTCCTCGACCGGAGCGTCACTCTCGTGGTTTCCCAGGAGACGGTGACCATCCTGGATGTCGCTGCGGAGAGGGCGCAGACCCGCGACTGGTACGTCTCCGAGCTGTTCGTCCGCAAGCACGGCAGCGGCCTTCGACGCCGAGGCGACTCCCTCGTCGTCGACTGGGACGAGGTGACAGGCCTGTCCCTGCCGGCCACGCACCAGCCGGCAGAGCAGCTCGTCGCCCAGCTCGACACCATGCGACCGGCCGACGTCGCCAACGTCCTGCACGACCTGTCCTCCAAGCGGAGGGTGGAGGTCGCGCGGGAACTCGACGACGAGCGGCTCGCGGACGTCTTCGAGGAGCTCAACGACGATGACCGCATCGAGATCGTCCAGGCCCTCGAGGCCGAGCGCGCCGCCGACGTCCTCGAGGAGATGGACCCGGCCGATGCCGCTGACCTGCTGTCGGACCTGCCGCCGGAGCAGGCGGAGGACCTTCTCGAGCGCATCGAGCCCGACGACGCTGAGGACCTGCGCCGTCTGCTCACCTACGACGACTTCTCCGCCGGTGGACTGATGACCACCGAGCCGGTGATCCTGCCGCCGGATGCCACCGTGGCGGATGCCCTGGCGCACATCCGCAACCCGGACCTGTCGCCGGCGCTCGCGTCACAGGTGTACATCACGCGCAATCCGACGGAGACGCCCACCGGCCGCTACCTTGGCACCTGCCACTTCCAGAAGCTTCTTCGGGAGCCGCCGGGAACGCTGGTCTCCGCACTCGTGGACGTGAACCTCATGCCCGTCGGTCCCGACGCACCCCTGGCCGTCCTGACGCGACTCTTCGCCGCCTACAACCTCGTCGCCCTCCCCGTCGTCGACGAGGCCGACCATCTGCTCGGTGCCGTCACGATCGACGACGTCATCGACCACATGCTGCCGCGCGACTGGCGCGATACTGACGACGACGAAGCGGGAGGCGACTGACCATGGCCGCACCCCGATCCCGCCGAGCAGGCGGCCTGGATCAGCCGCTGGACCGCTCTCGCTCGCTCCGCCCGTCGGTCGACAGCGAGCGTTTCGGCCGGCTGTCCGAGCGCGTGGCCCGTGGCATCGGCTCCTGGGCCTTCATCATGTGGATGACGATCGCCATAGTCATCTGGCTGGCGATCAACCTCGCGATGGTCGAAGGGGCGCCGGACCCGTTCCCCTTCATCTTCCTGACCCTGCTGCTGTCCCTGCAGGCCTCCTATGCAGCCCCGCTGATCCTCCTGGCCCAGAACCGTCAGACGGACCGAGACCGCGTCCAGTTCGCCGAGGATCGGGCACGCACGGAGCGGCTGCTGGCCGACAACGAGTACATCGCCCGGGAGCTGGCTGCTCTGCGCATCGCGCTCGGCGACGTCGCCACGCGCGACTACGTCCGTGGGGAGCTCCGCGACCTCGCGGGCGACCTGCGCGAACTGCTGGAGGAGGAGAGCGCTGAGGAAGTCCCTCCAAGTACTCCGCCGGACGCGGGCTCCGCCGACTCGCAATAGCATCGGGGCATGCCAGCACCCTCTGTCGATGCGATCAACGCTGCCCTCGCAACTGTCAATGACCCGGAGATCAACCGGCCCATCACCGAATTGGGGATGGTCAAGTCGGTCGACGCCTCCAAGAAGGGCGTCGTCAAGGTCGGCATCTTCCTGACGGTCGCCGGCTGCCCCATGCGCGACGCCATCACCGAACGCGTGACCGCAGCGGTGATGGCCGTACCCGACGTCACACGCGTCGAGGTGGCCCTGGACGTCATGTCCGACGACCAGCGGGCGAAGCTTCGGGAGCAGCTGAGAGGCGGAGAGGTGAAGGAGATCCCCTTCGCCAAGGCCGGCTCCACGACCAAGGTGTTCGCCATAGCCTCCGGCAAGGGCGGGGTAGGCAAGTCCTCCGTCACAGCGAACCTTGCCGTCGCACTCGCCGAGATGGGGCTCTCCGTCGGGCTGGTGGATGCGGACGTCTACGGCCATTCGATCCCCAGGATCCTCAACGCCACCGAGCCGCCGACCATGGTCGAGGGCATGATCATGCCTCCGCAGTCGTACGGGGTGCGCGTCATCTCCATGCTGCCCTTCAAGCCGGGCGGCGTGTCCCAGCCGGTGGCCTTCCGGGGACCGATGCTGCACCGCGCGCTCGAGCAGTTCCTCTCCGACGTGTGGTGGGGCGACCTCGATGCTCTGCTGCTCGACCTTCCGCCGGGCACCGGCGACATCGCGATATCGACCGCGCAGCTCCTGCCCAACTCCGAGCTCGTCGTCGTGACGACCCCGCAGGCGGCTTCCGCCGACGTCGCGGTACGCGCGGGCACCCTCGCGGCACAGACCCACCAGAAGGTCGCCGGCGTGATCGAGAACATGAGCGCCTTCCCGTGCCCGCACTGCGGAGAGCCCCTGGACCTCTTCGGAGTCGGTGGCGGTGAACTCGTCGCCTCGATGCTCAGCGCCGAGTTGGGGACCGAGGTGCCATTGCTGGGACAGATCCCGTTCGACCCCGCCCTGCGCGAGGGCGGTGACACGGGGCACCCGCTGGTGCTCAGCACCCCCGACGCGCCCGCGGCTCAAGGCCTGCGGGCCATCGCCGAGACCCTGGGGCGCAAGCCGCGCGGCCTCGCCGGCATGAGCCTGGGCATCTCCCCCGCCGGCCGCTGACCGCGGCGGTCGATGCCGGTCAGGTGGCGTCGGGGTCGTAGGCGGGCCGCTGGTCGGCGTCCGAACGTGAAGATGCATCGTCCGTCTTGGCAGGCGGAACCTTGCCCTGCGCCTTCTCGTCGTCCTGATCCTCGAACAGGCTCGCGGCGAGCCGCTTGGGATGCAGGTCGCGGAGTTCCTTCACCGTGTCGACGGCATCACCGAGGTCGACTCCGGCAGAGTCCGCGAGGTCCTGACGGGCCCCGGATGCCATGCTGCGGATCTGGCGCAGCCATTTGGCGCCATCAGCCGCCGCCTTCGGAAGCCGCTCCGGACCGAAGACGAGCAGCCCGATCACCGCGATGATGAGGATCTCGCCCAGGCCGATGTCGAACATGGACTACCCAGCCCTGCTGTCGTCGCCGAGGACGATGTCGACGCTCTTCCTGGTGCCGTTGCGCTCCAGATCCACGGTGATCGTGTCACCGGGGGCGTAGGACCGGATGGCGACGACGAGCTCCGTCGAGTCGACGATGTCGCGGCCGTCGACGGCAAGGACGACGTCACCGACCCGGATGTCGGACGACTCCGCACCGCTGCCGGGGGTGATGTCCTGCACACGGGCTCCGGCGCCGGTGTACGCCGGATCCAGGGAGACACCCATGAGCGGGGTGCGCGATTTGCCCGTGGCGATGATCTCCTTCGCCACCCGGGCAGCGGAGTTGGCGGGGATGGCGAAGCCGAGACCGATGCTGCCGGCCTCACCCCCGATGGCGAGGGTGGCGATCGCAGAGTTCACCCCGATGACGTTCCCGCGGGAGTCCAGCAGCGGCCCCCCGGAGTTGCCCGGGTTGATGGCCGCGTCGGTCTGGACGGCATTGATGTAGGAGACATCAGAGGCTGAGTCCCCAGCGATGACCGGACGGTCAAGTGCGCTGATGATGCCCGAGGTGACGGTACCCTCGAGCCCCAGCGGAGCACCGATCGCGACGACGACATCGCCCACCCGGACCTGATCGGAATCACCGAGTGGCAGGACCGGCAGATCACCTCGGTCGACCTTCACCACCGCAAGGTCGTACGAGGGGCTGGTGCCGATGACCTTGGCGGCGGTGCGTGTCCCGTCGGCGAAGACGGCCTCGACGGACCCACCCTCACCGGCCGCGACGACATGGTTGTTGGTGAGGATGTAGCCGTCCTCACGAATGACGAACCCGGAGCCGCTGCCGGACAACGGGCCGTCGAGCACGAGGGAGACGACGGCCGGGAGAGTGGCTTCGGCGATGCCGGCGATGGATCCGGCATCGCGCGGGAGCGCTGGCGCGGCCGCGACCGGGAGCGCGGCGTCGATCTCCGATGTGATCGCGGAGCGGTCGGCATTGCGTCCGACGACGTACCCGGCGAGTCCCGCGAATGCACCCACGACGCCTGCGACCACGGCGGCGACGAGCACGGTCCCCAGGACACCGAGTCCACGCCGACGTGGAGGAGGAGGTGGCGGCGCTGCATACGCGCTTCCCGCCCACGATGCCATGGGCGCCTGGTAGGGGGCGGTCGACGGCGTGCCCTCAGGGGGCGGAGCCGCACTGTCGCTCATGGAACCTCCACGTTCTTGCGGCCCGTGGCACGGTCCGCACGTGCCCACGGTAGTTCTCAACTAGGCTGCGGGCGAACCCGGCTGCCCTGCGAGGGCCGGCCAACGACCTGCACGGAGGTGCATCATCGCCAGCGCCGGCAATGACCCCATGCCCCCCACTCCCCTCTCGTGGGAGTACGTCGACGGCTGGTCGGAGGAATCCGAGACCATTCGTGAGGCCCGCGAGAGGGGCGAGGAACTCGGGGCCATCGCCCTCAGTCGCCCGTCTGCGGCCCTGCTCCGCCTCCTGGCTGCAACGGTCAACGCCCAGGCGATCGTCGAGATCGGCACGGGTGCCGGGGTCTCCGGATCCGCCCTGCTGTCAGGCATGGCCCCCACCGGCGTGCTGACCAGCATCGACGTCGAGGCGGAGAACCAGCGGGTGGCCCGTGAGACCTTCACCGAACTCGGCTACGACCACACCCGGGCCCGGCTCATCGCCGGCCGGGCGCTGGACGTTCTTCCCCGGATGTCGGATGCGGCCTACGACCTCGTCTTCGTCGACGGAGACAAGACGGAGTACCCCGCGATCCTGCCCCAGGCCAAGCGGCTCCTGCGGGTCGGCGGCCTGGTGGTCTTCGACAACATGCTCTGGAGCGGTCGCGTTGCCGATCCTGCGGAGCGAGACGCCGAGACCATGGCTCTGCGTGACACGGCGGCGGCCATCAAGATGGACGACGACTGGATGCCGGCCCTGCTGACGGTGGGGGACGGCCTCCTGGTGGCTTCCCTGCGCGACCGGACCTAGGCGACCGGCGATCGACGTACGCGAAGGGCCCCGGACACGAGATCGTGTCCGGGGCCCTTCTCACGTTGCGTGAGTTCGGGACTCGCCGCGCCTAGGAGAAGTGCTCCAGCAGGCAGTCACCAAGCTCCTTGGCCTCCTCGCCGTTGAGCTCGACGACAAGGCGGCCGCCGCCCTCGAGAGGAACGCGCATGACGTAGCCACGGCCCTCCTTGGTCACCTCGAGCGGGCCATCGCCCGTTCGCGGCTTCATCGCGGCCATGTGGGTCCCCTTCCGTCGACTTCCTCAGGGCCAGATGCCCCTCGGCGCCCGCGTGGGGTGCAGGCAGACGTCCATTATCTCCGACGGGCGATCTCGGCAGACGTCAGGGTCGTGCTGACGGCGGGCTCCCTGCGCGCAACTCGGCGTTCTCCCGCTCGAGCTCCTCTATGCGGGCATCCACTTCATCCATGCGATAGCCACGCAGCGCGACATCGAATCGACCGGTCCCGGTGTCCTGCGGGCGCCGGTCTCGCGCCGGTTCCGTCATCCCCGACCAGCGGCCGGAGAAGACCATGACCACGCCACCGATGACGAGGATGAGGGCGACCGCGAAGACGAGCGACATGGCGTCATTCCACCACGGAGTCGTGCCAGGCGCGGTCGATCGCGTCCAGAGCGTCGGTGATGTCCAGGGCCCAGTGCACGTGGGCCACGGCCTCCGATCGGACGAAGCCCCGCTCCTGCCAGTGGTCGAGCAGGGCGTGGAGGTGGTCGTAGTCGCCCCAGGGATCGAGGACGACGACGGGCTTGTGGTGCATGTTCAGGCTGCGGGCGGTCCAGGCCTCGACGAGCTCCTCGAGCGTGCCGATCCCGCCCGGGAGCGCGAGGAAGGCATCGGACCGCTCGTCCATCAGTCCCTTGCGCTGCCGCATGTCGCGCGTGACGAGGAACTCGTCGGACTCGTGGTCGGCGACCTCCCGCTGGACGAGGGCGTCCGGGATCACCCCGATCGTGTGCCCACCGGCCGAGCGGGCGGCCCGGGCCAGCGCTCCCATCATCGATATCGAGCCGGCCCCCGAGACGAGGTCCCAGCCCCGTTCGGCGATGGCCGTGCCGACCTCCGCGGCGAGCTCGAGGTAGCGCTCGTCGATCTGCTGGCTCGAGGCGCAGAAGACGCACACCGCGGGCATGGCTGCACCCTACGAGACCCTCACTTGTTCAATCGTCAACCATCTTGTAATGTCCAACTTAGTTGATTACTCAACTACTCCCACAATCATCCACACTTTCGGAGGAACACATGAGCACTGCCACCGTGAAGGTCGGCCTCGCCGGCGTAGCCGGCACCTGGAACATCGACCCCACCCACACTTCGATCGGCTTCAGCGTCCGCCACGCGATGGTGTCCAAGGTGCGTGGCACCTTCGCTGACTTCTCCGGCGCCCTGACCATCGACGGCGTTGACCTCGCCACGTCGTCCGCAGAGCTGACCATCCAGGCCGCGAGCATCGACACCCAGAATGCCGACCGCGACGGCCACCTGGTCTCCGCCGACTTCCTCGACGTCGAGAACTTCCCCACGCTCACGTTCACGTCGACCGCTGTCACCGTCGATGGCCCCGACGTCGCAGTCACGGGTGACCTGACGATCCGCGGCGTGACCCGTTCCGTGACCGTCAACTACGAGTACATCGGCACGAGCATGGATCCCTTCGGCTTCACGCGCGTCGGTTTCGAGGGCACCGCCAAGATCAGCCGCAAGGACTTCGGACTGACCTGGAACGCCGCGCTCGAGACCGGTGGCGTGCTGGTGGGCGACGAGATCACCCTCGTCCTCGACGTCGAGGCCGTCAAGCAGGCCTGAGTCAGGGCATCAGCCAGGCGCGCAGGTGGCGCTCGCAGGACTCGATCTCTGCGAGCGCCACATGCTCGTTTTGCGTGTGTGCGATGGACGGGTCGCCAGGCCCGTAGTTCAGCGCGGGAACCCCCAGTTCCGTGAAGCGCGCGACATCCGTCCAGCCGAACTTGGGCTGCGGGGCCGAGGCGACAGCGGCGACGAAGTCCGCGGCCGCCGGTCGATCCAGGCCGGGCAGCGCTCCCGGCGCCGAATCCGTGACGGCGACCACGAAGCCGCTGAAGATCTCCCTCACATGGGCAATGGCCTCGTCCACTGACCGGTCCGGGGCGAATCGGTAATTGACCGTGACGGTGCAGGAGTCGGGGATGACGTTGCCCGCCACTCCCCCCTCGATGCGCACCGCGTTCAGGCCCTCGCGGTAGGTCAGCCCGTCGATGACCGGGTTGCGCGGCACGTAGTCCAGCAGTCGGTCCAGGATGTCTCGCGCGCCGTGGATCGCGTTGACACCCATCCACGAGCGCGCACTGTGCGATCGGGTACCGGTCGCCGTCACCTCGGCGCGGAGCGTGCCCTGGCACCCGGCCTCGATGCCCGCGTTCGACGGCTCCATGAGGATGGCAAGGTCGGCCTGCAGCAGCTCCGGATGCTGCTCGGCGAGAATGCGCAGGCCGTTGAGCTGCGCGTCGATCTCCTCGCACTCGTAGTACACGTACGTGATGTCTCGCGCTGGGCTGGCGAGCGTCGCGGCAAGCGACAAGGAGACCGCGACCCCTCCCTTCATGTCGCATGCCCCGAGGCCGTAGAGCACATCCCCCTCGATGCGGTGCGGGAGGTTGCCGTGCGCGGGAACCGTGTCCAGATGGCCCCCGATGAGCACACGCTCCGCACGACCGAGGTTCGTGCGGGCCACGACGGTGTTCCCGTGGCGGACGACTCCCAGCCACGGGACGTCCCGCAGGGCTGCCTCGACGAGGTCGGCGAGGACCGCTTCGTGCCGGGACTCACTCGGCACATCGATCAGGGCAGCTGCAAGTGGCACGGCGCCGCCGGTGAGGTCCAGGGCTGGGTGTGCGGTCACATCGCTACGGTAGCCGCATGACTGCCGCAGAGACGATCGTGACCGGCGGGGCGTCCGGTCTGGGCCTGGCCTCCTATGACGGCGACACCGTGCTGGAGGTCTGGTACCCCGAACCGGTCCTGGGCACCTCGCCCGTCGACGTTCCCCACCTCGAGGCGGGCATCGAGGCCGACGCCGTCCGCGGGATCAGCGTGCGCAGCATCGCCACGGTCATCGAGGACCTGCAGGCCCCGCCGGCCGATACGGCGGATGCCTACCTGCGCCTCCACTTGCTCTCGCACCGACTCGTCCGGCCGCACTCGATCAACCTCGACGGGATCTTCGGGATCCTGCCGCTCGTCGCCTGGACCAGCGCCGGCCCCATCCCGATCGATCGCGTGACCGAGACCCGCCTGCACCTGCGTCGCAGAGGCCAGCATCTGACCGTCCACGGAGTGGATCGGTTCCCGCGCATGGTCGACTACGTCGTCCCCAGCGGCGTCCGCATCGCCGACGCCGACCGGGTTCGCCTCGGCGCCCACCTCGCCTCCGGCACCGTCGTCATGCACGAGGGATTCGTGAACTTCAATGCCGGCACCCTCGGCACCTCGATGGTCGAGGGTCGCATATCCGCGGGCGTCGTCGTCGGCCACGGCTCAGACATCGGCGGTGGCGCCTCCATCATGGGAACCCTGTCCGGCGGTGGCACGGAGGTCATCAGCGTCGGCGAGGGCTGCCTCATCGGCGCCAATGCGGGCGTGGGGATCTCCCTCGGTGACAACTGCATCGTCGAGGCCGGGCTCTACGTCACCGGCGGCTCCAAGGTGCTGCTCCCCGACGGCGAGACCACCAAGGCCAAGGAGCTCTCCGGCGCGTCGAACCTGCTGTTCCGCCGGAACTCTCAAACAGGGGCCATCGAGGTTGTGCAGCGCACGGGCACCTGGGGTGGGCTCAATGCCGCCCTGCACGCCAACGACTGACCCCTCCGCCCGCCGAGCGGGAGAAGGGGTCGAAGGTCGTGAGGCCTAGCGGTCGGCCATCGGGACGTAGTCGCGCAACGGGGCGCCGATGTAGACCTGCCGCGGGCGGCCGATCTTGGTGTCCGGGTCGGAGATCATCTCGCGCCACTGGGCGATCCAGCCGGGGAGACGACCGAGGGCGAACAGCACCGTGAACATCTCCGTCGGGAAGCCCATCGCCTTGTAGATCAGGCCCGTGTAGAAGTCCACGTTCGGGTAGAGCTTGCGGGAGATGAAGAAGTCGTCATTCAGGGCGACCTCCTCCAGACGCAGGGCGATATCGAGCAGCGGATCGCTCACGCCAAGCTGTGCGAAGACGTCGTGGGCGGTCTTCTTCACGATGGCCGCACGGGGGTCATAGTTCTTGTAGACCCGGTGCCCGAAGCCCATCAGCTTCACGCCATCCTCGCGGTCCTTCACCTGCCGGATGAACGTGTTGACACCGCCGCCCTGGGCCTGGATGTGCGCGAGCATCTCCATGACGGCCTGATTGGCTCCGCCGTGAAGAGGGCCGAACAGGGCATTGATGCCGGCGGAGACCGAGGCGAACAGGTTCGCGTGGGACGAGCCGACGAGGCGCACCGTGGAGGTGGAGCAGTTCTGCTCGTGGTCGGCGTGCAGCAGGAGGAGCTGGTTCAGTGCCTTGGACAGCACCGGATTGACCTCGTAGGACTCCGCGGGGACCCCGAAGGTCATCCGCAGGAAGTTGTCGATGAAGCCCAGGGAGTTGTCCGGGTACATGAACGGCTGACCGACGGCCTTCTTGTGCGCATAGGCCGCGATCGTCGGCACCTTGGCCAGGAGGCGGATCGTGGAGATTTCAACCTGTCGGGCGTCGAACGGGTCGAGGGAGTCCTGGTAGAAGGTCGACAGGGCCGACACCGCGGACGAGAGCACCGCCATGGGGTGGGCGTCCCGCGGAAACCCGTCGAAGAACCGCCGGAGGTCCTCGTGCAGCATCGTGTGCATGCGGATGCGTCCCTTGAAGTCCGCCAGCTCGTCGTCGGACGGCAGCGCTCCGTAGATCAGGAGGTAGGCGGACTCGAGGAAGCTCGACTGCTCGGCCAGCTGCTCGATCGGGTAGCCGCGGTAGCGCAGGATCCCGGCCTCGCCGTCGATGTACGTGATCGATGATGTGCACGCGGCCGTGTTCATGAAGCCGTGGTCGAGCGTCACGTGCCCCGTGGTCTTCAGCAGCGGACCGATGTTGATCCCCGACTCACCGACGGTCGCATCCACCTCGGGCAGGTCGAGCACCCCTCCGGGATACGTCAAGCTGTAGTCAGACACAAGAAACCTCCTGCCGCGAGCCTACCGAGGCGCAGGCTCGCGGAACCGTGAGGGGGCGTGGGAGGCCATCGGACATCGGGCAATCGAACCCCGCCGACGGCCGGGCCGTCAGGCGAGCCGGTCGGCGACCTGCTCGACATCGGTGTCGGTGGCCGTCAGGGCCACCCGGACATGCTGGGCACCCGCCGGTCCGTAGAAGTCACCGGGCGTGACGACGATGCCGCGCTCTGCGAACCAGCGGACAGTGTCCCAGCACGGCTCGCCGCGGGTGATCCACAGGTAGAGGCCGGCCTCGCTGTGGTCGATCCTGAAGCCGGCAGCCGTCACCGCCTCGGCCAGCATCGCTCGCCGGCGGCCGTATCGCTCCTTCTGCTCCGCGACGTGGACGTCGTCGTCCAACGCAGCCGCGGCGGCGACCTGGATCGGGGTGGGAATCATCATGCCGGAGTGCTTGCGCACCAGCAGGATGTCGCGCACGAGTGCTTCGTCCCCCGCAAGGAAGCCGAACCGATATCCGGCGAGATTGGAGCGCTTCGACAGCGAGTGCAGAGCCAGCAGACCGTCGAGCGATCCTCCGCTCACGGAAGGGTGCAGCACGGACACCGGCTGGGCATCCCAGCCGAGCTCGATGTAGCACTCATCCGACGCGATGACGGTCTGCGTCTCCCGAGCCCAGGCGACGATCTGCCGAAGGCGCTCCGCGGGTGCCACCGCTCCGGTCGGGTTGCTCGGGGAGTTCAGCCAGACGAGATCGACGTCCGCGACCTCCTCGGGCTGGTCCGTCGCGATGACCTCGGCCCCGGCGAGGACGCCTCCCACCGCGTAGGTCGGATAGGCGATGGTCGGGATGACGACCCGTGACCCCGGCCCGAGACCCAGGAGCCGGGGCAGGCCGGCGACCATTTCCTTGCTGCCGATGGTCGGGATGACGGCCGAAGTCGGGACGTCGGCACCGAGCGTCCGACTGAACCAACGCGAGCACGCAGCCCTCGTCTCCTCACGTCCGGCCGTCGTCGGGTAGCCGGGGGCGTCACTCGCCGAGCGCAACGCCTCCTGGACGAGACCAGGCGTGGGGTCGACCGGCGTCCCGACGGAGAGGTCGACGACGCCCCCGGGATGGGACCGGGCCAAATCGGCCAGCGGGGCCAGCGTGTCCCAGGGGAAGTCCGGAAGTGCGTTCAGTGGTCGTGCTCCTGCGGCGGCACGCTGGCCAGCAGCGGAGCGTCGAAGTCCTGGGCACCCAGCTTCGCGGCCCCACCCGGCGAGCCGAGCTCGGCGAAGAACTCGGCATTCGCCGCGGTGTAGTCGCTCCACTCCGCAGGCACGTCGTCCTCGTAGTAGATGGCCTCGACCGGGCAGACCGGCTCGCAGGCGCCGCAGTCCACGCACTCGTCGGGCTGGATGTAGAGCATCCGCTCGCCCTCGTAGATGCAGTCGACGGGGCACTCCTCGATGCAAGCCCTGTCCTTCAGATCCACACAGGGAAATGCGATGACGTAGGTCACCTGGTCCTCCGGTTGGTCAGCCCTCTTCCGAGGACGGGATGCTCATGACGCCCACAACTTACACAAGGTTCGACCCAGAGTCGCTGTCAGATCCACCATGTCGTGAGGCGATCCCGCCGGCCCATGGACCCGTCCGGTCAGTTCGAGAACTCGTTGGGGTCACCGGCAGGAGCCGGGTCCGCCTTCTTGCTCGGCTTGGCCGAGGCGCTCGGTGAGGAGCCGTCATTCTTGGGCTTCTCCGCCTGCGGTTCGTCGGTGGCATCCGGAGAGGGCGACGCGTCTGGATCGAACTCCCCGTTCGCATCCGCCTGCTGGTCCTGCTGCGCGTCCTTGTCCTTCTTCTTCTTGGGCTTCTTGTCGCAGATGACCTGCGGCGCGGCCTTGTACTGCGTGCTGATCGGTTCGCGCTTGACCTCTACACCGTCCTTGTAGAACACCCGGTCGACGACGATGTTGAAACCGTCGATGCCGCCCTGCTCCCGGCATTCCTCGGACTCGTTGTAGACCTTCTTGTACTCGACGATGTTGGTCTTGGGCCCGGACTCCGCCTCGATCCTGTCGTACTCCGGCGTGCCCCAGAACGCCACGGTGATCGACGTGGGTGTCGTCTTCGCCTGGATGTAGACGGCATTCGAATAAGGGTTGCGGAACTTCAGGTCGAAGATGCCCCAGGCGACCGTCGCCTCCAGTCCGGCCTGATAGCGAGAGATCCAGATCGAGTGCGCGACGGTCTGGATGCGCTCCATTCCGGCGAAGAAGGCCGCCGTCCACGTGGCGGTGGCGGACGTCGAGACGCCGCCGCCCATGTCCGTCTGGAACACACCACCGACACCGACGACATAGCCCTCGGTGTACCCGTTCTCCACGGTGCGCTCGAGGATGGTGTCGTTCAGGGAGAAGGTCTCCCCCGGCATCAGCAGCGTGCCGTTGATCCGCTGGGCCGCCTGGCCGATGTTCTGGGACCGGTAGGCCGCGTAGGGGTAGTCCTGGGTGAAGCTCGACAGTTTCTCCCGAATGCCCAGTCCCACGGCCTGCGCGGTGGTCACCTTGGGGTCACGGACGCCGACGCTGACCGTGACGGTGCGATCGGATGCCGGATTGCCCATGACGCTCGCGACGGCTGCTGCCAACTCATCGTCCTCCACGCCTCGGCCCACCTTCGAGCTGACGACGCGGGGCGTGCCTCCCTTGATCTTGAACGTCGCGTCCCGTCCCGCGGTCTCGATGGCGGCCAGGTCGTCCTGGATCGCACGATGGAGCTTGGCTCCGTTGAGCGAGGGCACGAACTGATCCCCCTGCACCGAGAAGCTCAAAGCCCGGCCGATGTCGTCTCCGCTGAGGGTCGCCCGCACGGTGTCGGCAACGACGGTGATGGGGGCGGAGGTCGCCGTGTCGGCGAGCTCGACCGCTGCCTGTGCCGCCTCGGGAGAGATCGTCGGTGCTGTCTCGACCAGCACGGCTTCGACCGGCACCCGCTTGCCCAGGAACGCCTGACGCACGGCTGCCGCCGTCGCCTCCGTGTCCAGCGTGACACCGGGGGAGCCCTCGCTCAGCCCGGCCTTTCCGTCGCGGACAGAGATGCTGGGCTCGACGGGATCCTTGGCAACGGCATCGGCGAGCTGCTCGACCTCGGCGGCCAGCGCGAGCTCGTTGACCGTGCCGATGAGGTCGAGCTGCTGCCCGGAGAACGGCGCCGTCAGCAAGCTCATCGGGCTCCAGCTCCGTCCGAATGCGGGAGCGACGGAGGCCTCGACGTCGAGGCGGAGGCCGGCCTGAGCCGGGTCGACCTTGACCGTGACGTCACCGGCGACGACCTTGATGTCGCGCGAGGCCCGCTTTGCGTAGACCTGCTCAACCGCGGCGACCGCCTCCTCCTGGGTGAGGCCGCCGATGTCGACGCGCCCGACCTTGGTCCCTGACCGGGCGGTGTCGCCGGACGAGAGCGCGGCAACGAGATAGATGACGATGAGGACCGCTCCCACCACGGCGCCGATGACGACCGCCTTGCGCTGGCCAGACGCCAGGGAGGTGGACGTCATGCGACGCTCGCCCCTTCCCTCGGTTGGCCCGATGTTCTCGTCGTCGTTCCGGTCGTGGTGGCACCCGTACCGGGCCCACCCGTGGTTCCTGCGCGCTTGGCAACGATGCTACGCAAGGCCCACCGGGTCCGACGACTCACGACACGGGCTGGTTCCGCGGCACGGGGAGGCTGGCGGCGGCAGAGGCGAGGATCACCCCACCCAGCAGGTAGGTCATCTGGCGCCCACCCCCCGGGAGGACGAGATCACCGGACGGGCTCTCCGCGGCGAGAACTACGGTGGCTGCGAGCCAGCCGAGCATGACCGACCACGCCCCCCAACGGGTGCGCACGAGCCACGCCCCCCCACGGATCCCGGCCAGCAGGGCCAGCCAGACCAAAGGCACGCCCCACGGCACCACCACGACCCCCCACGGCGCCTCGACCACTCCCCGGTGCGCCTGCACGAAGGCCCCGGCGATCCCCAGCACCGCGCCCGCGGGGAGGAGCAGCGCGATGATCCCCCATGGCCGGCGCGAACGCTGTGAAGCATCCGATGGCGGCTCGGTCACCCGGTTACCCGGTCGCCCGGATGCCGGAGAACAGGTCGGTCTCCCGACCAGTGTCGTCCACGTCACCACGCAACCCGGCCGCCAGCCGGTAGTACTCCGTGCCGAAGGCCTCCGCCCCCACGTTGTCGGCCAGCGCGAAGAAGCCCCCGTCGACGGTGACCTGGGTGCCATGGGCGCGAAGGGCGGCCATCTTGCGCTCCAGGTATGCCGGCGCCGCGATCGCCGTCGTCACGAGGGCGTCGTCGCAGGCGAACGGCAGGTCATCGGGGTCCATCTCAGCGAAGCCGTCGTCGATGCCCTGCGCCCTCATCGCCTCGATCCCCGCGACGACGATGCTGCGCGGGAAGGCCGTCCAGTAGACCTTGTCCACGGTCCATGCATCGCCGAGGTCGGGACGGAAGGTCGGGCTCGCCGCCAGCGCCAACGCGTAGTGCGTCACCCGGTGGGCCTGGATGTGGTCCGGGTGACCGTAGCCGCCGAAGTCGTCGTAGGTGACGACGACCTGGGGGCGCACCTCACGGATCACCGGCACGAGCTCGGCCGCCGCCGTCAGCAGGTCCGTGCGCCAGAACGAGTCCGGGCGTTCATTGGGAGGCGTACCGATCATCCCGGAGTCACGGAACCGTCCCGGGCCGCCGAGCAGTCGGAAGTCGGTCACGCCGAGTTCGGCCATCGCGGCGGCGAGCTCGGTGAGCCGGTGGGCACCCAGCGCGTCCTCCTGATCGGAAGCCAGGTGCGCCAACTCAGGCAGCAGGACCTCGCCCTCCTCTCCTAGCGTGCAGGTCACGAGGGTGACGTGCACCCCCTCGTCGACGTAGCGCGCCATGGTCGCGCCCGTGCCGATGCACTCGTCATCGGGATGAGCATGAACGAGGAGCAGGCGGCGGTCAGCCGTGACGGTGGGCGCGGTCGATGTGGGAGTGGAGGACACGTCGGGCAGCGTAGCCGGCTCAGGTGCCATGATCGCCGGGTGACGACGGACGATGCCCGCGAGCAGGTGCTCCCCTACCCCCGTCAGGAGGCGCTGACCCGACGCTTCCGGCTGGGCCAGCCGCGGGCCTTCACGATCGCGCCCGACGGCTGCCGCGTCGTGTTCATCCGGAGCTCCGGCGGCCGGGATCCCCGCGGCTCCCTGTGGGTCGCTGAGCCTGATACCAGCGGAGGCCTCGTCGAGCGATGCGTGGTCGACGCCGCATCGATCGCCGTTGCCGGCGCGGACCTGCCGGCCGAGGAGCGGGCGCGACGCGAGCGCATGCGCGAGACGACGTCGGGCATCACCGCCTACACGGCGGACCGCGCCGTCAGCCGGGCCGCCTTCGCGATCGACGGGGTTCTCGTGACCGTGAGCCTGGACGATCCCGCACCACAGCCGACGTATCTGCCCTCCCCCGGCCCCGTCGTCGACCCGCGGATATCGCCGGACGGGAGCCACGTCGCCTTCGTGTCCGGGCGGGGTGTGCATGTCGTGAAGGTGGATGGCGACGAGGCCCGATGCCTGGCCGCTCCGGATTCTGAGACCCAGGCGTGGGGGCTCGCGGACTTCGTGGCTGCAGAGGAACTCGAGCGCACCCGTGGACTGTGGTGGCTGGCGGACGGCTCCGCAGTCCTGGCCGAGCGGTACGACGAGTCGCCCGTCGACGTCCGCTGGATCGGCGATCCCGCGAACCCGGAGAGCGAGCCGCACCCGCACCGTTATCCGGCGGCCGGGACACCGAACCCGCGCGCCGACCTGTTCGTCCTTCCACTGGACGGCGAGGCTGTGGAGGTGGACTGGGACCACGACGCCCACCCCTACCTCGCGACCGTGCATGCCGATCCGCACGGCACGGCGGCGGTGATCAGCGTCCTCTCCCGTGACCAGAAGAGGCAGCTGATCCTGTCCGTCACCTCCGACGGCGCCACGACCGTGCTGTCCGAACGGGTCACCGAACCGTGGGTGACCATGCAGTCGGGCGTTCCCCGTCACGATGCCGACGGACATCTGTGGGAGATCGTGGCCGACACCTCCGCCGATGCCTTCCGGCTCACGCGTGACGGCGAGCTCGTCACCCCGCCCACACTCCAGGTCACCGAACTGGTGTCCAGTGACCCGGTGCTGTTCACCGCGCAGGCCGATCCGATGGACCAGGGCGTCTATCGCCTCCTGGACGACGGCCAGGTCGAGGCCATCGACGACGCACCAGGCATCCACTCGGCCGCCGGGGGCGCCGGTGGCCTGGTCATCGCCTCCACCGAGCCGGACCGGCTCGGCACGACGATCCGCGTCACCCTGGCCGACGCACGTGGGATGGTGCCGTCGAACGCCGAGATCCCCGTCGTCACCCCGCGCCCCGCCTACCACCGGGTCGGCGCGCGCGACCTGGCGTGCGCGGTGCTGCTGCCGACCGATCACGTGGCCGGCACGCCGCTGCCGGTGGTGATGGCGCCTTACGGCGGGCCGCACCACGCGCGGGTGATTCACGCCGCCGGGGCCTACGCGTCCGATCAGTGGTTCGCCGACCAGGGCTTCGCCGTCGTCGTCGTCGACGGTGCGGGGACACCCGGTCGGGGGCCGGCCTTCGAGTTCGAGGTGCACGGAGACCTCGCGACGCAGGTGCTCCAGGACCAGGTGGATGCGCTGAAGGCCCTGGGGGGCATCTACCCGGACCTGGACATGTCACGCGTGGGCATCACGGGATGGTCCTTCGGTGGCTATCTCGCCGCGTTGGCCGTCCTCGAGCGCCCCGATGTCTTCCACGCCGCGGTCGCCGGCGCTCCGGTCACGGACTGGGCGCTGTACGACACCGCGTACACCGAGCGCTATCTCGGGACACCCGAGGAGAATCCTGATGCATACGGGCGGACGAGCCTCCTCACCCGGGCAGAGCGGCTCGAGCGTCCGCTGATGATGATCCATGGGCTGGCCGACGACAACGTGCTGGCGGCCCACTCACTCCAGCTGTCCGGTGCCCTCCTCGCTGCGGGCCGACCGCACACGCTGCTGCCGCTGAGCGGGGTCACCCACATGACTCCGCAGGAGGTCGTCGCCGAGAACCTGCTGCGTCTGGAGGTCGACTTCCTCCGCACTCACCTGAGCTGTTGAGGCGTCGAGGACCCCGCCATCTGAGAGGGCGTCGGGAACGGTGAGGGTCAGCCCTTCTTGCGACCGGCCTTGACACGATCGGTCTGCGAGAGCAGCACCTTGCGCATGCGCACCGCAGAGGGCGTGACCTCGACGCACTCGTCCTCGCGGCAGAACTCCAGCGCCTGCTCGAGCGAGAGCTGCTTGTGCGGGATGAGCGGCACAAGGACGTCGCCGGACGACTGGCGCATGTTGGTGAGCTTCTTCTCCTTGGTCGGGTTGACGTCCATGTCATCGGACCGGGAGTTCTCTCCGACGATCATGCCCTCGTACACCTCGGTGCCCGGACCGACGAACATCGTGCCGCGCTCCTGCAGGTTCGCCAGCGCGAAGCCGGTCGTGGGCCCGGCACGATCCGCGACGAGTGAGCCCGTGGGACGGGTGCGAAGCTCCCCATGCCAGGGCTCGTAGCGGTCGAAGACGTGGTGCAGAAGTCCGGTGCCGCGGGTCTCGGTGAGGAACTCGGTGCGGAAGCCGATCATGCCGCGTGCCGGCACCAGGTACTCCATGCGCACCCAGCCCGTGCCGTGGTTGATCATCTGCTCCATGCGCCCCTTGCGCAGCGCCATGAGCTGCGTGACGACGCCGAGATAGTCCTCCGGGATGTCGACACTGAGGCGCTCGACCGGCTCGTTGAGCTTGCCGTCGATCATGCGCGTGACGACCTGCGGCTTGCCCACGGTGAGCTCGAAGCCCTCACGCTTCATCATCTCCACGAGCACGGCGAGCTGCAGTTCACCACGGCCCTGCACCTCCCAGGTGTCGGGGCGCTCGGTCGGCAGTACCCGAATCGACACGTTGCCGATCAGCTCGGCATCCAGCCGTCCCTTCACCATGCTCGCGGTCAGCTTGGTGCCCCCGCTGCGCCCGGAGAGCGGAGACGTGTTGATGCCGATCGTCATCGAGATCGACGGCTCGTCGACGGTGATGACGGGGAGTGCGACCGGGTTCTCCGGGTCGGCGAGGGTCTCACCGATCGTGATCTCGGGGATTCCCGCTACGGCGATGATGTCGCCTGGGCCGGCCTCAGCCACGGGCACGCGCTCAAGGGCCTCGGTCATGAGGAGCTCGACGACCTTGGCCCGCTCGACCGAGCCGTCCTGCTTGATCCAGGCGACCTGCTGACCCTTGCGGATCGTGCCCTGGTGGACGCGGCAGAGTGCCAGACGCCCGAGGTACGGCGATGCATCGAGGTTCGTCACGTGCGCCTGAAGCGGCTTGGCCTCGTCGTACGAGGGTGCCGGGATGGTCTCCAGCAGCGTGGCGAACAGCGGTTCGAGGTTCTCCTCTGCCGGCATACCGCCGTCAGTGGGGCGCTCCAGTGAGGCCCGTCCGGCCTTGGCGCTGGTGTAGACGATCGGGAAGTCGATCTGGTCGTCGGTCGCGTCGAGGTCGAGGAAGAGCTCGTAGGCCTCGTCGACCACCTCCTCGATCCGGGAGTCCGGCCGGTCCACCTTGTTGATGACGAGGACGACGGGAAGCTTCTTGGCGAGCGCCTTGCGCAGGACGAACCGCGTCTGCGGCAATGGTCCCTCGGAGGCGTCGACGAGCAGGACGACGCCGTCGACCATCTCCAGGCCGCGCTCGACCTCGCCGCCGAAGTCCGCGTGGCCGGGGGTGTCGATGATGTTGAACGTCACGCCGCCCTCGGGCGCCGCGGGCCCCACATACCTCACGGAGGTGTTCTTCGCGAGGATCGTGATGCCCTTCTCACGCTCGAGGTCCATCGAGTCCATCACGCGGTCGTCGACGTCCTGGTTGGCGCGGAAGGCGCCCGACTGCCACAGCATGGCATCGACGAGTGTCGTCTTGCCATGGTCGACGTGGGCGATGATGGCGATGTTGCGGAGATCTTCGCGGCGATTCACGTCGTGACCCTACGGTGTCAGGGTCGGTTCCCTGAAATCGTCGGAGGTCGCGATGGTCTGGTACTCCGATCTGCCCGCCCGTCGGGGGCGCCAGATCCTCGGTGACACATGGCTCGTGATCTGGAGCGCCCTGTGGATCTGGGTCGCGTTCCGGGTGCACGAACTCGTCATGAATCTGGCCGGTCCCGGGCTCGAGGTCGCGCAGCGCGGGGCCGATCTGGCGGACAGCATCGACTCCGCCGGATCGACCGTCGCATCGATCCCCCTGATCGGTGAGGCGGTCTCTGGGCCCTTCGGACAGATGAGCGACGCGGCGATGGCCCTGTCGGAGGCGGGGCAGACGGCAGCAGACGCCGTGTCCGTGCTGGCCCGCTTCCTCGCGATCGCCTTGGCGGTGCTCGGGATCACATCGTTCGCCGTGGTCTGGGTGCCGATCCGCGTGATCTTCATCCGCCGCGCCACCGCAGCGCGGCGCTTCCTCGATGCGAACGAGGACCTCGACCTGTTCGCTCTGAGGGCCATGGCCCGACAGCCGCTGCACGTCCTCGCCCGCATCAGCCACGATCCGGCCGGCGCCTGGCGACGCGGTGACCAACAGGTCATCGACTCCCTGGCCGCGCTCGAACTCCACGACGAGGGGCTCAAGCCTCCTACGCGGACGCCGTAGCTGACGTCTAGACGCGCTTGACGTCGATCCCCCCGAAGATCGCGGCTCCCTTGATGATCAGTTGCGGGGCACCGGGTGGCGACTGCCCACCCGCGACGTCCACTTCACCCAAGATGCCCGCCGCCTCGCTGCGGACGTCCATGCCAGCAGGGACGTAGACCTTCAGACCTCCGAACAGGCAGAGGGCATGGATGGTCGTGACGGTCGAGATCAGTGTCGCTCCCGTGAAGTCGATGTCCCCACCGCCGAACACGCAGTACGCGCCGATGTCGGCCGGGGCGGTCCACGTGCCGCGTCGTTCGAAACTGCCGAAGATCGCGACCAGGGACGTGTCCGGGGCAGGCCCGGCGTACGGATCGAAGACCAGATCCGCCTCGGTGCGCCCCGGTAGCAGGCTCATCTCAGGGTGCGCGGCCGGCGACTTCTGTGTCCGCTGTTGCGGAAGGGGGATCGCGTCCGGCGGCACGGGGAGGTCGCGCAGGACGGGGACGAGGTCGCCGTATGTCTGCGCCGCGAAGTTCTCCTCGAGTCGGGACTCGTACTCCTCGGCTGACAGGCGCCCTTCGGCATACGCATCACGCAGGAGTTGCGCCACCCGTTCGCGATCGGCATCCGACGCCCTGAGGCGCAGGGCCTGCTCGACCGGATCACCTGCCTGAGGATCGGGCGCTGACGTGCTCACCTTTCGAGGCTACTCCGCACGGCGGGGCGAAGGACGGTCTCAGCCGGTCAGACCTTGAGCTTGATCGAGCGCTGCAGTTCCTCATCGGTGAAGTCCCCGGGCGCCTTGCCGTCGTGCGCGAAGCGGAACAGTGCGACCGAGTAGACGGTCTGCATGGCGGACGAGAGCACCGCGCCCACCATGAACAGGAGCACGCCGAGGATGGCGAGCGGGATGCCGGTGGCGATGCCTGCCGTCGATCCCATCAGGACGAGGATCACGCCACCGATGATGAGCACCAGGCCCGGCAGGATCGTGGTGAAGGCGATCACAGCACCGATGCGCACACTGCCTGCAAGCTGCTTGCCCCACTGCCTGGTGAACAATGACGCCGATGACTTCACCGCGTTGAGCGGGTTCATGTCCTCCAGCACGATGAACGGGATGACGAAGAAGGTGACCAGACGCCACATGATGTCTGCGGCGGCCGCGATGATGTTGCGGAAGATCACCCCGATGACGTTGCCGCTGCCATTCCCGCGAAGCAGTCCGATCAGGACGTTCACGATCGTGACGATGACGCTCCAGCCGAGCAGCGGGCCGAGGTGCGCGAACGAACGCCCCAGGCCCTTACCCAGCGAGCTGTCCTGACCGGAGAACTCGGTGTCGACCGACACGACGATCCCGCCCTGGATCACCGCTGTGATCGCCTGGATCACGAAGACCATGGCTACGCCGAAGGCGGCCGCGATCCAATTGTGGTTCTCGCTCAGGAAGTACAGGGCCGGAAGGCCGAGCCCGACCAGCGGGATCAGGCTCAGGGCGAAGCCCAGCACCGGGAAGCCCAGCAAGTAGCGGTTGTCCTTCAGCACCGCCCAGGACTTGCTTGTCAGAACCTTGCTCGACGTCCATGCACCCATGACGTGTGCCTCCTCTGTCGGCTCTCCGCACTGGCCGACCAGTCGGAGCGGTTCAACTGTAGAGAGGCAGGACACGATTCTGGAGCAACGGCGCGATGTCGTCACGGCAGGCCAGATCCGCCGGCGAGACCCACTGAGACTCGGCGATCTCGTTGCGAACGGCGACGCCCGGCAACCATGGATGCTCGTAGATGTGCCCATGTACCGTTCGGCCGGACTCGTTCGCGGCAGGTGCGGTCCACTCACCCACGAAGGTGAGCAGCTCGGGGTCCAGGTCGACACCGAGTTCCTCGTGGGCCTCACGCACAGCAGTCTGGTCGGGTGACTCGCCCGGCTCGATCTTGCCGCCGGGAAGCATGAACCGGCCGGTGCCCTCCTTGCGGACGACGAGGATGCGCCCGTGGTCGTCTCGCATGACGACAGCGGCGACGACGAAGTCCGGTGCATCCATCCGCCCAGCCTTCCACGACATGCCGGTGTCCCCGATCGCGGATAGCGTCTCGACTCACCAGAGTGAGGAGTCGACATGCCGGTGCAGGGACAGCGGATCGTGGTCGTGGGGGCAAGCGGTGTGCTCGGATCGGCGATCGCACAGCGCCTCGCAGCAGGGGGCGCCATCGTCGAGGGAACGTCATCGACCCCCGACGGCGCCGATCGCGTCCCCGCCGTGGTGAAGGGCCGCTACGTCGTCGACCTCGAGGACCCCAGCTCGATCGCGAACGCCGCCACGGCCATCACGGCGGCAGGCGGTGCGCTCGACGGGGTCGTCATCGCCTCAGGGATCGTCGCGTTCGGCCCGATCGACCAGACTCCCCCGGAGGTCGCCGATCAGCTCATGCAGGTGAACCACCTTGGGCCCGCGAGTCTGATCGCCCAACTGCTCCCGGCGCTGCGGGGCTCTGCCGAGGCCGGTGGCTCACCGTTCGTCGCGTCCATCTGCGGCGTCGTCGCCGAGCAGGTGTTCCCGGGCATGGCCGCCTACACGGCCAGCAAGACCGCCCACTCCACCTGGCTCAGGGCGCTGCAGCTTGAGACCCGTCGTTCACGCGTGCGCGTCATCGACGCCCGGCCCGGTCACACGGAGACGGGCCTGGCCGATCGCGCGGTGTTCGGATCCGCGCCGCGGATGCCGCAGGGCATGACGCCCGACCACGTCGCCGACGTCATCGTCGCGGGGATCGACGGCGAAGCAACCGAGCTGGCGAGCAGCGCGTTCGCATCCTGATCGGAGCCTCGGTCAGCTCGGGGTGTCGGCGACGAGAAAAGCCTCAAGCGAGTCGAAGTAGCTTTCCATGCCGGCCTGCGCCTGGACGGCCTGACCGTCGGGCAGTTCGCCGAACTGGCTGAACTTCACCCAGCTGTACATCCCCCGGCTGTCGAACTCGACGGTCACGCGATGGGCCGTCGTCGACTCGTCCCGGGCGGCGAACTCCTCGGCCGACTGCGTGTAGTGCATGGAGTGCTCGAGCAGCAGGTTCTCGACGACCTTGGTGTAGCGGCCGTAGAAGTACGCCACGAAACCGTGCTCCGGGACATCGACGCCGACCGTCCACAGGCCGCCCTCGACGGCATCGGACACGACACTGCCGGGCACGTTGGCCAGGTCCGTCGGGTGGTACCAGGCCTGCAGGGCGTCGGCATCGACCCACGCATCCCAGAGGATCTCGACGGGCAGGTCGAACTGGCGCTCGACGGAATAGAGGAAGTCGCTCATGTCCGCACCTTATGGGCTCAGGTGCTCACAGCCCGTGCTCCTTGCGGTACACGGCGACGACGGCGTTCGCGTGCCCGTGGCCCATGCCCATCTTCTTCAGATGCGCCACCTGCTCCATGTGCTTCGCGTCGCGCACCGGGTCGAGCTGCTCCATCCAGTACGAGATCGGGTGGCCGTACTTCTTCTCGATCGAGGGGAAGTACGAGGCGGGGCCCTTCACCTTCTCGGTCACGGAACGAGCCTACGCAGGGCGACGGCGCCGTTGGGCGGATCGCTCCGAGTCCGATCGGCTTGACAGTTCGCGACGCTGCCGTCAGGGTCAGGGGATGTCGCACGCAGGAGCATCGAAGCGGTCACGGATCTGGCTCACGACAGCGACCCTGTCAGCCCTCACGCTCGTGCTCGGCGTCACACTGTTCGCCGCGTCGCCCGACGCCCTGGCGAATCTGAGCTCAGCGCCGTCACTCAGCGTGCGCAAGGACGTCAAGGACCTCACGAAGCGCGAGAAGGCTGAGTTCGTCCGTGCGGTTCTCGCAGCCAAGAAGGTCCCCTCTCCCTGGAATCCGGAGCTGTCCTACTACGACCAGTTCGTCCAGTGGCACCGCGATGCCTTCAAGTGCAAGAACGGGTGGCAGCAGGACGGCAACTGGGCCGGTGCGGCACACAACTCACCGACCTTCCTCCCGTGGCACAGGCAGTATCTGCACCTGTTCGAGATGATGCTGCGGACCACCAGCGGCAATCCCGACCTGGCGCTTCCGTACTGGGACTGGACGAACACCGATTCCACGGCCGCGGTCTTCTCCGACGACCTACTGGGGCCTGCAGGCGACCCGGCCCATGACTACGCGGTGATGACGGGGCCGTTCCGCCAGGGCAAGTGGTCATTCGACATCCAGGACCCCGCGGTCTACCTCGATGGAGTCCGCACGCCGGAGAGCTTCCTCGTTCGACGCTTCAACGTGTTCCTCGGGGAATCTCCCGGACTGCCCACGAAGAAGGACGTGAAGCAGGCTCTGACGGTCTCGCACTACGACCACGCACCCTTCAATGCCCAGTCGCAGACATCCGAGTCGTTCCGCAACACCCTTGAGGGATGGCGGGACGCAACGCCAGCCGAGTGCACAGACGGTTGGCTGATGCAGACGCAGACCAAGGGATCACCACACGATTTGCACAATCTCGTGCACATCTACACCGGCGGAATCTGGGAGGAGGGAGACGAGGTCGTCCAGGGGACGATGGCCTACAACACATCTCCCAACGATCCGGTCTTCTTCCTCCACCACGCCAACGTCGATCGCATCTGGGCGGCTCAGGAGCTGGCGGGTGGTGGCCACTACCGACCCAAGGCCGGTGCTGAGCAGGGCTTCGACGGCACCGACAGCATGTGGCCATGGCGAGACCGAACCATCAACAGCTGGTTCGGCACGATCCGCAACGGTTACACGTACGACCGCATGCCCTAGGCGTCGATGTCCCGCAGCCATGACGGCCCCTACCGCGGCAGGGGCCGGGTACCCACCTTCCATTGAAGCGCAATCGTGCTGATCACCCCCACGGCCCGGGCCACTGGCCGGCAGTCCCAATCCGACCGAAGCTTCGGACCAGCGCCCGAGGACTCCACCTGCAGCGCGCCTACCTTGCCTGGATGATGATGCGCTCCGACCTGACAGTCCCATCCTCGTTCGTGAAGTAGATGTAGATCTTCTGTCGCGACTTGCGCTGAAAGGAGAAATCTCCATCAGCATCCACGAGCGGGCGAGCTGTGGCTTTGCTGTAGGAGGTCTGACCCGGGAACTTGATGTAGGGGACCATCGCTTCACCCTGATCGAACCCGGTCGTGACGCCATCGATGATGACGCCTGGCTTTCCCTTCACGGTCC
The DNA here is from genome assembly GCA_030830865.1 of Candidatus Nanopelagicales bacterium. Classification (GTDB taxonomy): domain Bacteria; phylum Actinomycetota; class Actinomycetes; order S36-B12; family S36-B12; genus UBA10649. The sequence continues at coordinate 28,038 of JAURME010000073.1, read as the reverse complement.
CGCGCTGACCACTGATGCGGATGGTCTTGGTCTCGTTCCGTCCGTCACCCGAAGTTGTGGGCACTGATCGCCCGGGGAGCGTGGGGATCCAGGGGTTCGTTTGTCCCACCGTCGACGGCAATGCCGCGTAGGCGAAGGTGACCATCGAGGTGGCGGGGTTCATCTGCACCCCCAGAAGGTCGAAGTCAACGGCGGTGTACTCGTACCAGGCTGTGACGGCGATACCCAACGCTCGGGAGTCCTGGTACGAGCAGGTGACGAGAGCGGCGCCGTCGGCGTCGGACCAGTCGGCCCCCGGCGTGGCGCCAGGCCCCGACAGGCCGTAGTTGACCTCCGTGTCCCAGATCGGCTTCATCAGTGCGGGGTTCGACGCAGCCCACGCAAGCAGGGCGCGCTGCCAGTCGATGATGTCGCTGGCGCGCTGTTCGCAGGCAGCAGCCGGCGTCGGCCCGGCGTCCCCCTTCGGGTAGGAGTGGATTGACCAACCGTCCAGCGCCTGCACTGCCTCAGGGCTCAGGGCGGCCAGGAGCGAGGAAGTGAATCGCGCGCCGCTCTTCAGGCGCGTGGTCACTGAGGGCGCCAGCACGGCGGCAGTGCCACCGATCTCCTGACCCGCGATCTGGACCATCATGGCCATCTGGTCGGCTGTTCCCGCCCAGAAGGTCTGCAGGTTGGCCTCGTTCCAGGTCTCGTAGGCACCAATGCGCGGTCCGTAGCGTTGCACGAGGGCGCGAACATAGGCCCGCCACGCCTCCATGTCCGCCGGTGGGCAGGCAGTGCTCCCACCCCAGCGAGGATCACCCGCTGTGCATTCGCCCGCCGCCCACTGGGGGGTCAGGCCCAAGACCATGATGGGCTTGCCACCCCATGATTCAACCTGCTGTACACGCTGGTCGAGGATCGTCCAGTCGAACTCTCCAGGGCCGGTGTTGACGTCCTTCCATGCGACGTTCATGTCCCACAGGCGGTAGTAGGCGGCGCGTGGCGGGATCATTCCTTGCAGGCCGGCGTTCCACCCGACCTCGGGTCCCACGGACAGCGCCGGGGTGAACGCGCCGTTGCCCAGGCTCCACAACTTCGAGTAGGCCGTCGCCTGCGCCTCAGGGATGCTTACGGTCGCCTGCGCGGGCGAAGCCGCCCCCAGGGAGAGCACCAGCCACCCGGCGGCAGCCCCTGCGAGCAGCCGGGCACGGCCACGTCGAGCGGGACGGGGCCAGGACACACGGAGATTCGACGTCATGCATTGCACCCTAGGTGCATGGGTGGAACTGCACCATCTCTCCTTCGCCACCTGAGCAGGTCAGTGCTCGATGGGGGACCAGGTCAGCCCCACGATTCCCCCGTGGACTGCCGCAGGCCCGTCTGCGCGCCGTGGAGAGGGATGGACACGCTCCTGCATGTTCGGCCAGCGCTCACACATGTCCACAATGCGTCGAACGCTTGCCCGCACTGTGTGCGCAGGTAGCCGATGTCAGACGACGGAGTCGAAGGCGACGGTGCAACCCATGACCTCAGTGACGGAAGGTCACACGTTGAAGCGGAACTCCACGACGTCGCCGTCGACCATCACGTAGTCCTTGCCCTCGATGCGCACCCTGCCCCTGGCCTTGGCCTCAGCCATGGACCCCGCAGCGACGAGCTCGTCGAAGGACACGATCTCCGCCTTGATGAAGCCCTTCTGGAAGTCGGTGTGGATCACGCCGGCCGCCTCCGGCGCCGTGGCGCCGCGCCGGATCGTCCATGCACGCGCCTCCTTGGGACCTGCGGTCAGGTAGGTCTGCAGACCGAGGGTGTCGAAGCCGACGCGTGCGAGGGCCTTCAGCCCGCTCTCCTCCTGCCCGACGGACTGCAGCAGCTCCAATGCCTCCTCATCGCCGAGCTCGACGAGATCGGCCTCGACCTTGGCGTCAAGGAACACGGCCTCGGCAGGGGCGACCAGGTCGCGCATGCGCTGCTTGAACTCCTCGTCGCCCAGTTCGTCCTCATCGGCGTTGATGACGTAGAGGAACGGCTTGGCGGTCAGCAGCCACAGCTCGCGCAGCGGCGCGGGGTCAAGGCCGGCCTCGAAGACGGTGCGCCCCTCCTCCAGCACCTTCTGGGCCTCCTCCGCTGCGGCGAGGGCACCGGCGCGCGACTTGTCGTTGCGCGCCTCCTTCTGCAGTCGCGGGATCGCTTTCTCCAGCGTCTGCAGGTCGGCGAGGATCAGTTCGGTGTTGATGGTCTCCATGTCGTCCGCCGGCGAGACCCGGCCGTCGACGTGGACGACGTCATCATCGGTGAACGCGCGAAGCACCTGGCAGATGGCATCCGACTCGCGGATGTTGGCGAGGAACTTGTTGCCCAGGCCAGCTCCTTCGCTGGCACCCTTGACGATGCCGGCGATGTCAACGAACTGCACGGTCGCCGGCAGGATCCGCTCGGAGCCGAAGATCCCGGCGAGCACGTCCAGTCGGGGATCGGGCACCCCCACGACCCCGGTATTCGGCTCGATCGTCGCGAAAGGATAGTTCGCCGCGAGCACGTCGTTCTTGGTCAGCGCATTGAACAGGGTCGACTTGCCAACGTTGGGGAGGCCGACGATTCCGATAGTGAGTGCCATAGTGCGCCGATCCTCTCAGAACCGTTCGGCCGCCTTGGCCATGGCTCAGCGGACGTGGGTGTCGAGGTGCGCGGGAGCGATCGACGACGTTCGGGGCGCACGCTGATCCGCTATCGCCACCACCTGCACCTCGGGGCGCGGGGTCAGCGGCGGTGACGGGCTGTTCGCCGTGGCCGGCCGGAACTTCTCGTTCCAGTCGTACGACGTCCCATCGGTGCACTGCTGCGTGACGCGCATGCCGAAGGTGCCGGCCTTGGTCGGCCAGTCGACCTCGATCGGGAAGAAGGTTGCCGTGCCGAACGGGATCGGCTCGCCGAGGTTGGTCCAGGTGATCTGCCAACCCCCGCGCGCAAGGCGTTCCACCGAGGTCTCCCATCCGGGGACTGATGCCGGACGCACGGCCCGCCATGGCCTGCCCACGAACGCCTGCACCTGCGTCGTGGCCTCTGCCGGCAGGCACCCGTGCTGAATCTCCAGGGTCATCGCGCTGGTCTGGCCGGCCACGGCACTGACGCCGTCGAGCTCGATGATCGCGTGCCCGGATGCCGTGGGCGCTGCACCGGTCAGTGCCGATGCGGCGATCGCAGCCGCGGACGATGCGACAGCCAGGGATCTGTGCATCAGCGCGACACTCATTCCTCGTCGGGGATGACGACCCGAGGGGGGCGCCTTGAGTACGGTACTCAGGTGACCTCCGAGCAGGGCCCGAACGGGCAGGATGCCGCCGCGGACCGGGTGGATCCGGTCTACGACGCCCTGTTCCGGCCCGGGGACGCACCACAGTCGCCTGCTCAGGTATCGGCTCCTGCCGCGCCTGAGACGCCAGCGCCCCGAGAGCCCGGAGCCGACACCGGCCGCCTCTTCCGCAGTCAGGGGGTGAAAGGACACGAGGAGACCGTCCTCGCCCTCGACTCCGGCCGATTCACCCGCCTGCGGACGCTCGACCGCGACACCGGCGACGCCGCCCCCGTCGTGGTCTCCTCCGCCACGACCGCCGTCGCCGCGAGCCCGATGAGCGACCGATCCGCGCCCGGCAGCGAGATCACCCCCGAGGACGCCGCCGTCGCGTCGCTGCTGACTCCCCCGCCGGCCGACATCTACGCCCCACCGGGAGAGAACGTGGCTGCAGCCGACTCGCCCCGCCGCTTCGGTCGACGCCGCCGCGGTGCCCGCATGGGCTCCTCGGCAGGACTGCGCGCGGGTGGCGTCTACTTGATCGTCATCGGGGTCACCGTCATCATCGGCTTCGCCAACGCCATCCTCGGCGGAGGCGCCCTTGGCTGGCCCACAGGTGTGGCGCTGCTGGTCGTATCGGTCTACGCGGCCCTGACCGTGCGCCGGGAGGATGACTACAGCGCCTTCCTCACCCCGCCGATCGCGTTCGCCCTGGCGGCGCTCACCGCGGGGCAGCTGTTCCTCGGCAGCAACGAGTCCGGCCTCCTCAACCGCCTGGTCGTCGCGTTCTTCTCCCTCGCCGACAACTGGGCCTGGATCATCGGCAGCACACTGATCGCCCTGATCATCGTGCTGGTACGACGACGGCGATAGCTCTCACCAGAGAGTGCGTCAGCCCTGCGCGGCGGCCTTGATGTCGCGTCGCAGTTCCGGCGGCAGGGCGAACATCAGGGTCTCGTCGGCCGTGAAGACCTCCTCGACCGTGCGGAAGTCGGCTTCCCGCAATGCGGCCAGGACGTCATCGACGAGAACCTCGGGAACAGACGCTCCACTGGTGAGGCCGACCGTCAGCGCGCCCTCGAACCACTCCGACTGGAGCTCTTCAGCGAAGTCCACCCGGTAGGCCGCCGCCGCACCCGCCTCCAGGGCCACCTCGACCAGGCGCACCGAGTTGGAGGAGTTGCCCGACCCCACGACGATGACGACATCGCACTGGGGGGCGATGGCCTTCACGGCAGCCTGCCGGTTCTGGGTGGCGTAGCAGATGTCATCGCTCGGCGGGCTGACCATGTTGGGGAAGCGCTCCTGCAGCACCCCGACGGTCTCGAGGGTCTCGTCAACCGACAAGGTCGTCTGGGACAGCCACACGAGCTTGTCGTCGGCGGAGAGGTCGACCTCGGCGGCGGCGACCGGATCCTCCACGAGGGTCATGGCGTCGGGCGCCTCGCCCATGGTTCCCACGACCTCCTCATGACCCTCATGACCGACGAGGACGATGCGGTAGCCCTCGGAGGCGAACCTCTTGGCCTCGGAGTGCACCTTGGTCACGAGCGGACACGTCGCATCGATGGTGCGCAGGTTGCGCTCGGCCGCCTCCTCGTGGACCGACGGCGCGACACCGTGCGCGGAGAAGATCACGATGGAGCCCTCTGGCACCTCCTCGGTCTCCTCGACGAAGATCGCTCCGCGCTTCTCCAGCGAAGACACCACGTATTTGTTGTGGACGATCTCCTTGCGCACGTAGACGGGCGCTCCGTAGAGCTCCAGCGCCTTCTCGACCGTGACGACGGCCCGATCGACTCCCGCGCAGTAGCCGCGGGGCGATGCGAGAAGCACCTTCTTCGCTGAGGACATGACCCCCATGCTAGGTCCTCGCTGCCGGACCGCCTCCCGGTGCGGGTCGGTCCTTGGTTGGATGGGGCCATGACGCGGCCCACCCCGGACACCCCCCGGCTCAGCCTCGGTACCGCCCAGTGGGGTCTCGCCTACGGGGCGACCAACCAGGTGGGACGGCTGTCCGACGAGACGATCGCCGACATCGTGTCCGTCGCCCGCGAGTGGGGCATCACCGACATCGACACCGCAGCGAACTACGGCGACGCGCAGCGCCGCCTGCGGCCCTGGGCCTCGGACTTCACGATCACCACCAAGGTCCATGCCTCCCGTGACATCGGCGAGCAGCTGTTCGACACCCTCCGCGACCTGGACGTCGACTCGGTCGACACCCTTCTCCTGCACTACTGGGACGAGGCCGACGACGAAGCCCGCGAGCGCGCGGTCCGGTCACTGCGCCGAGCCGTCCACGACGATCTCGTCGTCCATGCCGGGGTGTCGGTCTATGACGAGGCGGGGGTCGCTACGGCGGTCGCCGCCTTCGACCGTGCCCGTCTGCCGCTCGGTGCGCTCCAGGTGCCGGCGAACGTCCTCGACCGTCGTCTGGACGAGTCCGCCCTCCTGCGCGAACTCGCGAAGGCCGGATGCGACATCACCGTCCGCAGCGCCTTCCTGCAGGGCATCCTGCTGGCCGAGTCCGGCGGGCGCGCCGACCATCTCGACACGATGCGGTTCCGGGAGTGGGTCGCCTCCGCCGGCGCCGGTTCACTCACCGCGGCCTGCCTCAATCACGTCCGCGCCCTGCCCTGGGCCGGACACGTCACCGTGGGCGTCACCAGCGCGCCGGAGCTCAGCGAGGTCTGCGAAGCCTGGGCGAGCACCACGCCCCGGCCGGCACCCACCGAACTGGGGTCCGGCGACCTCGCCCTCATCGATCCACGGAGGTGGTGAGGCGATGTCGCTGGAGTCGAGCCCTGAGGAGCCGGTGCCCGTCCGCACCGTGTCGCGGGCCCTGGCCGACTACATCGCCCGCCTCGGCGCCATCTGGATGGACGGTCAGGTGGCGGAGTTCCGCTACCGGCAGGGCATGCGCTTCCAGTACTTCACCCTTCGGGACACCGACGTGGAGATGTCGCTGAGCGTCCGGGTCGACGCCGCGGCGCTCGGGCGCCTGGATCCCCCACTGACGGAGGGACAGAGGGTGCTGGTGTGGGCGAAGCCGGACTTCTACGCCGCACGCGGATCCCTGTCCATGATCGCCAGGGAGGTCCGCACCGTCGGTCTCGGCGCCCTGTTGGCCGAGCTGGCTCGACTGCGCGACCTGCTCGCAGCAGAGGGACTGTTCGCCGCCGATCGCAAGCGCCCCCTGCCTTTCCTCCCCCGCCGCGTCGGGCTCATCTGCGGGCGCAACAGCGCTGCCATGCAGGACGTCCTCGCCAACGCCCGCGATCGGTGGCCATCGGTGGAATTCGAGATCCGCGAGGTGGCAGTCCAGGGACCGCAGGCGGTGTCCGCGGTCACGTCGGCGCTCACCGAACTCGATGCGGTCTCGGACGTCGACGTCATCATCGTGACGCGCGGCGGCGGCAGCGTCGAGGACCTTCTGCCGTTCAGCAACGAGACGATGGTCCGCGCCGCGGCCGCCTGCACGACACCCATCGTCAGCGCGATCGGCCACGAGCAGGACGCCCCGCTCCTCGATCTCGTCGCGGACCTGCGCGCCTCCACGCCCACCGACGCCGCGAAGCGCGTCGTGCCCTCGCTCGTCGAACAGTCGGCGCTGGTCGACGGGCTCTATGCCCGAGCACTCCGCGTGCTGTCCCACCGGCTCGACAGCGAGGTCCAGACGATGGACCACGGAGTCGCGCGGGCGCGGAGCATCGTGCTCTCCCGACTCGATGCCGCGGCCACCGACGTCATGCACCTGCAGGCCCGGGTCCGGGTGCTCTCCCCGGCCGCGACCCTCGAGAGGGGATACGCAATCGTCCTGAACGATCAGGGCGCCATCGTGCGCGACGCTGAGCAGGTGGCGACGGACTCCCTGCTCGACATCCGCCTCGCCCAGGGGCGCATGTCAGCACGGCGCGAGGGCTAGGGTCGCGGTCATGGCCTCCGCACCCAAGGACTCGATACCCGTCGAGGAACTGACCTACGAGCAGGCTCGTGATGAGCTCGCGGGGATTGTCGCCACGCTGGAGTCCGGTGGCCTGACCCTGGAGAAGTCCCTCGACCTGTGGGAACGCGGCGAGGCTCTGGCCGCTCACTGCCGCACGTGGCTGGACGCCGCACGCACCCGCATCGCCGACACCATCGATGATGGCGAGGAGGACGAAGCGGAGTAGCTAGTAGGCCGGCTGGAGCGACGAGGCCAGTGCCTCGAGCTCGGCCCAGTCGCCCGTGCCCGACACGACCACGGACACCTCCCCGTCTGTGAGCACCAGGCTGCGGCGATCGGCGGTCTGCCATTCCTGCCAGACCTGACCGCTGACCTCGCGCGTCGCGGTGGGTGTGCCCTGCGCGGTCTGCTCATCCAGATACCCGGGCGTTACCACTCGAGCCGTGCTCACCTGGGCGTACGAGTCCGTGGGCGTCACGTACCCGATGTGGAGCACCCGCGCGTCGCCGGACTGTTCCGTCGCCTGCCACCGCGCACTGGTCGGGCGCCACTCCTCGGGCAGGTTCACCGGAACAACGACCGGGAAGTCGGCCTGGGCGACCGCCAAGCCGATCGCCGGTGCGGTGTCGACCACCTTCACGGCATCGGGCAGGGGTCGCCAGGCGAGCAGGACGATGACGAACACGAGGGCGAGCACGACCGCCATCGACCGGACCATGTCCCACGCGGTCTTGCGCAGGTGGGCGTTTCCGCGACCCGTCGGCCGCGGCGCGGTGCCGGGATCCTCGGGCGCAGACATGACCTGGTCACCGCCGTCGGCGTCGGTCGGCTCACCCGGGGACATACCGCCATCCTCTCCCATCGGCGTTACCGGCACGAATAGGGCAGGTCGACGGGGCCGATGCGCCGCTATGGTGAGGCCATGTCCGCGGAGGAGAACGTGCCCGAGGTCCCCGATCGCAACCTGGCGCTCGAACTCGTGCGCGTCACCGAGGCGGCGGCGATGGCAGCGGCTCGCTGGGTGGGCCGAGGAGACAAGAACGGCGCCGACGGAGCCGCGGTCAACGCCATGCGCCAGCTCATCGGGAGCGTCTCGATGAACGGCACGGTCGTCATCGGCGAGGGCGAGAAGGACGACGCCCCGATGCTCTTCAACGGGGAGCGCGTGGGCGACGGCACGGGGCCGGATGTCGATGTCGCCGTCGATCCCGTCGACGGCACGACCCTCACGGCCAAGGGCATGAACAACGCCATCGCTGTGCTCGCCGTCGCCGAGCGGGGAGCGATGTACGACCCCAGCGCCGTGTTCTACATGGACAAGCTCGTCGTGGGCCCCGAGGGCGCTGACATCATCGACATCACCGCCCCGATCGGTGTCAACCTCGCATGGCTGGCCAAAGCGAAGGGCGAGAAGGTCGCCGACCTCACCGTCTGCATCCTCGACCGCCCGCGACACGACCAGCTGGCGAGGGAAGTCCGCGAGGCCGGCGCCCGGATCAAGTTCATCGTCGACGGGGACGTCGCCGGGGCCATCATGGCGGCCCGGGCCGGCACGGGCGTCGACCTGCTCGCGGGCATCGGCGGCACGCCGGAGGGCATCATCGCCGCATCCGCGCTGAAGTGCCTCGGTGGCAGCATCCAGGGGCGTCTGATGCCCCGCGACGAGGAGGAGCGGCGCAAGGCACTCGATGCCGGCCACGACCTCGATCGGGTGCTCACCACCGACGAACTCGTCACCGGTGACAATGTGTTCTTCTGCGCCACCGGCATCACCGACGGCGAACTCATGGAGGGCGTCCGGTACACCCCCGCCGGTCCCACCACCCACTCGATCGTCATGCGCAGCAAGAGCGGCACGATCCGCGAGGTCCGCAGTGAGCACCGCATCGCGAAGTTGTCGACCTACAGCAGCGTCGATTTCACCTGACTGCACCTGATTCGGATAACAGTCCGGCAAACGTTGCCGCCGGCCCCTTGCCGAATGGCCGGAAAACCACCATGCTGGAACATGACACCGTTTACATTCGGTGGTCGCGCAACGCGTTCAGGGCATCCCGCACGGGCGGGAGCGAGGCAAAGGGAGTCCGTGGTGTCCGCCTTCACCGTGTCCGACGGTCGCAAGCGCCTCGCCGCGCACCTCGCCGACGATCCGGACCTGACCGAGATCCTCACGCGCTACGACCGATGGGCGCCGGACCTATGGGACGGCCTCGCGGCCGTGTACGACGCATCCGAGGTGCTGCCCCAGGTCGTCGATGTGCTGGCATCGGTTCACCAGGACCGCTCCCCGGCCCTGCGTCAGCGCGACCGTGAACGGGTCCTGCGCCCGGACTGGTTCCAGTCCGCCGATTCCGTCGGGTACGTGGCCTACACCGACCTGTTCGCAGGGGACCTCCAGGGCATCCGCTCTCACATCGACTACCTGAGCGACCTCGGCATCACGTACCTGCACCTCATGCCGCTGCTCACGCCACGACCGGGTGAGAACGACGGCGGATATGCCGTCATGGACTACCGCTCCGTCCGCCCCGACCTGGGAACGATGAGCGATCTCAGCCAGCTCGCCGCCGACCTCCATGCAGCCGGGATCTCCCTCACCCTCGACCTCGTCCTCAACCACGTCGCCCGTGAGCATGCGTGGGCGGTCAAGGCCAAGGGAGGCGACGCGCACTACCGCGACTACTTCTACATCTATCCCGACCGGACGGTGCCTGACGCCCTGGAGAAGAACCTGCCGGAGGTCTTCCCGGCCTTCGCCCCGGGCAACTTCACCTGGGACGACGAGGTGCAGGGGTGGGTTTGGACGACGTTCAACGAGTGGCAGTGGGACCTCAACTGGTCCAACCCCGATGTGCTCGTGGAGTTCGCGGACATCATCGGGTTCCTCGCCAACCGCGGTGCGGACTGCATCCGCCTGGACGCCATCGCCTTCACGTGGAAGCGCCCGGGCACCAACTGCCAGAACCAGCCCGAGGTGCACGCCCTGACCCAGGCCCTTCGCGCGGCCGCCCACATCATGGCCCCCGCTTTGGTGTTCAAGGCCGAGGCGATCGTGGGGCCACAGGACGTCGTGGCCTACCTCGGTCAGGGCGAGCACGCCGGCAAGGTGAGCGACCTGGCGTACCACAACTCCCTCATGGTCCAGATCTGGTCGTCCCTCGCCGCTCGCGACGGCCGCCTGCTGGCCACCGCGCTCTCGCGCTTCCGCCCCATTCCGGTGACCTCGGCGTGGGCGACGTACCTGCGCTGCCACGATGACATCGGCTGGGCGATCAACGATTCCGATGCGACCGCGGTCGGCTGGGACGGCTTCGGCCACCGGTCCTTCCTCGCCGACTTCTACGCCGGGGAGTTCGAGGGCAGCTTCGCCCGCGGCATGCACTTCCAGTCGAACCCGGAGACCGGTGATCGCCGCACGTCCGGCTCGGCAGCGAGCCTTGCAGGCGTGGAGTCGGCCCTGGTCGCCGGCAGCGCGGCGACGCTCCAGACGGCACTGGACCGCCTCACCTGCGCCTACGCCATGGTCTTCGGCTTCGGCGGCCTGCCTCTGCTGTACATGGGCGACGAACTCGGTCTGCTGAACGACCACTCCTACGAGGACGATCCGGCCAAGGCGGACGACAACCGCTGGCTGCACCGCCCGGCGATGGACTGGACGCGAGCGCGCCACGACTCCGGGGTCGCCGAACGGGTCTTCGCGTCCATCCGCCGGCTCATCACGGCGCGCAAGACGCTGCCGGCCCTGCATGCATCCGTCGCGACTGAGGCCTTCGTGACCGACGACCCTGCCGTGCTCGTGTTCCGACGCCAGCACCCGGCCGGCACTCTGGTCGAGGTCTACAACCTCTCCGAGAGCACCCGCGTGATCTGGCCGGGCTCGGTGGCGCCGCTCGATCCGGGTCCGCTCGTCGAGCACATCAGCGGACGCACGATCGATCTCAGCAGGCCCGTGAAGGTGCCGGCATACGCGGCGTGGTGGCTGACCGCGCCGGAGTAGACACGCGGCGTGGTGGCTGACCGCGCCGGAGTGAGACCGGTCACGAGCCGGCTGCACGACTGTCCGTCGTCGCCCGAGAGTCCTACGCTGATCGCGTGACGGATTTCCAGTACACCGAGATGCTCCCCCTGGGCGCTGACGAAACGCCCTACCGCCTGATCACCACCGAGGGCGTGAGCGAGGTCACCCTGGGCGACCGCACCTTCCTGCAGGTCGAGCCGGAGGCCCTGCGCATGCTGGCGTACGAGGCAATCCATGACATCCAGCACCTGCTGCGCCCCGGTCACCTCGCCCAGCTGAAGCGGATCCTCGACGACCCCGAGGCGAGCGCCAATGATCGGTTCGTCGCTCTCGACCTGCTGAAGAACGCGAATGTCGCGGCCGGTGGAGTGCTGCCGATGTGCCAGGACACGGGCACGGCGATCATCTCGGGCAAGCGTGGCCAGCAGGTGCTGACCCGTGGGGATGACGAGCGTGATCTCTCCCGCGGCGTCTTCGACGCCTACCAGCAGCTGAACCTGCGGTACTCGCAGTTGTCACCTCTGACGATGTGGTCCGAGCGCAACACCGGCTCGAACCTGCCCGCCCAGATCGAGCTCTACGCCGACACCCACGCCGGGCATGAGAACCAGTACGAGTTCCTCTTCATGGCAAAGGGCGGTGGCAGCGCGAACAAGAGCTACCTGTTCCAGGAGACTGCGGCACTGCTCAATCCGGAGGCATTCAACCGCTTCCTGGACGAGAAGCTCCGTGCCATCGGCACGGCCGCCTGCCCGCCGTACCACCTCGCAATCGTGGTCGGCGGCACGAGCGCGGAATACGCCCTGAAGGTCGCCAAGTACGCCAGCGCCCGTTACTACGACTCCGTGCCGGTGCACGGATCCGACGAGGGCCGCGGCTACCGGGACCTGGAGATGGAGGCGCAGGTGCTGGCGATGACGCAGGGCTTCGGCATCGGTGCCCAGTTCGGCGGCAAGTACTTCTGCCATGACGTGCGCGTCATCCGCCTGCCGCGCCATGGGGCCTCCTGTCCCGTCGCCATCGCGGTGTCATGCTCGGCGGACCGCCAGGCGAAGGCGAGGATCACCCGCGACGGCGTCTTCCTCGAGCAGCTCGAAACTGAGCCGGCGCACTACCTGCCTGAGGTGTCCGACGATCACCTGGACGACGAGGTCGTCCGTATCGACCTGAACCGACCGATGTCGGAGATCCGCGAGCAGCTCGCGACGCTGCCCATTCGGACTCGGGTCTCACTGAGCGGCCCGCTCGTCGTGGCCCGTGACCTGGCGCATGCGCGGATCCGCGAGATGCTCGACCGTGGCGAGCCGATGCCGCAGTACCTGCAGGACCATGCCGTCTACTACGCCGGTCCGGCCAAGACCCCCGAGGGCTATGCCTCCGGATCCTTCGGCCCGACCACGGCCGGACGCATGGACTCCTACGTCGATCGCTTTCAGAAGGCCGGTGGCTCGTTCGTCATGCTGGCGAAGGGCAACCGCAGCAACGCCGTGACGAAGGCCTGCGAGGAGAACGGCGGCTTCTATCTGGGATCCATCGGCGGACCTGCCGCACGTCTGGCGCAGGACAACATCCGCAAGGTCGAGGTGCTCGACTTCCCCGAACTGGGGATGGAGGCCGTCTGGCGGATCGAGGTCGAGGACTTCCCGGCTTTCGTCGTCGTCGATGACAAGGGCAACGACTTCTTCGCCGAGACCCTGCGACCGATCACCGTGGATATTCCGGTCGGGCCGCCGAAGGGCTAGGTCAGGACGAGCGAAGGCGCAGGGCGTCAGCAGCTGTGGGCGCCGCCGCGCCAGTGCTGCGACCCCTCGCCGTTGCGCCAGATGGTCCAGAAGGCGCGGTCCTGCCAGTAGCGGTTCCACTTGTTGGGCGTCAGCTGGCGCAGGGCCTTCACGATGGCGACACCCTCGTCGCCCATCTCCCGCTGGACCTCGGCCTGCATCATCCACGTGGCACCGCGACCGAGGGCGGAACTCATCTGGTACGCGCCGTGGTAGACGCCATTGCTCGACCGGTAGTTGGCGTGGCTCTCGCGCTTCATGATGCAGCGACGCACGTCCTCCTTGCCGGGCATGTACCACTTGCCGGTGTACAGGCTCGGGAGATAGCCGGTGAGGTCGGCGGCCATGCGACTGCCCCGGGCGAACGCGAGCTCGCGTTCTCCGCGATCGGCTGAGTCCTCGGATGCCGCGGGACCCGGGGGGGCATCGACCTGATCAGCGGAGTCCTGGTCCCCCGCCGGCAGCGGCACGGGAGTGGACTGGGGCTTGGCTGCGGGCTTCTTGGCCGGCGCCTCGTCCACGGCGACGGCGGTGTCCTCTGGGTGGAACACCTCGTCGGCCTGAGCGGGGGCGGCGATGCCGGACAGCAGAACGGCAGCAACGACCATCGAGGTGGCGCCGAGGCGTCGCCGCATGGAGGGGCTCCCGAGGGGTGCGAGTGGATCCGGACCGACGACCACCGTGCCTCAGGACCCGGGGATTGTCACGTGGAACGCGGGTGGGTCATCTCACAGGTGATTCCCGCAAATCGGACATACGTCAACAGTCGTCACGTCCCCACGAGGGGATCGTCCGAAAGTGTGATCTGCCTCACATTTCCTAGAGCGAGACGTCCTCGAGCATCTCGGTCACAAGCGCGGCGATGGGCGAACGCTCCGAGCGGGTGAGCGTGACATGGGCGAAGAGCGGATGGCCCTTGAGCTTCTCCACCACCGCGACGACGCCGTCATGCCGACCGACGCGCAGGTTGTCCCGCTGCGCCACGTCATGGGTGAGGATCACACGGCTGTCGCGACCGACACGCGAGAGGACCGTCAGGAGCACGTTGCGCTCCAGCGATTGCGCCTCGTCCACGATGACGAACGCGTCGTGCAGGGAGCGCCCTCGGATGTGCGTCAACGGCAGCACCTCGAGCATTCCCCGATCGACGATCTCCTCGACGACCTCCTGGGTTGTGACGGCACCGAGCGTGTCAAAAACCGCCTGACCCCACGGCGACATCTTCTCCGCCTCGGTTCCCGGCAGGTAGCCGAGCTCCTGGCCACCGACGGCGAAGAGCGGGCGGAAGACGATGACCTTGCGATGCTGACGGCGCTCGAGCACCGCCTCGAGCCCGGCACACAGGGCCAGCGCACTCTTTCCGGTGCCGGCACGCCCGCCGAGGGAGACGATGCCGATCTCCGGGTCCAGGAGGAGGTCGAGCGCGATGCGCTGCTCCGCACTGCGGCCGTGGATGCCGAAGGCCTCCCGGTCTCCCCGCACCAGACGCACCCGCTTGTCCGACGTCACGCGCCCCAGGGCGCTGCCGCGATCCGAGAGCAGCACCAGGCCGGTGTTGCAGGGCAGGTCCACCGCGCCAGCGATCTCCACCACCTGCTCGTCATACAGCCGGTCGACGTCAGCGACGCTGACCTCGAGCTCCGTCATACCCGTGTACCCGGTCTCCATGACCAGTTCAGCGCGGTACTCCTCGGCCGCGAGCCCCACCGACGAGGCCTTGACCCGCATGGGGAGGTCCTTGCTGACCAGGACGACGGTGTGGCCGTCCGCCTGGAGGTTCCTGGCCACCGCGAGGATGCGGGTGTCGTTATCGCCGAGCTGCAGGCCGTTCGGCAGGACTGACATGTCCGAGTGGTTCAGCTCGACCCGGACCGTTCCACCGGACTCACCGACCGGCATCGCTTCGTCGAGACGGCCGTGGGACACCCGCAGGTCGTCGAGAAATCGGAGCGCCTGACGCGCGTAGTAGCCGAGTTCCGGATGACTGCGCTTCGCCTCGAGTTCTGTCACCACGACGACGGGGACTACGACGTCATGCTCGTCGAACCGGAGCAGTGCCCGGGGATCGGAGAGCAGGACGGAGGTGTCCAGGACGTAGGTGCGGCGCTGCGATCCACGGGTGTCGGGCACGTGCGGCCTCCCTCGGGGCCACCAGCCCGGTGACCCGGTGCGGTTGTGGGCGATCGGGTGATCACCTCGTGCCCCTGACGCTAGGACTCCCGGGCCCGGCACCCGCGGTGCCACGCCGAAGTCGATGTCGCGGTGCGATCAAGGTCGGGTGCCGACAAGGCCGACACGGCCGATGGTCGCGGTCGGCGGAGACTACGCGCCGTAGCGGCGCTCACGCTCCGCGTAGGCGCGCAGCGCCCGAAGGAAGTCCACGTGGCGGAAGTCCGGCCAGTATGCCTCGCAGAAGTAGAACTCCGAGTGGGCGCTCTGCCACATGAGGAAGCCGGAGAGCCGCTGCTCCCCCGAAGTGCGGATCACCAGATCCGGATCCGGCTGACCCTTCGTGTAGAGGTGTTCGGCGATGTGGTCGGGCTCTAGCAACTGGGCGAGTTCGTCCAAGGACGTGCCCTGCGTCGCGTGCTCCTGCAGCAGCGAGCGCACAGCATCGACCACCTCGCGCCGACCGCCGTATCCCACGGCCACGTTGACGAGGGAGCCGTCGACTCCCGCCGTCTGCTCCTCGGCCTCCTTGAGCAGGCGCGCGGTGTGGTCGGGCAGCAGGTCGAGGGCCCCCACAGGGTGCAGGCGCCAGCGCCCCTGCTCGACGAGCCCCGTGACGGTGTCCTCGATGATCCCGACCAGCGCCTCGAGTTCAGCCGGGGGACGGTTCAGGTTGTCGGTCGACAGCAGCCACAGGGTGACGACCTCGACACCCGCTTCGTCGCACCAGCCGAGGAACTCGACGATCTTGGCGGCACCTGCTCGATGGCCCTGGGACGAGGACGTGCCCTGCATCGTGGCCCAGCGGCGATTGCCGTCGAGGATGACGCCGACATGACGGGGGCGGCGCTCAGGGGGGATCTGCTGGTAGAGACGGCGCTCATAGACGCCGTACACCAGATCGCTCAGACCCACCGAGCCTCCTGCCCGTCTGCCGCCCGGTCGAGCGGTGCTCGTCAGATTACTCCGCTGAAGGCGTGGCCCGAGTGCCAATCCGATCCGCCAAGGTCGCGAGGTCCGTCGTCGGCCGATCGCACGTGAATCCCTGGCAGACGTACGCGGTCGGATGCCCGTCAACGGTCGGCCGCTCGCGCAGGAGGGGGACGTCGTCCTCGCCCGGTGACCCGACCGCGACGACCAGACCCGGCGAGGTGCCCATCAGGGCGGTCCACCACCAGTCGCCCACCGCGGGATCACCCGATTCGCTGACGACGGCCACCTCGAGCGGGCCTGCCTCGAGTGCCGCGGCGGCGGCCAGGCCCCAGCCCATCGCGCGCGGCGATCTCGGGCCGAGGACGGAGACGAGGCAGAGGGCGGCCTCTGCGACGGAGCGGTACTCGGTCACCCCGGTCAGCGCGCCCTGCGTGATGCACGCATTCGCGACCGCCATCCACCCCGACGGTTCAGCGTTGTCGGCCGGGTCCCGGGGCCGTTGGATGAGCCCCATGACGTCGTCGGCCGTCGTGTAGAAGCCGCCTTCACCGTCCGCGAAGTGCTGGATCGCGACATCGAGGCAGACGCCGGCAAGCACGAGCCACGCGTCGTCGCCTGTCACCTGGAACAGGGACTGGAATCCCTCGGCCACGCAGCCGTAGTCGTCCACCACGCCGGCGGTGCTGCCCGCCACACCGTCCCGGGACGTGCGCACGAGCCGATCGTCGTCGTCGGCGCCGAGGTGCACGGCCACCAGGAGGTCCGCCGCGCCGGCGGCCGCCTCGATCCACGTCGACTCGCCCAGCAGGGCACCCGCCTCGGCGAGCGCAGCAATCGCCAGGCCGTTCCAGGAGGCGACGACCTTGTCGTCGCGCCCCGGGCGCTCCCGCTCCTCGCGAGCCGCCAGCAGGACGGCGCGGACGCGCTCCCACCGGTCCGCGTCGTCGGGATCTCGCAGCAGCTGCAACGTGGACATCCCGTCCTCGAATGTCCCCTCCTCGGTGACGGACAGCAGGTCCGCCGCCCACACACCGTCCTCGTGACCGAGGAGATCAGCCAGTTGCTGCGGCGTCCAGACGTAGAACGCCCCCTCCTGACCCTCGCTGTCCGCGTCCAACGCCGCGGCGAAGCCGCCCTCTGCGGTGCGCATCTCCCGCAGCAGGAAGGCCGCCGTCTGGCGCACGACACGCTCTGCGAGCGGGGATCCGGTCAGGCGCCACCAGTGCGCGTACACGCGCAGCAGCAGGGCGTTGTCGTACAGCATCTTCTCGAAGTGAGGGACGACCCAGCGACTGTCGACGCTGTATCGGGCGAAGCCCCCACCGATCTGGTCATACATTCCGCCCCGAGCCATGGACGTGAGCGTCTCCTCGGCCATTCGCAGGGAGTCCTCATCGCCGGTCAGGGCGGTGTGGCGCAGCAGGAACTCCAGGACCATCGACGGCGGGAACTTGGGGGCGCCCCCGAACCCTGCGAAGCGCCGATCGAACTGGTCAGCCAGTGTCGCGACCGCTGCGTCGAGCTCCTCGGAGGTCGGCGGCCGATCACCCGCCTCGGGCAGGGACCGCGACTCCAGGGCCTTGATGATGCGCACACCGGCGGCGAGCACGTCCTCCCGCCGGTCGTTCCACGCATCGGACAGGCCCATGGCCAACTGGGTGAACGACGGCAGCCCATGCCGTGGCTCCGGCGGGAAGTAGGTGCCGGCGTAGAACGGCCGGCCGTCATGATCGAGGAAGACGGACATCGGCCAGCCGCCGCTGCCGGTGAGGCTCACTGTCGCGTCCATGTAGATGGCGTCGACGTCAGGTCGCTCCTCGCGATCAACCTTGATGCTGACGAACCGCTCGTTCAGCACCCGCGCGACGTTCTCCTT
Organism: Candidatus Nanopelagicales bacterium; assembly: GCA_030830865.1. Lineage (GTDB taxonomy): Bacteria > Actinomycetota > Actinomycetes > S36-B12 > S36-B12 > UBA10649. Next base: position 10,038 of record JAURME010000073.1, on the reverse strand, counting down.
CTCGAAGGACTCATGGGCCATGACGTGACACCAGTGGCACGCGCTATACCCGACCGACAGGAAGATGGGCACATCGCGGCGCTTCGCCTCCGCGAAGGCCTCGTCGCCCCACTCGTACCAGTCCACGGGGTTGTCCGCGTGCTGCTGCAGGTAGGGGCTCGTCGAGTCTGCGAGTCGGTTGGCCATGGGGTCATGCTCCCCTGTCTCCACAATCGACGCGCACCGTGGTCACCCATCCACAGCAGACCGATCACTGTCGCACGCTATTGTTTACAGATGTAAACAGAAGGGATGGCTCACGATGTCGACTGGTCGCTTGCGGCACCGCACATGTGGGACCGGCACGGAATCCGCCTCGAGTGGGCGCGTGATGCCTGGGACGACCCGAACGCCTTGGTGCGCGATCCCGACCCCAGCAGCCGGAGCGGCCGTTCCGTGCGGGTCCTCGGGTACTCGCGGGGAGCTCGGGCGGTCATCGTGATCATCGCCGTACGTCGCGACGATGCCTTCATCGCCGCCACAGCTTGGCTCGCCAACGGCAGCCACATTCGTCGATACGAGGAAGGCAATCGCCATGGTCCGGAATGATGCACGTTCGGAGGTTCGCGACCTGCAGAAGCGGTCCGAGGCCTTGGCCGACGAGGATGCCGCAGCTGCAGGGAAGTTCCGCCGCCTGCATGAGACGACGACAGTTGCCGTCCGACTCCTCAAAGACGATGCGGATGCGGTCACGATGATGGCGGCCGCGCAGGGCGTCCCGGTGTCATCGCTGCTGCGCGCCTGGATCCTGGCCGGCCTTAGACAGGAGTCTGGCGACACGGTGGGTGCCACTCTGACCGACCTGGAACGCGGGCTTCGGCAGTTGCGCAAGGCTCTCGGTTGATGCTCCTGGCGCTCCTGCTCAGCGGCTACTAGTCGACGACGACCCGGGTCTCGCCCAGCCCGCGCCACTCGCACAGCGCTGCGCGGGACAGCGCCCGCGGCCCGCAGTCGCACCAGGCCGGGATCTCGTCATCATCGGCCTCGTCCACGACGAGCAGGTCCACGTGATGATGCGCGTGGTGCGGGGTGTGCGGCTCGTCCGGGAGGTCCCGGCTTCCGTGGGCACGCCGGCGCACCGTCGTCCGGACGACGTCACCCGCCTCCGTGGCGAACACCTTCGCGACGTGATGCCCCTCGGCGCACTGCACCTGCATCACCAGTGAGTCCCGGCCACCATGCGGCAACTCATCCCACGCTCGGTGGGCCAGCAGTTCTCTCTCGTAGCGATCCATCACGGCGGTCACCTCGACCACCTCCCTGAGTCGACTCACGACGCGCACGCGTCGCCACTACCAGCGTGTCACTGCAGGAGCGCGGAGTCGCGCCGCAGACCGGTCCGCGAGTGGTCAGACCAGGACGGCGACCATGCCCACGGTGAAGACACCGACGACGGCCGAGAACACCGTCACGGTGATAACCGACGTGGCCTGCCCCGACGCCGCGTGCCTCACCTGACGCATCCGGACGAAGGCCACCGCCAGGAACGCGATGAGCGGGACCAAGGCGACGAGCAGAGCCCACATCGAAGCATCGGCCAGCATGAGCCCGCGTTCCGCGAGCAGCGTGACCCCGATGAAGTTCAGGCTCGTGCGCAGCCACGCCTGCCGCGTGCGGCTGCCGACCTCGTCGTACCCGACCCCGGGAACGCTCATGACCCGGTCCTCACGAAATCAGGATGATCCCGGTGACGAGCACCGCCATGATCGCGAAGAGGGTGCCGACCACGATCAGGACGGGCGTCCTGGCCAGAGGGGTGCCGTGACGCATCGCTCGGTCGGTGCGCGACCACCGGTACGTGCCGACGATCGCGACCACGGCCCCGGCCGCGACGATCGAGATGGCGATGGCAACGACCAGTCCCTCGGCATTCTCGACACGGACGAACTGGTCCAGCGCCAGCCCGCCGGCGATGAGCGCGAGCGCCGTGCGCATCCACGCGAGGAAGGTGCGTTCGTTGGCGAGAAGGAAGCGGTAGTCGACGGGCACCTCATCCGGTGCCGCAGCGGCAGGTGCGCCTTGGGCCATGCGTCGAGGGTAGCGCCCCGCGGATCAGCGGCTGGTCGTGCGACGGTAGCGACGAACCGACAGCGTCGAGAAGATCGCGATCAGCGCCACACACGAGGCGATCGTGTACAGCTGCGGGTGCTGCAGCGGCCAGTACTGGTCGTTGGCCATGCCCGTCGGATTGCCAAACAACTCCCGCGTCGCGAGGACGAGAGCCGATATCGGGTTCCACGCTGCGATGTACTGCAGCCAGGTCGGCAGGGACGCCAGCGGCACGAAGGCGTTCGACAGGAAGGTCATCGGGAACAGCCACACCAGTCCGGCCGTGTTGGCAGTCTCCGGGTTCGGCATATACAGGCCGATCCAGGCGCCGATCCACGCGACCGTGTAGGCGAAGAGCAGCAGCAGCGCGTAGGCGTAGATCGCGTTGAGCAGTCCGTTGTCGATGCGCCAGCCGACGAGGAATCCTGTGATGGTCAGGACGAACAGCACGAGAATCTGTCGCGCGGCGTCGGCCAAGGTGCGCCCGATGAGCACCGCAGGCGGGGCCATCGGCAGCGCGCGGAAACGGTCGATCAGACCCTTGTGCATGTCCTCGGCAAGACCCACGGTGCTCGACGCCGCCGCGAACGCGACCGTCTGGCCGAAGATGCCCGGCATGAGGTATTGCCGGTAGGCGTTCGGGTCGCTGTCACCCGGCACCGGGATCGCGCCGCCGAACACGTAGGCGAACAGCAGCACGAAGATCACCGGCTGCACGAGGGAGAAGAACAGCAGTTCGGGTACCCGGACCGTCTGGATCAGGTTGCGACGGGCGACGACGAGTCCGTCATGGATCGTCCACCCGTAGATCGGCCGCTTCATCGCGACGGGCACGCCAGCGGTCAGGGTGCTCATGCGGACTCCTCCTCGGCGACGTGCCCGGTCAGCGACATGAAGACGTCGTCGAGAGTGGGTCGACGCAGCTGCAGGTCGGAGACCGCGACCCCCTGGGCGTCCAGCGCCCGGATCGCGTCGACCAGCACGGTCGATCCACCGGAGACGGGAGCGGAGACACGGAGGTCCTCGACCAGCGGATCCCCGTTGCCCACCGACCGCAGGGCATCGGCCGCACGACCCACAGCGTCGGGATCCAGGACGGTGACCTCGACTCGGTCACCGCCGATCTGGTCCTTCAGCTGCTCGGACGTCCCGTGCGCGATGACCTTGCCGTGGTCGATGACGACGATGTCCTCGGCGAGCTGGTCGGCCTCCTCGAGGTATTGGGTCGTCAGCAGGACGGTCGTGCCCTCCTGCACCAGGTTCTCGATGACCCCCCACAGGCCTAGCCGCGATCGGGGATCGAGCCCGGTGGTGGGCTCGTCGAGGAACAGGATCGACGGGGATGCGACGAGACTGGCCGCCAGGTCGAGGCGGCGCCGCATGCCACCGGAGTAGGTCTTCGCCGGCCGGTCAGCAGCATCGGTGAGGTCGAACCATTCGAGCAGCTCGGCGCTGCGCTCCTTCACGTACTTCGGCGCCAGGTGGTACAGGTCGCCGAACATGCGCAGATTCTCCCGGCCGGTCAGGTACTCGTCGACCGCCGCGTACTGGCCGGTGAGACCGATCGCGCGCCGGACTTCGTCGGGCTGCTTCACGACGTCGAAGCCCGCGACGGTCGCCGTGCCGGCCGTGGGCTGCAGCAGGGTCGACAGGATCCGGACCGTCGTCGTCTTGCCGGCACCGTTGGGCCCGAGGAGCCCGACCACCTGCCCCTTGCGCACCGTGAGGTCGATGCCGTCGAGGGCCTTCACCTCGCCGAAGTGCTTGACCAGTCCCTCGGCGCTCACTGCGATCTCGCTCGTCACGCCCCCGAGCCTAGGACGGATGCCCGTCCGATCGACGATCGGAGCATCGTCAGGAGGATCGGCCCCGCATCGCCTCGCTGATCGACCCGATGGCGTTGGTCAACTCTGCGGGGACGACCCACACCTTGTTGGCGTCCCCCTGCGCCACTTCCGGCAGCGCCTGAAGGTAGCGGTGCGCCAGCTCATTGGGCTGCGGGTTCGCCTCGCGCAGCCCCTCGTAGATCCTCGCGACCGCTGCCGCCTCGGCATCGGCCGCGATCACCCTGGCCTTCGCCTCGCCCTCGGCTCGCAGCACCGCCGCCTCGGCGTCCGCCTGAGCCGAGAGCACCGCGGATGCCTTCGCACCCTCGGCGTTCAGGATGGCGCTCTGCTTGGCGCCCTCCGCCGTCAGGATGACGGCCCGGCGCTCGCGCTCGGCCCGCAGCTGCTTCTCCATGGCCTCCTGCACCGTGGCCGGCGGGTCGATGGCCTTCAGCTCGACGCGGTTGACCCGGATTCCCCACTTGCCCGTTGCCTCGTCGAGTACACCACGCAGCTGGCCGTTGATCTGGTCGCGCGAGGTCAGCGCCTCCTCGAGGTCCATCGACCCGATGACGTTGCGCAGGGTCGTCACCGTGAGCTGCTCGATGCCGAGGATGTAGCTGCTGATCTCGTAGGTCGCGGCCTTCGGATCGGTCACCTGGAAGTAGATGACGGTGTCGATCGAGACGACGAGGTTGTCCTCGGTGATGACCGGCTGCGGCGGGAAGGACGCGACCTGCTCACGCATGTCGACACGTTCCCGGATCCTGTCGATGACCGGCACGAGGATGCTGAGCCCCGGAGTGAGGGTGCGCTGGTAGCGGCCGAGACGCTCGACGATCGCAGTGTCGGCCTGCTTCACGATCACGATGGTGCGCGAGATGACGATCAGTGCGAAGAGCAGCGCGAGGGCTACCACCACGACCGGAACGATGATGTCCATGTCTGACTCCTAGATTGGGTAACGGGAGGATCCGGTCTTCCGGGACTAGTACGGATCGACGGGGTGGACGAGTGCGGTGGCACCGTCGATCCGGGTGACGACGACATCGGCGCCACTCGGCACAGGTTCGGACGTGACGTCCTGATCAAGTCGAGCCGACCAGACCTCGCCACGCAGTCGGATGCGGCCGTCACGCGTGGTGACCTCGGTCAGGGCGGAGCCGCGGGCCCCCGGGAGGGCATCGACCCCGGTCCGAGCACCGATCGCGGTCTTCTTGAGGTGACGCATCGCCACCGGCCGGACGAAGGCGATACCGAGGGCGGAGACCCCGACGCCGATGACCGCCTGTAGCCACAGGGGGGCGCCGGCCAGGGCAGCGACCGCTGCGGCTCCGGCGCCGACCGCGATGAGGGCGAAGGTCAGCTCCACGGTGAAGACCTCGAGCACCACAGCACCGATCGCCGCGACAACCCACACGATTGCGGCCACCATGGCAACCTCCCTGCTATCAGGGTAACTGCAATCGCACAGGACGAAACCGGAGCGCGAATGACCGATCAGAGAGCACGCACCGCCGCCACGCCCGGAGCCTTCTGGGTGTACCTCGCCGTCGCGGCCATCGGCCTGGTGGGCACCGCGTGGTTCAACATCCGGAGTGTCATCGAGCCCAGTGGCGAGACCTTCTTCGCCGCATGGTTCGCCAATCCCTCGGTCAGTTCGCTGTCCTGGGACCTGCTCGCGACGGCGAGCGCTGCCTCGATCTTCATCATCCTCGAGGGGCGCCGCCTCGGGATCCGCTGGTACTGGGCCTACGTCCTGGTCTCGTTCATCACCGCGGTCGGCTTCACCTTCCCGCTCTTCCTCGCCGTCCGAGAGCGCCACCTGGCCCGCTCAGCCGCCCGTGAGGTGACGGCGTGAGAGCGCCATCGGTGCACCACATCTCGATCTCGGTGACGGATGCCGAGGCGAGCGCCGAGTGGTACCAGCAGCTCCTCGGGCCGGCCCGGATCATCCGCCGCGAGGGGCCGGACTGGGTTCGGGTGCGCATGCAGTGGCCGTCCGGACTGGTCATCGGCGCCACCCAGCACGGGGGGACGTCGGCAGGCGACCGCTTCGACCACACCCGGGTCGGATTGGATCACGTGGGCCTGGCCTGCGCGGACGAGGCCGAGGTGCGGGCGTGGGCACAGCGGATCGACGACCTTGGGATCGAGCGCGGCCCGGTGGAGGACGCTCCTTACGGCTGGGCCGTCACCGCCCGCGACCCCGACGGCCTGCCGATCGAATTCTTCGCCCTCAAGGAGTAGCCGTTCCTCATATGCGGAACTATCATGCTCATCATGCCGCATATGAGGATCTCGGACGCTGCCGGTCTTCTAGGCGTCAGCGACGACACCGTGCGCCGATACGTCGACGCAGGGCGCCTGAAACCCGGACCTGACGGCCCGGGGCCTCGCACGGTGGACTCCGCCAGCGTCGCCTCCCTCCTCGTCGAGCTCCACCCCCGCGACGAGGCTCCCGTGCACCAGTCCGCCCGCAACCGCTTCCCCGGCATCGTCACCCGCGTCGAGCGAGACGGCGTCATGGCCCTGGTGGAGATCCAAGCCGGCCCCCACCGGGTCGTCTCGCTGCTCAGCCGCGAGGCCGCCGACGAGCTCGGCCTCGAGCCGGGGGTCCCGGCGGCCGCGACGGTCAAGGCCACCAATGTCGTCATCGACACCGAGGGCTACCGGTGAGGGTGCGTGCAGACCTCGCACTGCTTGCCGCGGCGCTTGCGTCCGGACTCACTGCCTCGTGCAGTTCCACCGAAGCCCCTGACGACACCACAACAGTGCTGACCGTGTCGGCCGCGGCATCGCTCACCGATGCCTTCACCGAGATCGGCGACGCCTACACCTCTGAACATCCCGACACGCGGGTGCGCTTCAACTTCGCGGGGAGCAGCACCCTCGCCGAGCAGATCAGCGCCGGCGCACCCGTCGATGTGTTTGCCGCTGCCTCGCCGGCGGCCATGCAGACCGCGGTCGGCGCCGGCACCGTCAGGGATCCGATGCTCTTCACCGCCAACTCCCTCGCCATCGCCGTGCCCGCCGGCAATCCGGCGGACGTGGCAACCCTTGCCGACCTCACGCGCGACGACGTGACCGTCATCGTCTGCGCAACGACCGTTCCCTGCGGGGCCGCGACCGAGGACCTGTTCCGCGCCAACGGCCTCGACGTCGCTCCGGCCTCACTCGAGCCGGACGTCCGGGCCGTGCTGACCAAGGTCGTCGCCGACGAGGCGGATGCCGGAGTCGTGTATCGCACAGACGTGATCGCTGCCGGCCAAGACGTCGAGGGCATCTCCATCCCGGACGACGCGAACGTCGTCAACGACTATCCGATCGCGGTCACCGTGGATGCGCCTGCCGAGGCGCAGGCGTTCGTCGACTTCGTGCTCGGGGACAAGGGGCAGGAGATCCTGGGTGCCTGGGGGTTCGCGTCCCCATGACGTCCACCACTGCTGAGCCGAGACGTCGGCAGGCCCCTGCTCCCGGTGTCGTCCTCGTCCTCGCCATCGTCGCGCTCGCCTTCCTCGGGCTTCCGCTCATCGGATTGCTCCTCGCCGCGCCGTGGGGGCAGATGACCGAGCTCCTGACCACTCCCGCCGCACTCGAGGCGCTGCGCCTCTCCCTCGTCACGTCGATCCTCGCCGCGGCCCTCGCCGTGGTGCTCGGTCTGCCGCTGGCGTGGCTGATCGCCCGACGGGAGTTCCCCGGGCGCAACATCGTGCGCGGACTGGTCCTGATCCCGCTGGTATTGCCGCCCGTCGTCGGCGGCGTCACGCTGCTGACGGCCTTCGGACGCCGCGGGCTCGTCGGCCAGTACCTGTTCGACTGGTTCGGGATCCAGCTGCCGTTCAGCACCGCGGGTGTCGTCCTCGCTGAAGCCTTCGTCGCGATGCCCTTCCTCGTCATCACGGTCGAGGGGGCACTGCGCAGCATCGATCCGCGGTTCGAGGAGGCCGCCCGAACCCTCGGGGCGAAGCCCTCGCGCGTGCTCCTGCGGGTCACCGCTCCACTCATCGCCCCGTCCCTGGTGGCCGGGGCCCTGCTGGCATGGGCTCGCGCCCTCGGCGAGTTCGGAGCCACGATCACGTTCGCGGGCAACTTCCCCGGGGTGACCCAGACCCTGCCGCTGGCCGTCTACTCCGCGCTGGAGGTGAGTCGCGAGGAGGCCATCGCCCTGAGTGTGGTGCTGCTCGGCATCTCCTTCGCCGTGCTGGTGTCGCTGCGCGGACGGTTCCTCGGAGGCCGCGGATGAGCGTCTCCGCACGGATCGTCACGCGCGTCGGGTCCTTCACCCTCGATGCGTCGATCACCTGCGCTCCCGGCGAGACCGTCGCCCTGCTCGGACCGAATGGAGCCGGCAAGAGCACGGTGCTGCGCACGATCGCCGGCCTGCAGTCCCTGAGTGCCGGATGCATCACCGTCGGGGACACCGTGGTCGACGATCCGGCCGCCGGAGTGTTCGTGCCGGCGGAACGTCGACGCGTCGGCGTGGTCTTCCAGGACTACGCCCTGTTCCCGCACATGACGGTCCGTGAGAACGTCGAGTTCGGGCCGCGCAGCACCGGGCTGCCGGTGACCGCCGCGCGCCACTGGCTGGAGGTCCTCGGGGTGGCCCACCTGGCCGACCGCAGGCCCCCGCAGCTCTCCGGCGGCCAGTCGCAGCGTGTGGCGCTGGCCCGGGCCCTTGCCACCGAACCGCACCTGCTGCTCATGGACGAGCCACTCGCAGCGCTCGATGCCGCGACCCGGATGGAGGTCCGGGGCCATCTGCGCCACCACCTGGCCGAGTACCGACAGGGCACTCTCCTGGTGACCCACGATCCCCTCGACGCCCTCGTCCTCGCCGACCGGATCGTTGTTCTGGAGGACGGTCGCGTGACCCAGGAGGGCACGACGGCGCAGGTGGCGGCCCAGCCGCGCACGGACTACCTCGCGGCGCTGCTGGGCGTGACCCTGCTGCGCGGACGCGCGACGGGAGGTGTCGTCGCGTGCGAGGGAGGGGGCCGCCTCGTCGTCAGCGACACCACGGTCTCCGAGGAGGTCATCGCACTGGTGCGACCGCAGGCCATCTCACTGCACCGCGAACGGCCCGAGGGCAGTGCCCGCAACACATGGCACACCACGGTCACCGGCCTCGAAGTGCAGGGAGATCAGGTGCGGGTCTCATTGGCCGGACCCCCGCCGCTGGTCGCCGCGGTCACGCCCGCTGCCGTGGCCGATCTCGGCATCACCCTCGGTGCCGAGGTGTGGGCGAGCCTGAAGGCCACCGACATCAGCGTCCACCCGGCCTGATCGCACGTCTGAGAGGCTCTGCGCATGGCTGCGCCGATCACCGAACTCGTCCATGAGTCGTGGGCGCCCGCCCTGGCCCCGCTGCAGGACACCTTCACCGAGATCGGGGAGTTCCTGCGCGCGGAGAACGCCGCCGGCCGACCCTGGGCACCCAGCGGCGTGAACATCCTGCGGGCCTTCCAGCAGCCGCTCGACGACATCCGGGTCCTCATCGTCGGCCAGGACCCGTACCCCACCCCCGGCCACGCCGTGGGGCTGAGCTTCTCGGTCGCTCCCGAGGTGCGTCCGCTGCCACGGAGCCTGCAGAACATCTACCGGGAGCTTCAGGACGACCTCGGAGTGCCGGCCCCGTCGAGCGGCGACCTGTCTCCGTGGACGGAGCGCGGGGTCATGCTGCTCAACCGGGTGCTGACCGTGCAGCTCGGCGAGCCGGGGAGTCATCGCCGCCGGGGCTGGGAGCAGATCACCGCTGCCGCGATCGACGCTCTCGTGGCCCGCGACGGAGAACCACGCGTCGCGATCCTGTGGGGCAAGGACGCCCAGTCGCTGGAGCCATCCCTGCCCGATGTGCCCGTGGTGGCCTCCGCACACCCGAGCCCGATGTCCGCGGACCGGGGCTTCTTCGGCTCCCGGCCGTTCAGCCGAGCAAACGACCTCCTCGACGAACTCGGTGCCGACCCGATCGACTGGACGCTGCCGTAGCGCTGCCGGAATTCGCACCGAAGCCTGCAGGTACCGTCACAAGATGCGCTGGGTGTGACGGTACCTGCAGGTTTCGGTGCACCACTCAGATCGTGAGCAGGGCGAGCACCACGGCGTAGGTGCCCAGCAGGGGCAG
>JAURME010000072.1 GCA_030830865.1 Candidatus Nanopelagicales bacterium | reverse complement strand
TGGCCTGCGCAATGCCGAGCCGTTGCTTCATGCCCTGGCTGTAGGTGCGCACCCGGCGATCGATGGCCGGGCCGAGGCCGGCGATGTCGAGCACCTCCGCATGGCGCGGATCGCCGCTGCGGCCGGAGGCGCGCCAGAACAAGTCCAGGTTCTGACGGCCCGTGAGGTGGGGGAGCAGCCCCGGTCCCTCGATGAAGCAGCCGACCCTCGCGAGCGCCGGGGTCCCGGGCCGCACGGGATCGCCGAAAAGCTCGAGGGTGCCCGCGGTGGGTCGGGTGAGACCCATGAGCATCCTCAGGGCCGTGCTCTTGCCCGCCCCATTCGGGCCCAGGAGCCCGAGCACCGCGCCGTCGGGAACGGCGAACGAGACGTCGTCCACAGCGCGCACGCCACCGGGAAACTCCTTCACCAGCCCGGTGACGCGGACAGGCGCGGCGCTCGGGGTGTACTCCGCGACGGTGGTGGCTCGGCGCGGGACCCGTGGGCGTGCAAGGCGGACCAGAATGACGAGGCCGAGCGTCAGGCCGGCGGCGATCACCAGCCATCCCCAGGAAGGGAACCCGGTATCGATCGGCGTCGCCGGCGTCAGCGGGACAGTAAGGGAGTCACCGGCGAGGGCCACGCTGTAGACGGCCGGTCCCGGTGGCAGGCGGTAAGCCTGATCGGTGGTGGAGAGTGTGACGGCCAGACGCGCTCCCGCCGGCACGTCGACCACGATGGCCGGAAGCGTGATGTCGCGGGTCACGAGATCGCCGGCGAGATCCCGGATCATGACCGGGGCCACGAGACCGGCCGGCAGCTGTGAGCGACCCTGGTCGTCGACGATGCGGACGGCCGCGAAGAGGGTGGCCTGTTCGACCGGTCGATCGCTGGAGACCGTCACCCGGACCTGCGGGGATCCGACGATGCTCAGTGGGGCGGACAACGGCTCGGAGGTGAAGACCGCGCTCTGCCCGTCTGCTCCGAGCATCGTCCCGAGGCCGCCGGCCACCTGGCCGGCGAGTCCGCCCAGCCCGCCGAGGCCGGGCAGCGAGGAGATCGCGGCCGGGACGCCGCCGGCCGGGGCGAGGATCTCCTGCGCCGGCCCCTGCACCGTGACGGTGCTCTGCTCGGCTCCCTGGAGTCCCGGGTAGGCCCCCGCAGCCCGCACCTCGTCGGTACCGGCGGCCCGATCGCTCAGCGCGGACCCTGCGACGACCGAGAACAGGAAGTCATCCGATACCGGGGGGCCGTCGTCGAGGTGCGTGGTGAACCAGTCCGCGGTCAGCTGCCTCACCTGCTCGCCCACCGCCTCCGCCGACGTGAGGCTGCCGTCGTGGCCTCCCGCGTGCCAGACGACCTTCACCGGGACGTCCGGGTGCGCCGACCGGATCTGCTCTGCGGTGGCGTTCGCCTGCCCGAGGGGGAACAGGGAGTCCGCCTGGCCGCCGCCGAGGAGGGTCGGGACGGTGATGCGATCGGTGATGCTCACGGGGGAGGACCGGCGCATGAGTTCGGCCGATTCGGCGGTCACGACGCTGTCGACGGCGGCATCGACGTAGGCCCGACACCAGGCCGGGGTGAACCGACCGCACTCGGTCACCGACCCGTCGCGGCTGGTCAGACCGGATGAGAAGAACAGGCCGGTCCACAGGCTCTTGTACACGCCGATGTCGCCGACCTGCGGCTCACCGGCCTGCCCGAACAGCGACTCCTGCAGGCTGTTCCAGGTGATGTCGGCGGCGACGGCGTCGACGCGATCGTCGTATCCGGCGGCGAGCAGTGCCAGGGCGCCCCCGTACGAGCCGCCCGCGATCCCGACGCGGGGGTCCCCGGGTGCGTCCTGTCGGACCTCCGGCCGGGTGGCGAGGAAGTCCAGGAGCGCCGAGGCGTCGGCGATCTCGAAGTCCGGGGAGTTCACGGAGATCTGTCCCGATGACCCCCCGAAGCCGCGCGCGGAATAGGTCAGGACGACGAAGCCCGCATCGGCGAGGGAGAGGGCCTCAGCGGTGACCGAGGCCTTGCTGCCGCCGAAGCCATGGGCGATGAGCACAGCCGGACGCGAGGAAGACGCGTCGCGCGGGAGGTACAGGTCCGCCTCGAGCTTCACCGGGGCCGGGTCCTGCGCTGACGTGGCGGCGCCGGGGAGTATCAGTGCCTCGGGCGTGATGGGGGAGGGTCGGGTCACCACCACAGCGGCCACGCCGCCGATGATCAGCGCGAGGGCGGCGACCCCGGCGATGAGGAGGCGGCGTCGGCGACCGGGTCCGCCGCGACGTCGCCGGTCGCGCCTGACTCCCATCCTTGGACCCTACGTCCGCGTCGAGCCAGTCGCACGATGAGGAACGTCACCGGAACCGCGATGATCCCGAGCAGCACCAGGAACGGCAGCAGGACTCCGGCGAGCGTGATGAGCGCACCTGCAGCGGCCACGAGTGCTGACCAGCCAGTCTCCAGGCCGGAGAGGAATCCGGGTGCTCCGCTGCTCGTCACGTAGGTCGTGGGGCTGAGCGAGACGGTGACGGTGGACATGGCCACCTGGTCGCCGAGCCAGGTCCGCTGTGCCTGGAGGGCATCGAGATCCGCCTGACGGCGCGAGAGCTCGGTCTCGATCGCGAGCAGGTCCTCGACGGTCTCAGCGCGCGCAAGCAGCTGCTCGAGGCGCGTGATGCTCGTCGTCAGGGCATCGATTCGAGCATCGAGGTCGACCACCTGCAGCGTGACATCCTGGGCGCTCACGGTCCGTGAGTCGACTGTGCCGAGGTCGGCGATGGCGGAAAGGAAGTCCTCGAGGCGGTCGGCTGGCACCTGCACGGTCACCGTCGCGTAGCTGTTGGCGACGTCCGCGTCGCTCGATCCGTCGGCGGTCATGCTCTCGTCCGTCACGATGCCGCCGAACCCGCCCGCGATCCCGCGGACGTCGGCTGCCGAGGCCGGCACGCTGTCGACGCGCATGCTGATGTAGGCGGTGCGGATCACCTGACGCTCCGCGTCTATCGACGCGGAGGTGCCGGACGCGGAGTCCATTCGGGGCGCCTCCGCCGCCATCTCCCCGTCGACCATCATGTCCGGCATGGCCTCCTCGGCCATGGGCGCCATCGCGTCGGAGGCAGAGGTGTCGTACGCAACACCGGACGAGCCGCAGCCGGCCAGTAGCCCGGCCAGGGCCATGACGGTCGCGGCGGCGACCACAGTGCGGTGACTTGGTGTGCGGGTGGCGTTCATCGCTCCTCCAGACGTCCGGACCGTGACGTGGCTGTCACTGGCAGTGTCCTCTGCGGATGGGACGCGTTGCACGCTGACGACCGTTCCGCGGAGAAGGTCTCAGGTCGGCAACGATGTGGTCACGCGCCGGGTGCGTTCAGTCGACCGGCGCGCTCGGATACACGAGATCGATGAGGTGAAGGGTCTGCGTGGCTCGGGTACAGGCCACGTAGACGTCCGCGCCGCGTGCGGTCTGTCGGGCGATGGCATCGGGATCGATGACGAACACGTGGTCGAACTCCAGGCCCTTGGTCTCACGGGCCGTGAGCACGGCGATGGGGGCGTCGACCGCGTCGGCTCCGATTCCGAAGCGGGCATCGCTGGCCGCAAGGTCCACCATGAAGGATCCGGCGCGATCATCGGGCACGATCACGCCGACGCGGCCCACCTCGTCGCGGACACGGTCGAGGATGAGGTCGGCCAGCAGGCCGCGCGGCGTCGAGAGGTGCTCGGTCGGCGCGCCCTCGCGGATCGGGTGGAGGATCGGGGCATCTCCCCCCGCCGCGGTGAGCAGTTCAGCGGCGGTGTCCGCGGTCTGCTGGGTGATCCGGTAGGTGACGGTCAGGGTGTGCAGGTCGACGTGGTCACCGGCCCAGTCGAGTACCTCGCGCCAGTCGCGGGCCCCCGCGGGGTGGGTGGTCTGCTGCAGATCCCCGACGATCGTCATGGAGCGTCGTCCGCAACGGCGAGCCAGGGCCCGCCAGGCCATGCGCGAGAGCTCCTGCGCCTCGTCGACGACGACGTGGCCATAGACCCAGTCCCGGTCGTTCACCGCACGTTCAGCGAGGGTGGTGGTCGGTCGGTGGCGCGCCAGTGGGTCCTCGACATGGAGTTCCGCGAAGTCGGCGTTCTCGCGCGTCGCCGCGGTGGGGCGGACGAATTCGCCGAGGCGGTCGGCCGCCTCGTCGAGGAGGGGGGCGTCGTCGATAGTCCACGGCGCACCGGGCTCGCGGAGGAGTGTCGCCTGCTGAACGGGGGACAGCAGTCCGTGGGCAGCGGCGGCGAGAGTGTCAGCGTCGGTCAGCAACAGCGTCACGAGTCGCTCGGGCGTGATGGGCAGCCACATGAGATTGAGCGTCCGGCGCACCGCTGGCTCGTCGACGAGGTCCTGCAGATGTGCGAGTCGGATGTCCGGATCGGAGGGATCCTCACCTCGTTGGACGGCGCGGTGCCGGGACAGGTGATCGAGGGCGCGCTTCAGGAACGGCTCGCGGTTGCCGTGGAAACTGCCGTTGCGCGGCACACCCCTGCGGGCGTCGGCCAACTGCGCCGCGGTGATCGTCACGCTGGACCCGTCCTCGAGGCGCATCGTGACGTCGTGGGCGGGCACGCGGATCCGGTTGCGCACGGCCTGGGCGATCACCTTGGCCATGACGAGGTCACCCTTGACGGCCGCGGCGGCGGGCGCGTCGGGCAGATCCGTGGAGACCCCGGGGTAGAGATCGCCGGGCGTCAGCAGCACCACGTCGGTCTCGCCCAGACTCGGGAGCACCTGGTCGATGTACCGCAGAAACGCGTGTGAAGGGCCGATGACGAGCACGCCGTCTCGCGCCAGGCGGTCGCGGTAGGTGTAGAGGAGCCAGGCCGCCCGGTGAAGGGCGACCACGGTCTTGCCGGTGCCCGGGCCGCCCTGCACGACGGTCACACGGTTGAGCGGACTGCGCACGATGCGGTCCTGATCGGCCGCGATGGTCGCGATGATGTCGCCCATCCGGCCCTGGCGCGGAGCATCGACGGCCCGTGCTGCGGCGTCGACGGTGATCACGGTCGGGTCACTGAGGTCCTCGTCCTCGGTGTGCGTGACCGTCCGGTCCCGGGTGATGATGCGGCGACGGCTCGCCAGCCCCATGGGGTCGACGGTGGTGGCCTGGTAGAAGCCCGCGGCGCTGGGCGCGCGCCAGTCGAGCAGGACCGGATCGCCGGACGAGTCGCGCAGGCCCACGCGTCCGAGGTGCTGGACGAGGCCGTCGGCATGGTCGATCCGACCGAAGCACAGGCGGTTCTGGGCTGCCGTGGCACTGGCCAGCTGGTGGGACAGCGAGTCGTGGAGTGCCTGCCGCTCGAGCAGGTCCTGTGGCGTTCCGGTGGACGGTGCGGTCGCGACCCGCGCCATGCGCTGGGTCAGGTGGTCGATCTGCGTCGCCAGCAGGGCGTAGGCGTCGTCGACGAATGCCTGCTCCTCCTGGACCGCGTCCATCCCACCTCCCCTGTGGTCCCTGCATCTCCCCGCCGGTGGCGAGGGGGAAGAAGAGTCTGCCACGCGGCGGATCTGCGCGTGTCACGGGAGCGGCTGTCACACCCGTGAGGCAGCATCGGATCCATGGACATCGCAGGTCTGACTGTCGGGCTCGCCATCGGCCTGCTGGTGGGGGCGACCCTCGCGGCAGCGATGGTGTGGTCGTGGCTCGGGTCGCGGGTGTCACGGGAACGTGATCGCGCCGTGCACGCGGAGGCCCTCCTCTCGTCGACCCGGTCCGAGGCCGAGGCAGCCCGTGCCCGCATCGTGGAGATGTCGGGGATGGCGGATCTGCTGACCCCGGTGCGCGAGAGCCTGGAGAGCCTGCGTCGGGCATCGGACGCCGCCAGTCGCGACCGCGCGACCGCGGAGGCCACCCTCACCAGTCAGCTCACCTCTGTCCAGGAGCGCTATCAGTCCCTGGAGTCAGCGACGACCCAGCTGGCCGGGGCGCTCGCCCGTGGTCAGACACGCGGGCAGTGGGGGGAGATGCAGCTGGAGGGCCTCCTCGAGCACGCCGGGCTCCTCGAGGGCGTGCACCTGACCCGCCAGGGTTCTCGACCCGACGCACGTCCCGATGGCGCCGGCCTGTCCCGGCCGGACGTCGTCGTCCACCTGCCCGGGGGAGGCGAGGTGCTCGTCGACGCGAAGTTCCCGTTCGACGCGTACTGGCAGGCGGCTGGACTGTCGGCTGGTCCCGAGCGCGACGACCTATTGCGCAAGCACGCCTACGACCTCCTTGCGCGCAGCCGCGAGCTGTCGGCGAAGGGCTACTCCGACTCTGATCGGAGCCCAGACTTCGTGGTGATGTTCCTTCCGCTGGAGTCCCTGCTCTCCGCTGCGCTGGAGGTCGATGGCCTGCTGCTGGAGAAGACGTTCGAGCGACAGGTCATCCTGGCGACGCCAACCACGATGCTCGCCCTGCTGCGCACGATCGCCTTCGGCTACCAGCGTCAGCTCATGGCCGAGAATGCCGAGCAGGTCCGGCAGGCCGGTGCGGAGATGCTGGCCCGCCTGGCGGTCCTGACCGACCACCTGGAAGGCATGCGTCGCGGACTGGACCAAGCCGTGCGCGGGTACAACGCCTTCGTCGGCTCCTTCGATCGCCAGGCGATGCGTCAGGCGCGCCGCATGCGCGACCTGGGGGTGGACGCCCCGAAGTCGCTGGCGGTCCCGGAGGAGATCGACGACGACCTGCGGCAGTCCGATCCCGCAGCGCTCCGCGGCGGCTGACAGGGGAACGAACTAGTCAGAGGCCGACGATGGCTCCGTCGAGGACTGCGGCACCATCGTCGAGCTCGGGGATGCACTGGGGGATGCACTCGTGGAGGTCGTGTCGGGCCACGTCCACGGCTCGACCGTGGCCTTGCGATCACGGTCCAGCAGCACCACCCACACCTGGCCGGGCTTGAAGGGCAGTGGCTCCCCCTCGGCTGTCGTGAACGTGGTGCCCTGCTTCGCGGAAGGTCGGTCCCACCGGGCCTTCCAGCCCATCCCGTCACGCAGGACGAGTGCCCGGCCCGAACCGATCGTCTCGGCATGCGGGGTGTTGCCTCCGCCCTTGTCGAAGAATCGCGAGGCTTCCTGCTTGACGTACTGGATGACGACGGTTGATGCCTGCTGCGCCTCCTTGCTCTCCTCAGCGGCGGCCTTCTCGTCATTGAGGTCGACGGAGTAGGTGCCCTTCCTCGGGCGGTAGGTGAACTCCGCCGACGAATAGGGCCATGCGGCTCTCGCCGAGGTGGCCACCCGACCTCCGACGGGAACGTCTTCGCTGAAGGTGAATCCGATGTCCCGTGCGGCACTGGCCTTGGGCGCGCGCTCGATCGCCACGGTGCCGTCGATGAAGTAGTTGTACGGCGCACGCCGGGCGTAGTCGCGGCTGTAGCCGGCATCGCCTCGACGCGGCGAGACATCGACGAACGGGGCGGAGTCGAGGACGGGGAACATCTTGCGCTGTGCGCCGGAGTAGGAGAACGCCGGCCGGCGGTACTGGGCGAGAAGGTCGATGTCGGTGATGCGGGCGGACCGCACGGGACCGATGCGATCGGGGATCTCGCTGGAGAACACCGCCGCGATGCGGGTCATCCCGTACTCGACCTCCTCGATGTAGACGACGTCCGCCTTGCTGAGGCCGGCGTGCGGCTGGGCGTTCCGGGTGTTGTCCATCTTCACGATGAGGACGGGTTGGCCCTCCTCGCCGACCTCGCCGGTGAGAGGGGAGCGCCACGGCGGGGGCTCGGTCGGGCCGGGCGTGGGCTCGGACGTCGGGGACGACATGGCCGCCGCGCTCGAGGTGGTCGACGGAGCGGCGCTGCCGGAGGCTCCGGAGGACGAGGCCGAGGGCGCCTGGACATCCGGGCCGGACCCCGGGGTGCAGGCGCCGAGGACGAGCGAGCTGACGGCGAGACCGAGCACCAGGCCAGAGGTGACGGTGCGGGTGCGTCGGAGGTCCGGGGAGGGGGCATCGGTCACGGACGCAGGCTACGTCGCCCTCGTGGGGAATCCCGCGCACGACGCGGAGACGACGCGGAGACCCGGTTCCGGTGGTCTCAGGGGACGGCGGGGGGAGGTGGAGGGCGTGACCAAATTGTTAGGGGAAGTGTGGTTGACGGTGGAGGAAAGTGGAGTACAGTGGCGGCACTTGGAGAGACCAGGGTGACGTATGGGGTGGAAGGGGGAGGTCGGGCACATGTTTCTTGGCTTCCTCGGCACCCACACCCCGAAGCTGGACGACAAGGGCCGGCTCGTGCTCCCAGCCAAGTTCCGCGAGGGATTCGCCGGCGGCCTCGTCCTGACCAAGGGCCAGGACCGGTCGATCGTCGTCTGGCCGGCGGCGGAGTTCGCCAGCTACGCCGAGCGCCTCAACGAGGCGTCCCGGTCGGATCCGCGAGCGCAGGCGTACCAGCGAGTGCTGTTCTCCGGGGCCTCGGACGAGATCCCGGACCGTCAGGGACGCATCACCGTGCCTCCGACCCTCCGGGAATACGCCGGACTCGACCGCGATGTCGTGGTCGTGGGCAAGAACTCGACGGCCGAGATCTGGGACGCCGCCACCTGGGCGACCTACCTGGCCGCCCAGGAAGAGGCCTTTTCCGACCTCAGTGGGGAGGTGCTGCCGGGCATCTGATGGCCGTTCATGCGGTGAGGTCTCCTCCCGCTCCTCGCCCGTCCTGACGCGACTTCCCCCGCGCCAGGGTCCGCTGGAAACAGCGGGCGGGGACCTGACCGACATGACGCCAACGCCCCACCGCGACCACGAGAACCACCGACAACCGCCCGACCACCGTCCGCCAGCATCCCGACCGCGAACCGCTCAGGGGGAGACATGAGCAGCCTGACCCACTTCGGAGAGCCCTGGCGCTCGACGCTGCGCTCCTCCGGTGCGCTCGGTCTGGCCATGCTTCTCACCGGTGGGGTCCTCGTCCTCGTCGCGACGCTCGTCGACACCTGGGCCGGCTCATGAGCGCTCCCCGACATGTCCCGGTGATGAGGGACCGTGTGCTCACCCTCCTGGCCCCGGCCCTCGACGAGCCGGGCGCTGTGCTCGTCGACGCGACGCTGGGTCTCGGCGGCCATGCGGAGGAGGCGCTCCTGCGTTTCCCCGACATTCAACTCGTCGGACTTGATCGTGATCCCGAGGCGCTCCGGCTGTCGGGTGAGCGTCTGGCCTCCTTCGGGGGCCGGGTCACCCTGGTGCATGCGGTCTACGACGAACTGCCATCCGTGCTCGCCGACCTCGGGCTCGCCAGCGTCCAGGGCATCCTGTTCGACCTCGGTGTCTCGTCCATGCAGCTCGACGAGGCAGATCGCGGATTCGCCTACGCGCAGGACGCGCCGCTGGACATGCGGATGGACCCCACCGATACCCGGACGGCCGCCGACATCCTCAACACCTACACGGCAGCCGATCTCACCCGAATCCTGCGCCAGTACGGCGAGGAGAAGTTCGCCAGCCGGATCGCCGCGCGCATCGTCGCGGAGCGGGCGCAGGAGCCGTTCACGGACTCCGCTCGGCTGGTCGACCTCATTCGCGCCGCCATCCCTGCTGCCGCCCGCCGCACCGGGGGCAATCCTGCGAAGCGCACCTTTCAGGCCCTCCGCATCGAGGTCAACGGTGAGCTCGAGGTCCTTGAGCGGGCCATTCCCCTGGCTCTGTCCGCTCTGGCCGTGCACGGTCGCCTCGTCGTCATGTCGTACCAGTCCCTCGAGGACCGCATCGTCAAGCGAGTCCTCGCCGCGGGCGCACGTCCGGATGTCCCGGCCGACCTGCCCGTCGTCCCGGCCGACCGCGAGCCGTGGCTTCGCCTGCTGACCCGGGGCGCCGAGACCGCTGATGCCCAGGAGATCGCCGCGAACCCGCGATCAGCCTCGGTACGTGTGCGCGCCGCGGAGAAACTGGCGGAGGCGGCATGAGCGCAGCAGCACGTCGGCACGAGGAGCCGGAAATGCCCGCCGAGGCACCCGAAGCCATCGGGAATCCGGCCGGGACGGAGTACGTCACTCGGGGCGCGCGCGCACATCGTTCGGCTCGGCCGCACCTGCGGATGGTGTCCCCGCTGCGCCCGGAGCGGGCCAGTCGCGGCGTCTTCGCCCTGGTCGTCACCTCGGTCCTCGGCATCGGCATGCTGTCGATCCTGCTCATCAACACGTCCCTCGCCCAAGGAGCCTTCACCATCGGTGAGCTGAAGTCCGAGCAGTCGGCGCTGCTCCAGCAGGAGGAGGCGTTGACGGAAGCCGTGGCCGCTGTGGCCGCGCCGGAGTCTCTGGAGCGTCAGGCTCGGGCCATGGGGATGGTTCCGAGCGAGAACCCGGTCTTCCTGGATGTCACGACGGGCAAGGTGCTCGGCAAGCCCAAGGCAGCACCGGGCACCCGCACGGCGATGCCGCGCCTGCTTACCCCGGCGGACGCCACCGCCGCCGAGGCCGTCGACAACGGCCTCGCGGGGCTCCCGGTCGGCCCCGCAGCCGAGCAGGATCCTGCCGCCGTCGATGCCGCTGCTGCGCAGGCGGCCCGCAACCAGGAGCAGGCCGCGGCCGCGAAGAAGGCGAAGAACCCCAACGCGGAGAACAACCTCTGGGAGGACGCCACCGTCATCGACGTGACCAAGGACCTCGGCAGCACCGACGCCGGCCTCGTGGCGGTCCCGGTGCCGTGAGCCCCACCGCGACCAGATCGTCCTCCGCGCCACGCCGCCCGTCGCCGCGACCACCCTCAGGAGGCGGTGGCGGCTACGGTCGGCGTGTGCCGGTGCGAGGCCTGCGCATGGCCGATCCCCGCAAGCGGGGAACGATCCTGCTCGTCGTGACGGGCCTGGTCTTGACCGTCTTCGCCGGTCGGCTGGTCGAACTGCAGGCGGTGAAGGGGGAGACCCTCGCATCGGAGGCCCTCGGCCAGCGCATGCGTGTCCTGGAGCTTCCGGCACAGCGCGGAGCGATCCTCGACAATGCGGGCGAACCCCTGGCCGTGACCGTGGAGGCGCGGAACCTGACGGCGGACCAGACGATGGTGACCGATCCTTCCGGTGAGGCTGAGCAGCTCGCCACCATCCTCGAGGTCGATGCCGATGTCCTCGCCGCGCGACTGACGGGGGACCGGCGCTTTGTCTACCTCGCGAAGGAGCTGACTCCTGAGACCTGGGGCCGCATCTCCGACCTGCGCCTACCGGGAATCTTCAGTGAGGAGACTTCTCGACGCATCTACCCGGCGGGAGACCTCGCCGCGAACATCGTGGGATTCGTGGGGGCCGAGGGCACCGGTCTCGGTGGCCTGGAGTACGCCTATGAGGACACCCTGACCGGCACTCCGGGAGAGATGCGCTACGAGCGGGGCCCGAGCGGGGGCGCCATTCCGACGGGGGCGCAGTCACGCACCGAAGCTCAGCCCGGCACCACGATCAGGCTCACGATCGATCGGGACATCCAGTTCATCGCACAGGAGACGATCGCGCAGCAGGTCAGCAGTTCACGCGCCGACAGCGGTACCGTCGTCGTCATGGACCCGCAGACCGGGGACATCCTCGCTCTTGCCACTGCGCCGACCTTCGATCCCAACGACCCGGGATCGGCCGACAGCAGGGACCTCGGGAATCGAGCCCTCACCGAGGTCTTCGAGCCCGGTTCGACGGCGAAGCTCATGACCCTGGCCGCCGTCGTCAACGAGGGCAAGGCCACGCCCTACTCGTGGTTCAAGATCCCGCCGGTCCTCATGCGCGGCGGTGAGGACTTCAACGACCACACCCCCCACGGCACGCTCAATCTGACCCTCTCCGGGGTCATGGCGAAGTCCAGCAACATCGGCACGATCCTGGCCGCTGAGCGGATCGGCGGCCGCAAGCTCTCCAAGTACCTCAAGAAGTTCGGCATCGGGCAGAAGGCCGGTCTGGGCTTCCCGGGTGAGGCCAGTGGATACGTGCCTGCCTACGACGACTGGTCACCCACGTCGATGCCGACGATCGCCTTCGGCCAGGGCTTCAGCGTCAATGCCGTCCAGGCGGCCAGCGTGTTCGCCACCATCGCCAATGATGGCGTGCGCCTGCAGCCTCGCCTCGTCGACGAGCTCATCGCCGCTGACGGCACTGCCTCGACCCCCGAGGTGGAGGACCCGACCCGCGTCGTCTCACCGGAGACCGCGAGTCAGGTCCGGGCCATGCTTGAGGCCGTGGTCGGTCCCGGTGGCACCGCCCCGAACGCGGCGATCCCGGGGTACCGCGTGGGCGGCAAGACCGGCACCGCTCAGGCCTTCAACGCCGACTGCGGCTGCTACCGCGGTGTCATCGCCTCCTTCATCGGCATGGCTCCCGTGGATGCTCCCGAACTCGTCGTGGCAGTGTTCCTCAACAACCCGCGGGTCGGTCGCTACGGCGGCCAGCTCGGTGGCCCGGTGTTCAAGCGGGTCATGACGTACGCCCTTCAGGCTCGCCAGATCCCGCCGACCGGCGCCAGATTCTCCCGGCTTCCCCTCGGCGGGTGATCCACGATGGGCGACTCGCTGAGGCCTGAACCCCGTCCGGTGGCCCTCGCCTCCGTGTGCGCCGCCGTCCCCGAACTGCGGCCCGCATCCTCTGCGGTTGCTGACCTCAGGGTCTCCGGTGCGACCCTCGACTCCCGCGATGTCCGCCCGGGTGACCTCTACCTCGCCCTGCCCGGTCGGGTGACGCATGGCGCTCTGCACGCCATCGAGGCAGTGCGGCAGGGAGCGGTCGCCGTGGTCACCGACGAGGAGGGCGGTCGCCTGTGTGCCGCGCTTGAGGTGCCGGTGCTCGTCGTCCCCGAGCCGCGGGTCATCGCCGGCCCTGTTGCGGCAGCAGTCCACGGCTGGCCCGCACGCGACCTGCAGGTCGTCGGCATCACCGGGACGAACGGCAAGACGACGATCACGGCCATGGTCGAGTCGGGATTCCAGGCGGCCGGGCTGAGGACGGGAGCCATCGGCACGGTGGGGGTGCACATCGCGGGGCGCGATCTCTCCGGAGTCAGGACGACACCGGAGGCAACGGACCTCCAAGCGATTCTCGCCGTGATGCGTGACGAGCGAGTCCAGTTCGCCGTGATGGAGGTGAGCTCCATCGCTCTGGAGGAGCATCGGGTCGACGGCTTCCGATATGACGTCGCCGCGTTCACGCAGCTCTCCCAGGACCATCTGGACTATCACGGCGACATGGAGACCTATTACCGGGCGAAGGCCCGCCTCTTCACGCCGCAGCACGCCGCGATCGGTGTCGTGGGAGTCGACGACGAATACGGCCGACGCCTTTCTCGGGAGGCGACCATCCCGGTGTACACCTGGTCGGTGCACGATCCGAAGGCGGACTGGCGCGCCCGCGACATCCGATCCGTCCCAGGTGGCAGCGCCATGCGCGTGGCCGGCCCGCAGCAGGAGGAGACCATCGTTCACGTGCCCCTCCCCGGTGACTACAACGTCGCGAACGCACTCTGCGCGTTTGCGGTTCTGCGGAGCTGCGGCGTCGAGTCCGCGGCGGCTGCTCGTGGGCTCGGGTCGGTGCAGGTGCCGGGGCGAATGCAGACCGTTGGCCGTCGAGTCGATGACGCGGGGGGCCCGGACATCATCGGCATCGTGGACTACGCGCACACACCGGACGCGATCGGGCGGGCGCTCGACGCGCTTCGCGGCTCCGCGCCCGCGCGGATCATCGCGGTCCTGGGGGCCGGTGGCGACCGGGACGCGCAGAAGCGACCACTGATGGGCGCTGCGGCGGCGCAGGGCGCCGAGGTCGTCATCGTGACGGATGACAACCCTCGCTCCGAGGATCCGGCTGCCATCCGCGCATCGGTCATGGCAGGTGCCCGCGCTGCCCGGGGAGGGGACACCGGCCTGCATGACATCGGAAACCGGGCGGCAGCCATTAGCGTTGCGGTGGATGTCGCCGAGCCCGGTGACATCATCGTGGTGCTCGGCAAGGGGCACGAGCAGGGTCAGGAGGTCGCCGGCGTGGTCACCCCGTTCGACGATGCCGTGGTCCTCGCCGATGCACTGGATGACGCTCGCCGGATCGGAACCGTCGAGTGATCCCCCTGACACCTCGGGAGATCGCCGATGCCATCGGCGGCTCCCTGTGCGGACCTGTGGCCGCGGACGCCCACTCCATCGTGATCGTCGTCGCCGACTCGCGTGAGGTGACGCCCGGCGCCCTCTTCGTCGCGATCCGCGGTGAGCGGTCTGACGGGCATGACCATGCGGCACAGGCCGTGGCGGACGGCGCAGCGCTGGTCCTTTCCGCTCGACCGCTGTCGACCACTGACGGCGTGGACCTGCCCTGCGTCGTGGTGGATGATCCCGTCATCGCTCTCGGCCGTCTGGCCTCCTGGTACCGGCAGGAGCGCCTGACCTGCACGGTCATCGGAGTCACCGGCTCCAGCGGCAAGACCAGCACCAAGGACCTCATCGCCCGGGTTCTCGGAGCCCAGGGCCCCACCGTCAGCGCCCGTGGCTCGTACAACACCGAGGTCGGGCTTCCGCTGACGATCCTGCGCGCCGATGCGGAGTCGCGTTTCCTCGTGCTCGAGATGGGTATGCGGGGGGAGGGCCACATCGCCTACCTGGCCGGCCTCGCCCGCCCCGATGTGGGCGTCGTCCTGAACGTCGGGTCCGCGCACCTGGGAGTGGTGGGATCGCGCGAGGGCATAGCCCGGGCGAAGTCCGAGCTCGTCCGTGCCCTGAACGCCGAAGGGATCGCGATCCTGAACGCCGATGACCCGCTGGTGACTGCCATGCGCGACGTGACGCCCGCGGCCGTCATCCTGTTCGGCGAGATGTCCATCGCGCGCATCCGCGCCACCGACGTCCGTGTCGACGATCGCGCCAGGCCCTCGTTCACGCTGACTGACGAGGAGGTGCAGGAGTCCGCGCCGGTGACGCTGCGCCTCAGCGGTGAGCACTTCGTGTCCAATGCGCTGGCCGCCGCCGCCGTCGGGCGCGCGTGCGGCCTGAGCATCGAGGTCATCGCCGATGCTCTGCGATCGGCCGACAGTGACAGCCCGTGGCGCATGGAGATCCGGGAGTCACCGGCCGGGGTCGTCGTGGTCAACGATGCCTACAACGCCAATCCCGAGTCAGTGCGCGCTGCGCTGAAGTCCCTCGCCGCGATGGCCGCGGGGCGTCGGACGTGGGCGGTGCTCGGGGAGATGCGTGAACTGGGCGACGCCAGTGTCGAGGAGCACGACGCCATCGGCCGCCTCGCGGTCCGGCTCGACATCTCGCGACTGGTCTGCGTTGGACAGGGCACCAGGGTGATGCACCTCGGGGCCAGCAACGAGGGCGCCTGGGGTGAGGAGTCCATCCACGTCGCCGATGTCGATGAGGCGATCGACCTCATGAGGCAGCAGGTCCGACCGGGTGACGTCGTGCTCGTCAAGGCATCGCGTGCGATCGGCCTGGAACGCATCGCCGACGCACTACTGGGGGAGGGCGAGATATGAGGCTCGTCGTCATCTCCCTCGGTATCGCCGCAATCGTCGCGCTTGTCGGCACGCCCCTGCTCATCGCCCTGCTCGCCCGTCATGGGTACGCCCAGGCCATCCGTGTCTCGACGGACGACGAGGCCTATCCCGACCACGAGGCCAAGCGCGGCACACCGTCGATGGGTGGCGTTGCGATCATCGTCGGTGTCCTCGCCGGCTACCTGATCACCCACCTCATCACGTGGCGCCCACCCACCCCGTCCGGCCTGCTGATCCTGTACCTAATGGTGGGCCTCGGA
Source organism: Candidatus Nanopelagicales bacterium (assembly GCA_030830865.1). Lineage (GTDB taxonomy): Bacteria > Actinomycetota > Actinomycetes > S36-B12 > S36-B12 > UBA10649. The sequence continues at coordinate 29,402 of JAURME010000072.1, read as the reverse complement.
CTCGTTGGCGTGGCCGACGACTACCTGAAGATCTTCAAGCAGCGCAGTACGGGCCTGCGAGCCCGGACCAAGCTCATCGGCCAGGCCGCGGTGGCGCTGTCCTTCGCCGTGCTGTCCGTCAACTTCCCGAACGAGCAGGGTGAGACTCCTGCGAGCATGGCGGTGTCGTTCCTGCGGGACACGCCGCTGGTGCTCCCGATGGCCCTGTTCGTCCTGTGGATCTGGTTCCTCATCACAGCGACGACCAATGGGGTGAACCTCACCGACGGCCTCGATGGCCTGGCGACGGGTGCGGCGTTCGCGTCCTTCCTCGCCTACGTCCTCATCAGCATCTGGCAGTACGGACAGAGCTGCTTCTTCGAGCAGACCTCGATCTGCTACACCACGGCCAGCCCGCTTGACCTGGCGATCGTGGCCGCAGCCGGTGCCGGCGCCACGTTCGGATTCCTCTGGTGGAACACGTCACCCGCACGGATCTTCATGGGCGACACCGGTTCTCTCGCGCTCGGCGGCGGTATCGCAGGCCTGGCGATCTTCACTCGGACCGAGCTGCTCCTGCCCTTCATCGCGGGCCTGTTCCTCATCATCTCGCTGTCCGTGATCCTGCAGGTCGGATCGTTCAAACTGACGGGGCGCCGCGTCTTCCGGATGGCGCCACTGCACCACCACTTCGAGATGCTCGGATGGCCGGAGATCCAGATCGTCGTCCGGTTCTGGATCATCCAGGGCCTGTTCATCGGCGCGGGACTGGCTCTGTTCTATGCGGAGTGGGTCCGTTCGTGAACCGACCGGGAGTGGAGGGCCTGCACCGGAACTCGGACTGGACGCAGTGGTCGGTGACGGTGGCGGGCATCGGCGTGGCCGGCTACGCCTGTGCTGACGCCCTGATGCAACTCGGGGCCCGGGTCACCGTGGTCGACGGCGGTGACGGTGAACGTCAGCGGGAGCGGGCGGGGATCCTGCGTGCCCTCGAGGTGCGGGTCGAACTCGGTCACACGGGCGGTGTGCCGGACGGAACCGACATCCTCGTGGTGTCACCGGGTCTGCCGCCGCACAGTCCCCTGATCGTCGAGGCGCTGGGGGCCGGCATCCCCGTCTGGGGTGAGCTGGAGTTGGCGTGGCGGCTGCGTGATCCGGACACGGCTGCGGCGTGGCTGTGCGTGACCGGCACCAACGGCAAGACCACCGCGACACTCATGCTGGAGTCCATCCTGCGGTCGGCGGGCTACCGCACCTGTGCAGCAGGCAACATCGGAACGTCCCTCGTGGACATCGTCATGCACGACGAGATGGATGTCATCGCCGTCGAGGTCGGCGCACCGCAACTGCCCTTCGTGCACACGATGAGTCCTGTCGCCTCCGTCTGCCTGAACGTGGCGGACGACCACATCGATCACTTCGGCTCCTTCGATGCCTATGTTGCGGCGAAGGCCCGCGTCTACGAGCGCACGCAGGAAGCGGCGGTCTACAACGTCTCAGACGAGCGGACCCTCCGGATGGTCGAGGAGGCGGACGTCATCGAGGGCTGCCGCGCCATCGGCTTCACCCTCGGAGTGCCCGATGTCAGCATGGTGGGCGTCGTGGAGGACCTGCTCGTCGACCGGGCGTTCATCGATGATCGCACCGAGCGCGCGCAGGAACTCGGCTCGGTGCGCGATGTGCATCCGTTCGCCCCCCACAACGTGGCGAACGCCCTTGCGGCCGCCGCTCTCGCCCGCGCCTTCGGCGTCCCGCCGACGGCGGTGCGCGACGGACTTCGGGCCTTCGTCCCGGCCGCCCATCGGATCGCCGACGTCGGCACGGTCGACGGCATCTCGTTCGTCGACGACTCCAAGGCGACGAACGCGCATGCCGCGCAGACCTCCCTGTCGTCCTACGACCCCATCGTGTGGATCGCCGGCGGCATGGCCAAGGGCCAGGAGTTCGACGACCTGGTGGCAGCGAGCGTCGACCGGCTCCGCGGGGTCGTCCTGCTCGGTGTGGACCGTGAGGTCATCGCAGGGGCCCTGCGGCGACACGCGCCTGATGTACCGGTCATCGAGGTGGCCAGCGCAGACACTGGAGCCATGGTCGACGTGGTGTCTGCGGCGCGCGCGCTCGCGCTGCCGGGGGACACGGTGCTCCTGGCGCCTGGCTGTGCGTCCTGGGACATGTTCCGCGACTACACCGAGCGCGGACGGATGTTCGCCGAGGCCGTTGCAGCTCTCCCGGGGTTCGAGGGTCCGGGCCGGCAGGGGGACACCGCATGAGCCGCGCGGAGGCCGAGGCCGAGCCCACGGCACGCGCCACATCGCCGGGTCATCTGCGGGCGCTGCTGAACCATCCGCTCAGCACCTACTACCTGCTGCTGGGCACGACGCTCCTCCTGCTGGTCCTCGGGCTGATCATGGTGCTGTCGGCCTCGAGCATCGAGAGCTTCCGGGTCCATGGATCGCCGTACACGCTCGCGCAACGGCAGGCGCTTTTCGCCGTTCTCGGCGTCATCGGCATGGTCTTCGCATCCCGGACGTCGGTGCAGTTCTGGCGCGGCTTCGCCTGGCCGCTGCTCGGTCTGGCCTTCCTGCTTCTCGTCGCCGTGCTCGTCATCGGTGTCGAGGTGGCCGGCCAGCGCAACTGGATCGAGATCTTCGGGCCGTTCCGCCTTCAGCCGTCGGAGTTCGCGAAGATCGCGCTCGTCGTCTGGGGGGCGACCATGCTCTCCCGCCACGGTCGTCGTGTCGAGAACTGGCAGACCTTCCTCGTCCCGCTCCTGCCCGTCGCGGGCGCCATGATGCTGATGGTCCTGCTCGAGGGCGACTTCGGGAACATGCTCATGCTCGGGGCGATCACGGTGGGCATGCTGTTCGCCGCTGGCGCCCCATTGCGCCTGTTCGGTGTGCTGGCCGGAGCGTTCGCCATCGGTCTGGTCGTCATCACGCTCGCGGCTCCCTACCGCATGCAGCGATTCACCTCGTGGCTCGACCCGGGTGCGGACCGGCTCGGCTTCGGCTGGCAGGTCTCCCAGGGTCAGTACGCCCTCGGGACGGGCGGATTCTGGGGCGTCGGGCTCGGCGCGAGTCGAGAGAAGTGGGGCTCACTGCCCGAGGCGCACACGGACTTCATCTTCCCGGTCATCGGGGAGGAACTCGGGCTGTTCGGCACCCTCTCGGTCCTCGCCCTGTTCGGTGTTCTCGCCTTCGCCATCTTCCGACAGTCCCGCAACACCCGCGATCCGTTCGTGCGGCTCGCGTCGGCAGGAGTCGGATGCTGGATCGTCGTGCAGGCTGTCATCAACGTCGGCGGGGTGCTGGGGCTGCTCCCCATCACCGGCGTGCCGCTTCCGCTCGTGTCGTACGGCGGGTCGTCCTTGGTGCCCACCCTGGCGGCGCTCGGCATGCTCATGGCCTTCGCCAAGGCCGAGCCCGACACGCGTCGCGCTCTCCGCAGGCGCAGCACCGCGCAGTCACTGCGGCGTCGTTGACGTGCGTGTCCTCCTGGCGGCGGGCGGCACCGCGGGGCATATCGAGCCGGCACTGAACCTCGCCGACGCTCTGCGGCGACGTGACCCGGACGCCGAGGTGATCGTCCTCGGCGGTGAACGTGGCCTGGAGCGGGACCTCGTGCCGGCCCGCGGCTACCCACTGGTGAGCGTCCCCAGTGTCCCGATGCCGCGGCGCCCGGGACGCGACCTCGTCGCCCTGCCGGCCCGCGTGCGGCGCGCCGTCCGTCAGGCGACCGACCTGGTGCGGGGCCGTCAGATCGACGTCGTCGTCGGATTCGGCGGCTACGCCGCCGTGCCTGGTTACCTCGCGGCCCGGCGTACGCGAACCCCCCTGGTCATCCACGAGGCCAACGCGCACGCCGGCTGGGCCAACCGACTGGGGGCCCGTTTCACCTCGCACGTCTATGCCAGCGTGCCGGATGCGCTCCCCGGGGCGATGCCGATGGGGCTTCCTCTGCGGCAGGCCATAGCGTCATTGGACCGAACGGCCCGACGCGAGGAGGCACGCCGCTTCTTCGGGCTTCCCGAGCACGGTCCGGTGCTGCTGGTCTTCGGCGGGTCGCAGGGTGCCCAGCGCCTCAACACCACGGTGGGCGAGGCGCTGCCCGAGCTCACCAAGCAGGGCATCACGGTCCTGCATGCCTACGGGATCCGCAACGAGGCGCCGGAGCCGGCACCCGGCTACGTCCCGGTGGCGTTCATCGACAGGATGGACCTCGCGTACGCGGCGGCCGACCTGGCGGTCACGCGAGCCGGGGCCATGACGTGTGCGGAACTGACCGCTGTCGGCCTTCCGGCGTTGTACGTCCCCCTGCCGATCGGCAACGGTGAGCAGCGGCTCAATGCAGGCCCGGTCGTCCGTGCGGGCGGAGGGATGCTCATCGAGGACGCGGATCTCACTGCGGAGTGGCTCGTCGAAACGGCGGCGTCCTTGCTGCACGATGAGGACAGGCTGTCGAGCATGGGCGCGGCAGCCTCACGGCTCGGGGAGCGGGACGCCGACGTGCGTCTCGCCCAGGCCGTGGAGGCGGCTGCGGCAGGAGGATGACGGTGGTTGAGGACTCGGGTGCGTCCTCCGGCGGCACGGATCGGCCGCTGCGCATCCACATCGTCGGCATAGGCGGTGCCGGGATGTCCGGCATCGCCCGGATCATGGTCGCTCAGGGCGTCGTGGTGTCCGGGTCCGACGCGAAGGACTCCCGACGTCTCCAGGCACTCCGGGCCATCGGCGTCGATGCACGTGTGGGGCACGATGCGGGCCTCATCGACGGAGTCGATGCACTGGTCGTCTCGACGGCCATCCCTGCGTCCAATCCGGAGCGGGTCGCCGCACGTGAGCGAGGTGTTCCCGAATGGAGTCGCGCCCGCGCCCTCGCGTCGGTCATGGAGGGCTCCCGTGGGGTCGCGGTGTCCGGGACGCATGGCAAGACGACGACGACGTCGATGCTCACCGTTGCCCTCCAGCACTGCGGAGTCGACCCGTCCTTCGCCATCGGCAGCGAACTGCACGAGTCCGGGTCGAACGCGCACCTGGGGTCAGGAGAGCTGTTCGTGGTGGAGGCCGATGAGTCAGATGGATCCTTCCTCCATCTGTCGCCGCTCGCGGCCATCGTCACGAATGTCGAGCCCGATCACCTGGACCATTGGGGCACCTTCGAGGCCATCGAGCAGGCGTTCTGCGAGTTCGCCATCGGGATCCGGGACCGTGGGGGCTTCGTGGTCGTGTGCATCGACGACCCGGGGGGAGCGCGTCTGGCCGCCGAGGCCGCTGATGCCGGCGTCGACGTGCGCACCTACGGGGAGTCCGGGGTCGCCGACTATCGACTGAGCGACTCTCGTGCGGCGGAGTCCGGATGGGTCTTCGACACCGTGCACGGGGGAGTTCGTCTGGGTGAGATCGCCCTGCAGGTCCCCGGTCGCCACAACGCCCTCAACGCGCTTGCCGCCTTCGCCTGCGGACTGGGTCTAGGGCTGCCAGCGGCCGCCCTTCGAGAGGGTTTGGCCGCCTTCAGCGGCACCCGTCGTCGGTTCGACTTCAAGGGCTCGGCTGCTGGTGTCCGGGTGTACGACGACTACGCGCATCACCCGACCGAGATCTCCGCCACACTGCGGGCGGCACGGGAGGTCCTCGGGGACGGGAGACTCGTGGTGGCCTTCCAGGCGCACCACTATTACCGGACCTCGATGTTCGTGCGGGAGTTCGGGGAGGCCCTCGGTCTTGCCGACGAGGTGGTCGTTCTCGAGGTGTTCGCCCCCGGCGAGGAACCCATCCCCGGGGCGAGTGGGCAGACGATGGCCGCGAATGTTCCCCTTGATCCCGCCTGCGTGCTGTTTGAGCCGTCGTGGTCGTCGGTGGCCGGTGATCTTGTCGATCGGGCTCGAGCAGGCGACATCGTCATGACGCTGGGTGCCGGTGACATCGGCATGATCGGTGGCGAGGTGCTCGACCTGCTGCGCGCCCGGGAGCCGCGCCCATGACCGCCTCCACCGCCCCGGCCGCCCCGTCGGCGTCGCGACCGCGTCCGGTCGACTTCTCCGATCCCGGCCCGCGTCGCCGGCGCCGCCGTCGGCTGCTCGTCACCGTGCTCGTCCTGCTGGTCACCGGGGCCGCTGTCTGGCTGGTGTGGTTCTCATCGGTTCTCGAGGTTCGCGCGGTACGGGTCGTGGGCGCGGACGGGATCCGGGCGGAGGAGGTGCTGCAGGCTGCCGCGATCCCCATCGGCCGGCCGCTGGCCCGTGTCGACGCTGCGGGTGCCGAACAGGGCATCCGCGCGCTGCCCTGGGTATCGGGAGTCGAGGTCCGGCGGGGCTGGCCGAACGAGGTGGTCCTCGCCGTCGAGGTGCGTGATCCGATCGCTGTCCTGGATCCCTCGGCGGGGCTTCCGGACGGGCTCGGGGGTGACGGCGCTGCTCAGGGTCCTTGGGGCATCGACGCCGACGGGGTCGTCTTCCCGGTCGCCGGAGAGTTGCCGCGTCGCCTGCCGAAGGTGCGCGCCGAGGGGGCTGCGCTGGTGGCTGCGACGGCCGTCGTCAACGGCCTGCCTGACGACCTGCTCAAGCGCGTGGTGTCGGTCACGGCCACGACCCGCGATGACATCGACCTGCACCTGCGGTCGGGGGACGTCGTGCGGTGGGGGAGCGCCCTGGACTCCGAGACCAAGGCCGAGGTGCTGCAGGCACTCCTGCAACGCAAGGCTGACATGTACGACGTCTCCGCCCCCGAACTGCCCACGACCTTCAGGCTTCAGTAGTAGTCCGCGGCTGGTCCGGGGTCGAGGTGGCCTCGATCACCCTCAAGGAGAAGTCGAGACTTTACTTCGGAAAAACACCTGTCTCACCTTGCGCATCACCCGTCACACCGCCTAACCTCCCGCCCGGCTCGTGACCCGAGAAAATCTCAGTCTCATCTTGAGGTTGAGGGTTGAGAGCCAGAACGTTGCCGGGTGGAAGGGCTCGGCGGCAACGAGTGAAGGGACGGGTGCCGTGGCGGCTCCGCAGAATTACCTGGCAGTGATCAAGGTCGTCGGCATCGGAGGCGGTGGCGTCAATGCCGTCAACCGGATGATCGAGGTCGGTCTCAAGGGCGTGGAGTTCATCGCCATCAACACCGACGCTCAGGCGCTCCTCATGAGCGACGCCGACGTGAAGCTCGACATCGGCCGGGAACTGACCCGTGGCCTCGGTGCCGGCGCCAATCCGGAGGTCGGCAAGAAGGCGGCCGAGGATCACCTCGAGGAGATCGAGGAGGTGCTCAAGGGCGCGGACATGGTCTTCGTCACGGCAGGCGAGGGCGGTGGCACGGGGACCGGAGGTGCACCCGTGGTCGCCCGCGTTGCCCGCTCACTCGGAGCGCTCACCATCGGCGTGGTGACCCGTCCGTTCGGCTTCGAGGGCCGGCGGCGCTCATCCCAGGCCGAGGCCGGGGTCGACGCCCTCCGCAGCGAGGTCGACACCCTGATCGTCATCCCCAACGACCGCCTGCTCTCGCTTGCGGACCGCAACATCAGCGTCATCGACGCCTTTCGCCAGGCCGATCACGTCCTGCTGCAGGGTGTCTCGGGGATCACCGACCTCATCACCACGCCGGGTCTGATCAATCTGGACTTCGCGGACGTCAAGAGCGTCATGCACTCCGCCGGCTCCGCCCTCATGGGCATCGGATCCGCCCGTGGGGAGGACCGTGCGGTCGAGGCGGCCGAGAAGGCGATCTCCAGCCCACTCCTCGAAGCCGGGATTGACGGCGCGCACGGGGTCCTGCTGTCCGTCTCCGGTGGCAGCGACCTCGGACTTTTCGAGATCAATGAGGCGGCTCGTCTGGTGGCCGATGCTGCCCACCCGGACGCCAACATCATCTTCGGTGCGGTCATCGACGACACCTTGGGCGACGAGGTGCGGGTGACGGTCATCGCAGCCGGCTTCGAGGGGGGCGAGCCTCCCGCCAAGAAGATGGCCGCCATGGCGGTCAGCGGCTCGACCGGGCGATTCCGTGACGGCGACACCGGTGAGGTGCCGGCGGTCGTCTCACCGTCCGGTCCATCTCGGACGATCGTGTTCGACGATGCCGACGACGACCTCGACATCCCCGACTTCCTGAAGTAGTGGGATGGCGGCCGCTCCACTGGGGCGAGATCGATCCGTCCGCTCCCGGTGGCCGTCCAGTCTTCTGGGCGGCCACCGGTCGTTCCGGCGGCGTCAGCACGGGGGACTTCCGCTCATTGAATCTGGCGACCCATGTGGGAGACGACCCCCGTTCCGTCGGGGAGAACCGCGATCGTGTGCGTCGATGGTCAGGGGCGTCCGCACTCATCACGCTGTCGGCGGTCCACGGGAGTGACGTGGTTGTCGTCGACGATGATGTGCTCGAGGGCGCACGTGCCGGGCACGACCCGGTGGCGGATGCCGTCGTCTGCGCACGGGCCGACATCGCACTGCTCGCGATGGGAGCGGACTGCCTCACTCTGGCGATCGTCGGCGACGACGACCGAACCGTGGCTGCGGTGCACTGCGGCTGGCGTGGACTCGCCGGCGATGTCGTGGGTGCGACCGTGGCGACACTGGCGCGGCTCGGTGTTCAGCCCGCGCACGTCGTGCTCGGTCCCGCAGTGTGCGGCGCCTGCTACCCGGTGTCACCGGAACGGGTCGACGACGTGAGGGCCACGGCACCTGAGGGGGTGACAGAGGCCAGCCTGGTGGTGTGCCCGGACGGTCAGCCGGGGATCGATGTCCGCGCGGGCGTGACCCACCGTCTGCAGTCCCTCGGGGTGCCGGGGTCCCAGATCACCTCCGTCGCACTGTGCACGGTCGAAGAACCCGACCTGTTCTCCTTCCGGCGGGATGGACGCACGGGGCGCCAGGGCATCGTGGTGACCTGCGGGGACAGGAGGGAGGACGCATGAGCACCGACGTGGACCGTCTCGGTGAGCTGGCGGCGAAGCTGGACTCGGTTCGACGCCGGATCGACCGGGCCCGCGAAGCTGCCGGCCGCCCGGACGAGGTCCGGCTGGTCGTCGTGACCAAGACGTTCCCGGCCAGTGACGTGGACCTCCTTGCGCGTCTGGGGGTCACGGATGTGGCGGAGAACCGCGACCAGGAGGCGCGTCTGAAGCACGAGGCATGCGAGCCTCAGGCTCAGGCCCTGACGTGGCGCATGATCGGTCAGCTTCAGCGCAACAAGGTGAACCACGTCGTCCGCTGGGCCGACGCCGTGGACTCCGTCGACAGACAAGCGCTCGTCACTCCTCTGGGTCGGGCGGCCGTGGGTGCTGGGCGCGTGCTGGGCGTCCTGCTGCAGGTGAACCTCGATCGGCAGCCGGAGCCCGGGCGCGGGGGAGTGACGCCGGCCGACCTCGACGCGCTCGCCGATGCCGTCGCGGCGGCACCGGGACTGCGGCTCGACGGGGTCATGGGCGTGGCTCCCCATCCCGGCGCTGCTCCCGTCCGGGACACCGCCGGTCCCGCGTTCTCCCGTCTGCGGGACCTGTCCGAGCGCCTTCGGCAGACCCATCCGGGCGCGACCGTCATCTCGGCCGGGATGAGCGATGACCTGGAGGTGGCCATCGAGAACGGTGCGACACAGGTGCGTGTGGGGGGCGCGATACTCGGGGCACGGCCCCCCGTGCAGTAGCGTCGAGACACCAGGCATCTGCCGATGCCGACGTAGGATCACGAGCATCACGCGATGCCGCACAGAGAGGACGACAGGAGATGGCTGGCGCCATGCGCAAGATGGCCGTGTACCTGGGTCTTGTCGAGGATCACGGCGACGACGACGGCTACGACGAGTACGCGGAGTATGAGGATTCCCGCCGCAGCAGCCGAGAGTCCCGGCCGCGCGGATACGACTCCGGTTACGACCCGGGCTATGAGGACGATCGCTACACGTCCCGCGGTGTGCGGCCGATCCCGGATTCTCGCGCCGTGCGCACCTTCCGCAGCGATGCGCCCCCGCCGAGCAATCCGACGTCAGCACCGCTGGCTGACCGCCGACCGGCCTATGCCCCGCAGTCGGACCTCTCCCGCATCGAGACGATCCATCCGCGCAGCTACAACGACGCCCGCCGCATCGGCGAGCAGTACCGCGAGGGTGTACCCGTCATCATGAACCTGTCCGAGCTCGAGGATCCCGATGCGAAGCGGATCATCGACTTCGCCGCGGGCCTCGTCTTCGGGATGAGGGGCTCGATCGAGCGGATCACCAACAAGGTCTTCCTGCTGTCCCCGGTCAACGTCGACATCGGCGACGCCGCGAGGGCGCAGATAGCGCAGGACGGCTTCTTCAATCAGAGTTAGCCGCATGCCCCGTCCATCAGCCTGCCTGTCCATGCCCCGGGAGCCGTGAGTGTCGATCCTCTTCGAGGTGATCGCCCTCGTCCTCCTGGCGTTCTGGCTGTTCCTGCTGGCCAGACTGGTCTTCGATCTCGTCCAGGCGTTCTCCCGGGGCTGGTCGCCGCGTGGTCCGCTGCTGGTCCTGCTCGAGGTGATCTACTCGGTCACCGACCCTCCGCTGAAGGCACTCAGACGGGTGATCCCGCCCCTGCGTCTGGGCCAGGTCTCCTTCGACCTCGCCTTCCTGATCCTGCTCATCGGCGTGAACATCCTCATAGGAGTCGTGCGCTCGCTGGCCGCATCGTTCGCCTGACCTGCATCCGAAGGGAGACCGCCATGCCCCTCACCCCCGCCGAGGTGCGCGGAGTCCAGTTCGCCACGACTCGGATGCGTGTGGGCTACGACATGGACGAGGTCGATGCCTTCCTCGACATCATCGAGGCCGATGTCGCGCAGTACTCCAATGAGGTACAGCGGGCCCGCGACGGTGAGGCGGTCCTGCGCACCCAGTGTGACCAGCTCCAGAGCCGGCTGGTCGCGGCCGAACGTCGGGTGGCTGAGCTTGAGGCTGACCTCACGGCTGCCCGCCAGGCGTCCCCCTCGGCCGCCGCGCCCGCGGAGTCGACTGCGGAGGTCACCGCGGAACTCCAGGCCGCCCTCGACGGCAATGCCGATGCCGCCGCGGTCATGGCCATCGCCCAACGCACAGCGGACGAGCTCATCCGGGCCGCAGAGACCCGCGCGGAGGGGATCCGTGTCGCGGTGAGGGCCACGTTGGACGAGCAGAGGCGGCTGCTGGACCAGGCCTGACGAGAGCCTCGGGGATCAGGCCCGCTGGATCACGAGGGTGACGGGCAGGTCCGTCTCGATAGTGGAGCCTTCACCGTCGCCCTCCTCGAAGGAGCTCGCCAGGACCTCTGCGGCGATGAGATCGCGATGGTCGTTGATGGTCCGGACGATGTCGGGGTCGTCCGTCGCCCACCGGACGAGGATCCGATCGGACACCTCCAGGCCTGCCGTCTTGCGACCCTCCTGAAGTGCCCGGACGAGCTCGCGCGCGACGCCGGCTCGCCGCAGTTCCTCGTCGATCTTGAGGTCGAGGGCGACACTCTCACCCCCTTCCGTGACCACGGCCCATCCCTCACGCGGGGTCTCCGTCACGACGACGTCCTCGTCGGTGATCTCGACGGAGCCGACCTCCGGCACCTCGATGGTCACGGTCCCTCCGGACCGGAGAGCCGTAGCGAGCCCTGCGGGATCGGCTGCGGCGATGGCCTCGGCGACGAGGGGAGTCTGCTTCGCGTAGCGCCGGCCCAGGGATCGGAAGTTCGCCTTGGCGCTGACATCGACCAGGCCCGCGGACTCCTCGCCGAGGGACTCCAGGGTCAGTACGTTGAGCTCCTCGGCGATCTGGCCTCGGAGGTCGTCCGGAAGTGCGGACCACCCCGGAGCGGACACCAGTGCGCGCCGCAGGGGTTGTCTGGTGCGCACCGTGGCCGTCGCGCGAGCGGCTCGGCCGAGTTCCACCAGGCGTCGGACCAGGTCCATCTGTGCACTCAGTTGCTCGTCGACGAGTTCCGGCCTCCAGGCCGGCCAGGGGGCCAGGTGGACGCTGCGCGGGGCATCGGCCTCGGTCGGTCGGAAGAGGTCCTGCCACACCCGTTCGCTGATGAAGGGCGTGAAGGGTGCGAGGCAGAGTGTGACGGTCCGGAGAGCCTCGTGCAGGGTGGCGAGGGCTGCGGGATCGCCGTCCCAGAAGCGGCGACGCGATCGCCGCACGTACCAGTTGGACAAATCGTCGACGAAGGATGACAGCAGGCGACCGGCGCGTTGCGTGTCGAATGACTCCAGTGCGAGGTCCACCTCGTGGGCCATCTGCTGGGCCTCGGACAGCACCCAACGGTCGATCACTGGACGGTCCGCCGGCGCCGGCGCACCTGCCGCGGGCTCCCAGCCGGCCGTCCGGGCGTAGAGCGACTGGAACGAGACGGTGTTCCAGTACGTCAGCAGCGTCTTGCGGACCACGTCGGCGATCGCGGTGTGGCCGACACGCCTGGCCTGCCAGGGCGACCCGCTCGCCAGCATGAACCAGCGCAGGGCATCGGCGCCGTGCTCGTCCATCAGGGGGATCGGCGCGAGCACATTGCCCAGATGCTTGCTCATCTTGCGGCCGTCCTCGTCGAGGATGTGGCCAAGGCACACGACGTTGCGGTAGGAGGACTGGTCGAACACCAGGGTGTTGACCGCCATGAGGGTGTAGAACCACCCGCGCGTCTGGTCGATGGCCTCGCAGATGAAGTCCGCGGGAAACTGCTGCGCGAAGGCGTCCGCGTTCCTATGCGGATAGCCGAGGGCGGCGAACGGCATCGACCCGGAGTCGTACCAGCCGTCGATGACCTCGGGGACCCGGTGCGCCTCGGCGCCGCAGGTCGGGCAGGGGATCGTGATGTCGTCGACATAGGGACGATGCGGATCGGTGTCGGTGACGTCCCGACCGGCGAGCTCACTCAGCTCGGCGAGGGAGCCGACTGCGACCAGGTGATCGTCGGGACAGCGCCAGATCGGCAACGGGGTGCCCCAGTAGCGGTTGCGGGACAGTGCCCAGTCGACGTTGTTGGTGAGCCAATCGCCGTAGCGACCCCACTTGATCGTGTCCGGGAACCAGTTCGTGTTCTCGTTCTCGGCGAGCAGTTGCTCCTTGCGGGCCGTGGTGCGGATGTACCACGAGGGCTGCGCGTAGTAGATGAGCGGCGTGTGGCAGCGCCAGCAGTGCGGGTAGGCGTGCTCGTAGGGCACATGCCGAAACATGAGCCCACGCTGCTCGAGGTCGGCGATGAGGGTCTCGTCGGCCTTCTTGAAGAACATGTCGCCAACGACGGGGACGTCCGACGCGAAGTGCCCATCGGGGCGCACCGGGTTGACGACCGGAAGGTCGTAGCGGCGGCAGGTCACGAGGTCATCGGCACCGAAGGCGGGCGCCTGGTGCACGAGGCCGGTGCCGTCGTCCGTGGTGACGTAATCGGCCAGCAGGATGAAGTGCGCATCCGGGATATCCACGTAGTCGAACGGCCGCTCGTACCGCACCCGCTCCAACGCGGTTCCCGGAAAGGTCTCCAGGACGGTGTGGTCCTCGCCGAACAGAGCCGGGGCGAGCTCTTCGGCGACGAGCAGGGTCTCGCCGTCCGCGGTGCGCACGACGGCGTAGGTGGCGTCGGGCTTCACCGCGACGGCCGTATTGGAGACGAGGGTCCAGGGGGTCGTCGTCCACACGAGCAGGGACAGTCCAGGGTGGCGCTTGGCGAGGTCCTCGTCCGCGCGAACCGGGAAGCGCACGTAGACCGACGGGTCGACGACGGTCTCATAGCCCTGCGCCAGCTCGTGATCTGACAGGCCCGTGCCGCAGCGAGGGCAGTAGGGGGCGACGCGATGGTCCTGGGAGAGCAGGCCCTTGTCGAAGATCTGCTTCAACGACCACCACACGCTCTGGACGTAGTCCTTGTCCATCGTCCAGTAGGCCCCGTCGAAGTCGACCCAGTAGCCCATCCGACGGGTCATGTCGGTGAACTCGTCGACATGGCGCAGGACGGACTCGCGGCACTTGGCGTTGAACTCAGCGACTCCGTACTCCTCGATGTCCTGCTTCCCGGTGAAGCCGAGCTCCTTCTCGACGGCGAGCTCGACGGGGAGACCGTGGCAGTCCCAGCCGGCACTGCGGGGGACGTAGTAGCCCTTCATCGTCCGGTAGCGGGGGAAGACGTCCTTGAACACGCGGGCCTCGACGTGGTGCGTGCCGGGCGTGCCGTTGGCCGTCGGCGGACCCTCGTAGAAGACCCAGAGAGGCCGACCCTCGGCCTGTCGGACGGACTCGGCGAAGACATCCTCGTCATCCCACATCGCCAGCACCTCGTGCTCCAGGGCAGGAAGATCGACCTGCGCTGGCACGGCGCGGTACATGCAGCCTCCGGGTGATCTGGCGGGCGGGTCGGCGGATGGCCGCCGGTTCGGCTCGTCAGGATATCGGCGCGGCTCCGTCGCGCCGAGTCGACATACCCCTAGCATTCGGCGGATACGCAAGGCGGGCTGTCTCCCAGACCGGCCCGCCCCACCAACGTGCGCGCGCACGACGGGCGCAGGGACAGGGGATCTCATGGCCAAGGTCGTGAAGAAGGCCGCGAAGAAGGCCGCTCCGGCCAAGAAGGCCGCGAAGAAGGCGGCTCCGGCCAAGAAGGTCGTGAAGAAGGCGGCTCCGGCCAAGAAGGCCGCCCCGGCCAAGAAGGTCGTGAAGAAGGCGGCTCCGGCCAAGAAGGCCGCCCCGGCCAAGAAGGCCGCGAAGAAGGCGGCTCCGGCCAAGAAGGTTGCCAAGAAGGCGGCTCCGGCCAAGAAGGCGGCCCCGGCCAAGAAGAGCTCGCTCCCCATCCGGAAGGCCCCTCCGAAGCTCCGGGTCCGTGAGGACGAGACACCCTGGACCGCCAAGGAGCTGAAGGCTGTCCGTGGCCAGTTGGAGGAGGAGCACGAACGCCTGCTCGCAGAGCTCGCGACGGCTGAGGAGGGTTTGGCGGACCTCATCCGGGACTCCGGGGACGGAGCCGGTGACGATCAGGCCGACGCGGGGAGCAAGACCTTCGAGCGCGAGCACGAGATGTCGCTGGCCAACAACGCCCGCAGCATGGTCGAGCAGGTCGAGCACGCATTGCAGCGGCTGGACGCGGGGACCTACGGCATCTGCGAGGCCTGCGGCAACGCGGTCGGCAAGTACAGGCTCCAGGCCTTCCCGCGCGCAACCCTGTGCGTGACCTGCAAGGCCGCGGAAGAGCGCCTCCTCTGATCGGGTCGCCGGCGGCCACCGCCGGCAACCGGGGTTGACCCGCATAGGGTGGCCCGGTGACCGAGAGCAGCCCATCCGCGGACAGCGTCGAGGCGTCGGATGCCGGTCAGCAGCCCCCGGCGACGCCCGACCCGCGTCAGCGTCGACGGTGCCTCACCGCGCTCGCCCTGGTCGCCCTCGGTGCGGTCGTCCTCGACCAGCTCGTCAAGTACTGGGTGGTGACTTCGATCCGTCCTCGCATCGAGTCCGGTGAGGGTCCGATCGTCCTGCTCGGAGGCCTGCTGAAGTTCACGTACGTCGAGAACACCGGAGCAGCATTCTCGATCGGCGTCGGATACACGTGGATCTTCTCGATCGTCGCCGTGGTCGTTGCCGCCTTCATCCTGCGGACCTCACGCCGACTGGGGAGCATCGCCTGGGCCGTGGCCCTCGGCGGGCTCCTCGGAGGGCTCCTCGGCAACCTCATCGACCGGGTCACCCGCCCTCCCGGACCGGGACTGGGCTATGTCGTGGACTTCATCCAACTGCCCAACTTCGCGGTGTTCAACGTCGCGGACATGTTCATCACCTGCTCAGCCGCCCTCATGGTCCTGCTGGCGCTGCGAGGCATCGACCTCAACGGCGGCCGTTCGTGAGAACCCTCCCCGTCCCGGAGGGGCTCGATGGTGAGCGACTCGATGTCGCACTCACTCGAATGCTGGGACTGTCCCGATCCCGTGCTGCCGAGCTCGTTGCCGAGGGTGCGGTCCTGCTCGACGGCCGCCCGGCGGCCAAGTCCGACCGGGTCCTGACCGGAGCGATGCTCACGCTGGACCTTCGCGAGCCCGCGGTGGGCGACCCCGTGGTTGCCGAGCCGGTGCCCGGAATGCGCATCCTCTACGACGATGACGACGTCGTGGTCGTCGACAAGCCCGTGGGCGTGGCTGCCCATCCGAGCCCGGGCTGGACCGGGCCCACCGTGGTCGGCGGTCTTGCCGCGGCGGGCTACCGGGTCAGCACATCGGGGGCGGCGGAGCGACAGGGGATCGTCCATCGACTCGACGTGGGAACCTCGGGGGTCATGGCTGTGGCGAAGAGCGAGGAGGCTTACACCAGTCTGAAGCGGCAGTTCAAGGACCGCACCGTCGACAAGGTCTACCACGCCGTCGTTCAAGGCCACTGCGATCCGCTCAGCGGCACGGTGGACGCCCCGGTCGGGCGGCATCCCCAGCATGACTACAAGTGGGCCGTCGTCAGTGACGGCAAGCCGTCCGTCACCCATTACGACACCCTCGAGGCCTTCCCGCGTGCGTCGTTGCTGGAGATCCACCTCGAGACCGGTCGCACCCATCAGATTCGCGTCCACATGTCCGCCCTGCGGCATCCCTGCGCGGGCGACCTCACCTACGGCGCCGACCCGGATCTCGCCCGCCGGCTCGGGCTGACGCGACAGTGGCTCCACGCCAGGAGCCTGTCCTTCGACCATCCGCGCACGGGTGAGCGCGTCACGATCGAGAGCGACTACCCCGAGGATCTGTCCGTCGCCCTCGATCGACTTCGGGACGGAGTGTGACGGCTGAGGCGTTCGAGCAGGGTGAGGCGATCCGCGGCGGCCATGGCGTCGCGGGACCGTCTGGACCCCGGGATGGCGCCGGAGTTTGTCGGCCCGGAAAGTTAGGGTGGGGACATGCCCCCGTCTGAGGACTTCGTGCACCTCCATGTGCACACGGAGTACTCCATGCTCGACGGAGCGGCCCGGCTGAGCGACCTCTTCGACGAGGTCGAGCGGCAGGGGATGTCGGCGGTGGCCATGACCGACCACGGCAACCTGTACGGCGCCTACGACTTCTACAAGCAGGCCACAGCGCGCGGTCTCAATCCGATCATCGGCCTCGAGGGCTACTACGCGCCGCAGGGAAGGTTCGAGCGCCGGCCGTTCGACTTCGGGGGCGGCTTCGACGAGGCCACCCCGGACGACTCCAATGCCGGTCGCGGCAAACAGAGCTACACGCACATGACGCTCTGGGCCGAGAACACGGCAGGCATGCACAACCTGTTCCGGCTGTCGTCCCTCTCCAGTCTCGAGGGCTACTACTTCAAGCCCCGTTTCGACCGCGAGCTCCTCGAGCGCCACGGCTCGGGCCTGATCGGCACCACCGGGTGTCCCAGCGGCGAGGTGAACCGGTGGCTGCAAGCCGGCAACTATGACCGTGCCCTCGCCGCGGCGGCCGATTTCCGCGACATCCTGGGCAAGGACAACTACTTCGTCGAGGTCATGGACCACGGTCTGGCCATCGAGCAGCGCTTCCGCGAGGATCTTCTCCGCATCGCGAAGTCCCTGGATCTCCCGCTCGTCGCCACCAATGACCTCCACTACGTTCACTCCGGCGACGCTGAGACCCACGACGTCCTGCTGTGCATCGGCACCCGCACGACCATGGATGACCCCAAGCGCTTCCGCTTCGACGCTCGCGATTTCTACGTCAAGACCGCGGCGGAGATGCGCCGGGTGTGGTCCGAACTGCCCGAGGCGTGTGACAACACCCTTCTCATCGCCGAGCGCTGTCGAGTCGAGTTCGCCGAGGGCGCCAACCTCATGCCCCGGTTCCCTGTCCCTGACGGGGAGTCCGAGGAGTCCTGGCTGGTCAAGGAGGTCGAGCGGGGCCTTCAGGTCCGCTACAAGGGTGCCGTCCCCGACGATGTCCGCAAGCAGGCCGAGTACGAGGTCGGCGTCATCATCCAGATGGGGTTCCCCGGCTACTTCCTCGTCACCGCCGACCTCGTCCGCTATGCGAAGGAGAATGGTATCCGGGTCGGCCCGGGCCGCGGCTCTGCCGCCGGGGCCATGATCGCCTACGCGCTGGGCATCACCGAACTGGATCCGATGAAGCACGGCCTGCTGTTCGAGCGATTCCTGAATCCCGAGCGCGTGTCCATGCCCGACATCGACATGGACTTCGACGAACGCCGCCGTGGCGACATGATCCGCTACGCGACCGAGAAGTACGGCGAGGAGCGAGTCGCCCAGATCGTCACGTACGGCTCCATCAAGGCGAAGGCGGCCATCAAGGACAGCGCCCGCGTGCTCGGGCACCCTTACGCCCTCGGTGACCGGATCACCAAGGCGATGCCGCCTTCGGTCATGGGAAAGGACATCTCCCTCACGGGAGTCTTCGACCCTGCGAACCCGCGCTACGGCGAGGCGGCCGAGTTCCGGGCCCTGTACGAGGCGGAGGCCGAGGTCCGTCAGGTGGTCGACACCGCCAAGGGCCTGGAGGGCCTGAAGCGCCAGCCCGGAGTGCATGCCGCAGGGGTCATCCTCTGCCGTGAGCCGCTCCTCGACGTCATCCCCGTGTGGCGCCGTGAGCAGGACGGTGCCGTGATCACGCAGTTCGACATGGGGGCGTGTGAGGCCCTCGGTCTGCTGAAGATGGACTTCCTCGGCCTGCGCAACCTCACTGTCCTCGATGACTGTCTGCGCCATATCGAGGCCAATCAGGGCACGACCATCGTGCTGGAGGAGCTCCTCCTGGACGACCGCCCCACCTATGAGCTGCTCACGCGGGGAGACACCCTCGGTGTGTTCCAGTTGGACGGTGGCCCGATGCGCGCCCTGCTGCGCTCCATGCAGCCGGACAACTTCGAGGACATCTCGGCCGTCCTCGCCCTGTACCGACCCGGGCCGATGGGCGCCAACGCGCACAATGACTACGCCGACCGCAAGAACGGCCGCAAGTCGGTGGTCCCCATCCATCGGGAGCTTGCCGAGCCGCTTGCCGACATCCTCGGCGACACGTACGGCCTGATCGTGTACCAGGAGCAGGTCATGGCGATCGCCCAGCAGCTCGCTGGGTACTCGCTCGGGGCAGCAGACCTGCTGCGTCGCGCGATGGGCAAGAAGAAGAAGGAGATTCTCGACCAGGAGTACGTGCCCTTCAGTGAGGGCATGAAGGCGAACGGATACTCCGACAACGCCATCCGAACGCTGTGGGACATCCTCGTCCCGTTCTCGGACTACGCCTTCAACAAGGCGCACACCGCGGGCTACGGTCTGGTCTCCTACTGGACGGCCTACCTGAAGGCCAACTACCCGGCCGAGTACATGGCCGGCCTGTTGACGAGCGTGAAGGACGACAAGGACAAGTCGGCCATCTACCTCAACGAGTGCCGACGCATGGGCATCAAGGTGCTGCCGCCGGACGTCAACGACTCTGACTCGGATTTCACGCCGCGGGGCAGTGACATCCGCTTCGGCCTGTCCGCCGTGCGAAACGTGGGCACCAACGTCGTCGACTCGATCATCGCCACGCGCCGGCGCGTGGGGCGCTTCGCGGACTTTCACGACTTCATCGCCAAGGTCGACGCGTCCGTGTGCAACAAGCGCGTCATCGAGTCGCTGATCAAGTCCGGGGCCTTCGACTCCCTCGGCCACACGCGCAAGGGCCTGGTGCACGTCCACGAGCAGGTCGTCGACGCGGCGGTCGACATCAAGCGGGCGGAGTCGCACGGCCAGTTCGACCTCTTCGGCGGCCTCGAGGCCCAGGGTGACGAGGCGATCGTGCCGCGCGAGGAGATCCCCGTGGGGGAGTGGGAGAAGTCGATCCTGCTGGCGAACGAGCGCGAGATGCTCGGCCTGTATGTCTCGGACCACCCACTCCATGGCGCCGAGCACCTGCTCGCCCAGCACGCCGACCGGACCATCGCGGCTGTGCTCGCCGATGAGCGGGCCGACGGGAGTGTCGTGACGCTGGGTGGCCTGGTGACCGCGGTCCAGCGCAAGACCACTAAGCAGGGGTCACCGTGGGCGATCGTGACCCTCGAGGATCTGGAAGGTTCCGTCGAGGTCATGGTCTTCCCCCAGGCCTACGCATCTGTCGGCACGATGCTCGTCGACGACGCCGTGATCCTCGTCCGTGCCCGGGTCGACCGCAGCGACGACGATGGGGTGCGCGTGGTCGCGATGGAGATCACCCAGCCGGACCTGAGCGACGCGGGGACCGGCCCGGTCCGGCTCACGATGGGGGTATCGCGCTGCATCCCGCCACTGGTGGAGCGACTCAAGGACGTGCTCTCGGCCCACCCGGGCACGACGGAGGTACACCTGCACCTCACGGGTGGTGCGAGGACGACGGTCCTGAGGCTGGATGACCGCTATCGGGTGACGCCGTCCCCGTCGCTCTATGGCGACCTCAAGGCCCTGCTGGGCCCCGCCTGTCTCGGGTGACAGGGGGCGGGTGAATGAGCGTCGAGCGCCGAGCCGGTGCGGTCATCAGCGCCGGCGTCATCGTCGGACTGATCAGCGGTGCGGCCCTCGGGGTCGTGTGGTCGGCCCTTGCGCCGCGGGTCCCGCTCGTCATCGCACCGGAGTCGGCCTCCCCCCAGGGGTTCCAGCCGGAGGAGTATCTCGCCTCGGACATCGCCTTCGGAATCCTCGGACTGGTCGCCGGGGTCGCCATCACCATCGGGCTCGCCTACATGAGGCGAGAGCACCTGCTCTCGGTGCTCATCGCGGCCCTGCTCGCATCCGGCCTCGGCACCGCAGCCATGTGGTTCGTCGGGACCCGGCTCGGATCGGCGGACATCGAGGGCCTGCAGGCCACCACGACCACAGAGATCATCGTCGATGCTCCCCTGACCGTCTCCCTCCCGGCGGTCTACCTCATGTGGTCGGTCGCCGCCGCGCTGATCGTCACGGTTCTCGCGCTGTCGGACTGGATCACCGAGGTCAGGCGCGGCCGATAGGGCACACCACCGCTCCCGTCACCGACACGAGGTCGCCGGGGGCGAGGCCCAGGTCCAGACCGCGACGTCCCCCGCTCACGTAGATGTGCGGGCGGGCCATCGCCGACTCGTCGAGGAAGGTGGGCAGGCTCCTGCGCTGGCCGATGGGGGAGATGCCCCCGACGACGTAGCCGGTGATGCGTTGCGCCACCGCCGGGTCGGTCATGACCGCGCGCCGCCCTCCGGCCGCCGCCGCGAGTGCCTTCAGGTCGAGGGTGCCGCTGACGGGGACGATGGCCACCACGGGGTCGGCATCGACGTCGGCGAGCAGGGTCTTGAACACGTCAGCGGGATCCAGGCCAAGCGCGTCGGCTGCCTCGAGCCCGTAGGACGTCGCACGCGGGTCATGGTCGTAGGCGTGTGTCGTGAAGTCGACGCCGGCGGCGGCGAGGGCCACCGTTGCCGGGGTTCCGCCGACGCGTGCCCGAGCCATCGCCGCGTCCTCAGTTGACCGACGGCTGCACGCCGGGCAGGTCCACCGCCGGCATTGCCGACAGCTCGCCGATGAGGGTCAGCTCCCGGACGAGCAGGTGATCGGCCAGGCGGAGTCGTGCGGTGGTGGTGGCAGCGGCGAGAAGGGACTGGCGGTCGTCGAGCGGGAGAACCATGGCGGCCGTGACCAAGTAGGACAGGACGGTGGGATCCGTGGGGATCCCGTCCTCACCGACCGAGGCCTGGACCTGTCCTCCGAGGAGTTCTCGGTAGTCCTGGAAGCGCTCCGTGACCCGTCGCGCGATCACCTCATCGCCCCCGTCGGTCGCCTCGGCCAGGAAGTCCACCTCCGCTCGCAGGAGGGGCTCGCTCGCATCGAGGGATCGCAGCCGGAATCGCCGGGCACCCGTCGTGACGATGTCGAATCGGCCGTCCGCATGCTCCTCGACCTGACGCAGGATGGTCGTGACCCCCACGGGATACAGGGCATCGATGCCCTCCCGCTCGACCGACCGCCCTTCCCGGACGGCGATCATCCCGAATTCCCGGGAGTCATCGTCCTCGAGCTCCATGAGGTCACGCACCAGCCCGCGGTAGCGCGGCTCGAACACGTGCAGGGGGAGGACCAGTCCGGGCACCAGCAGTGTGTTCAGGGGAAACAGCGGGAGCAGGTCCGACATCCCGGCAGCGTAGGCTACGAGGGTGATCCGCCGCATCGACCTTCGTGGTTCGCAGGACAATCCTCGGGCTGTCGTCCCCCGGGCGGCCATGGATGTCGCCGATGCCGAAGAGCGCATCCGCCCGATCATCGGCGACATCCGTACCGAGGGTGCATCCGCCGTGCTGCGCTGGAGCGAGAAGCTCGACGGTATCCGTCCGCCGTTCCTGCGTGTGCCGACCGAGGTGCTCGCCGAGCAGGCCGACGGCCTCGACCCGGCCGTCCGCGCCGCCCTGCTCGAGTCGATCGCCCGCGCCCGCCGGGTGCATGCCGACCAGCGGCGCACCGACACCACCACGGTGGTCGTGCCAGGGGGGACGGTTACGGAGCGGTGGATCCCGGTGGAGCGCGTGGGACTGTATGTGCCCGGTGGTCGGGCCGTCTATCCCAGCAGCGTCATCATGAACGTGGTCCCGGCCCAGGAGGCCGGAGTGGGCTCGTTGGCGGTCGTGTCCCCGCCGCAGCGTGACTACGGCGGATGGCCGCATCCGACCATCCTGGCTGCCTGCCACCTCCTGGGCGTCGAGGAGGTCTACGCGGTCGGAGGAGCCCAGGCCGTCGCGATGCTGGCGTTCGGCGTGGATCTCCCCGAGGGTGGCCGTTGTGAGCCCGTGGACCTCGTCACGGGCCCCGGCAATATCTACGTCACGGCGGCCAAGCGTGCACTGCAGGGGGTCATCGGGATCGACTCCGAGGCCGGCCCGACCGAGGTGATGGTGCTCGCCGACGGCACAGCCGACCCGGTGCATGTCGCATCCGACCTCATCAGTCAGGCCGAGCACGATGTCCTGGCCGCGGCGGTCCTCGTCACCGATGATCCGAACCTCGCGGACCGCGTCGACGCCGAGGTTGCTCGCCTGCTGGCGGAGACCAAGCACGTCGAGCGCATCACCGAGGCCCTCTCCGGCACCCAGAGCGCCATCGTCCTCGTCGAGGATCTCGAACAGGGCCTTGCGGTCGCAGACGCCTACGCGGCCGAGCACCTGGAGATCCAGACCCGTGACGCCCGTGAGTGGGCCCTGCGGGTGCGCAACGCAGGCGCGGTCTTCGTGGGCCCGTACGCACCCGTCTCGCTGGGCGACTACTGCGCTGGGTCCAACCATGTGCTGCCGACCGCAGGATCGGCGAGGCACTCGTCGGGGCTTTCGGTCCAGACGTTCCTTCGGGGTGTGCACATCGTGGAGTACGACGAGAAGGCCCTTCGCGACGTCGCGCCGCACGTCCTCGCCCTGTCCGACGCCGAGGATCTGCCGGCGCATGGCGCGGCCATCCAGGCGCGTCTGGACGACGGTGCCTCCGGAGAGAAGGCGTGAGCGGCTCGTTCGAGCTGCCGCTGCGTGAGGACCTCGTGGGAGAGGTCTCCTACGGCGCGCCGCAGCTCGACGTCGCGGCGCGGCTGAACGTCAACGAGAACCCGTTCGCCGTCCCGGCAGACCTCGCCAGGGCGATGGGTGACGCGGTCGCCGAGGTCGCTGTCACCCTCAACCGCTATCCCGATCGGGAGGCCGTGGCCCTGCGCGAGGCGCTGTGCGCCTACATCGGCGCCGAGGCCCACGTCGACGTCTCGGTCGACCAGGTGTGGGCTGCGAACGGGTCGAACGAGGTGATGCACCAGCTGTTCCTCGCCTTCGGTGGTCCCGGTCGTCTCGCGATGACCTTCGATCCGACGTACTCGATGTACCCGGAGTATGCGCGTGACACCTTCACCGAGTACGTGACCTACCCGCGGACCGATGACTTCCGCATCGACGTTGCCGAGGCTCGACGCGTGATAGCCGAGCGGAAGCCCAGCATCGTCATCCTCACGTCACCGAACAACCCGACCGGCACCGCGCTGGCACTGACGGACATCGCCGCCATCGCCGAGGGGGCCCGACAGGCAGGTGCGGTCGTCATCGTCGACGAGGCCTACGCCGAGTTCCGACACGAGGGTGTCGCCTCGGCCTGCGTGCTGCTGCCCGATCACCCCAACCTCGTCGTGTCCCGCACGATGTCGAAGGCCTTCGCCCTGGCCGGCGCGCGCCTGGGCTATGCGATTGCAGCGGACCCAGCGGTGGTCGCGGCCCTCATGGTCGTGCGGCTGCCCTACCACCTGTCCGCGGTGACGCAGGCCGTCGCGTCCACGGCGCTGGCGCACGCCGACGTGCTGCAGGCGCAGGTGTCGCTCGTGCGGCGCGAACGCGACGCGCTGGCCGAGTGGCTCGAGGCCGAGGGATTCGACGTAGCGCCCAGTGATGCGAACTTCCTGCTGTTCGGGAGGTTCGGGGACCGAGCGGTCGTGTGGCAGGGCCTGCTGGACCGCGGGGTCCTGATCCGGCAGACCGGTCCGGAGGGCTGGCTGCGAGTGACGGTCGGCACGCCGGAGGAGAACGGTATGTTCAGGGCGGCTCTGCAGCAGGTCATGCAGGAGGTAGACGCCGGGCAGACACGGTCGTCGAGTCAACGAGGTGAGGGCAGATGAGTCGCAGCGCCCGCGTGGAGCGGAGCACCAAGGAGAGCTCGGTGTTCGTCGAGGTCGATCTCGACGGGACCGGCCAGAGCTCGGTCGAGACGGGCGTGCCCTTCTACGACCACATGCTCGCGCAACTGGCCAAGCACGGCGGGCTGGACCTGACCGTCCGCACGACGGGTGATCTCGAGGTCGATGCCCACCACACGGTCGAGGACACCACCCTCGCGCTGGGGCAGGCCATTAATGAGGCACTCGGCGATCGCGCCGGGCTGCGCCGATACGGCGATGCCCTCGTGCCTCTGGACGAGGCCCTGGTCCAGTCGGCGCTGGATCTCTCGGGCCGGCCCTACCTCGTGCACGAGGAGCCCGAGCTCGTCGAGCTCATCGGCACATACGACACCACCCTGACCCGTCACATCTGGGAGTCGCTGGTGGCCACCGCCCAGATCACGCTGCACGTGCGCGTGATCTCCGGTCGCAACGCCCACCACATCGTCGAGGCCCAGTTCAAGTCTGTTGCCCGATCGCTGCGCGAGGCCGTCGCACGGGATGCCCGCGTGGTCGGCGTGCCCTCGACCAAGGGGACGCTGACCCCACCGACCGCCTGATGCCCCTCCCCAGCGTCGTCGTCCTCGACTACGGCTCCGGCAACCTACGGTCCGCGCAGCGGGCCCTGGAGCGTGTCGGCGCCGATGTCACGGTGACGAGTGATGAGGACGCGGCGCAGGGCGCCGACGGACTGGTCGTGCCGGGTGTCGGAGCGTTCGCCGCGTGCATGGAGGGCATCCGAGCGGTCCTTGGCGACGTGATCGTCGACCGCCGTCTCTCCCGTGGGCGCCCGGTGCTCGGCATCTGCGTCGGGATGCAGGTGATGTTCGACCGAGGGGTAGAGCACGGCGTCGAGTCCGAGGGTCTTGGCCAGTGGCGCGGCACGGTCGATCGGTTGCAGGCCGACGTCCTGCCGCACATGGGCTGGAACACCGTGCGTCCACCGGCGGACTCGTCGCTCTTCGCAGGGGTGAGCGATGAGCGCTTCTACTTCGTCCACTCGTACGCGGTGCGGTCGTGGGATCCGGGATACGAGGACCCGAACCGCCAGCCGCCCGCTGTCACGTGGACCCGTCACGGCGAGGAGTTCGTCTCGGCAGTGGAGAACGGCCCCTTGTGTGCCACCCAGTTCCACCCGGAGAAGTCCGGTGACGCAGGACTGGCGCTCCTGGAGAACTGGGTCCGCTCACTGTGACCCGGTAGGGACGTGCGATGAGCCTTCGACTCGTCTGCCTCGGTGACTCGTTCACCGAGGGGATGTGCGACGACCTGCGTTCGGACGGACACCACATGGGGTGGGCCGATCGCGTCGCCGTCGGGCTCGCGGCTTCTGAGTCGCTTCGGGGCCAGGCGGTTCAGTACGCCAATCTCGCGGTGCGGGGCAAGCTGCTGGACCAGGTCATCGAGGAGCAGGTCTCGTCCGGGTGCGCGATGGACCCGACCATCCTCACCTTCCATGCGGGAGCCAATGACGTCCTGCGCCGCGGCACGGACCTTCCGGCCCTCTTCCGTCGTTACGAGACGGCGGTGGCGGCGGTCGCGGACTCCGCGGATCGCGTGGTGCTCTTCACCGCGGTCGGTCGGGCCGGGGGCACCGGGAGGCTCGCGACCCTGCTCGCCGAGAGATTCGGGCGATTCAACGCGAACGTGCGTGAGACTGCCTATCGCCACGGTGCGATCGTCGTCGACCTCGAGTCGGCGACGGTGTTGACGGATCGACGCCTGTGGAACGAGGACCGTCTCCACCTGACCTCGGCGGGCCACCGACGCGTGGCCGCGGCGGTCCTGGAGGCCCTCAACGTCACCGATCCGACACTTCTCGGTGGGGAGGTCGGCTGGTGGCGCGTGCCGCTGCCACCGGCTGCGCAGCCAGGCCGTGTCGAGGCGACACGAACCGACCTGCGTTGGATCCGTCGCCACCTGCTGCCCTGGGTCGGGCGGCGACTGCGCGGCGTGTCCAGCGGTGATGGGCGTCAGCCCAAGGATCCGGTCCTGCGCACGGTGCCGGTCGAGGGCGACGGGCACGCGATCCGACGTGGCCCCACGGCTGGATAGGGTTCCGGGCGTGAACACACCCCGGATGCTCGAGCTCCTGCCCGCTGTCGACGTGGCCGATGGCCAGGCCGTGCGCCTCGTGCAGGGCAAGGCGGGCACCGAGACGACGTACGGCTCCCCGCTGGACGCCGCCCGCTCGTGGGTCGAGCAGGGTGCCACGTGGATCCACCTCGTCGATCTCGATGCGGCCTTCGGCCGCGGCAGCAACGCCGACCTGCTCCGCGACGTCGTGCACTCGGTGCGCGGCGCCGTCCGCGTCGAGCTCTCCGGAGGCATCCGCGCCGGCGAGTCCCTGAAGCGAGCTCTGGCCACGGGCTGCGAGCGCGTCAATCTCGGCACGGCAGCGATGGAGAATCCCGAGTGGACCGCCGAGGCGATCGCCGAGCACGGTGACCGCATCGCGGTGGGTCTGGACGTCAAGGGCCACACGCTCGCCGCCCGTGGTTGGACCCAGGAGGGTGGTGACCTCTGGGAGGCGCTCGGTCGGCTCGACGCCGCAGGCTGTGCGCGCTACGTCGTGACGGACGTCGCCAAGGACGGCACGATGAAGGGTCCGAACCTGCACCTGCTCAAGGAGGTCTGCAAGGCCACCGACCGACCCGTGATCGCGTCCGGCGGCATCTCCCGCCTGGAGGACCTCCACAAGCTCGCCGAGATGGTGCCGATGGGGATCGAGGGGGCCGTCGTCGGGCGTGCACTGTACGACGGGGCCTTCACCCTCGCCGAGGCCATCACCGCGATCGAGGCGCGATACGACCCCTACGAGTGGGGACCGCCGGGTCCGTGACGGGTCAGGTGAGCACATGAGCGTCGCGATCCGGGTCATCCCATGCCTGGATGTCGATGCCGGCCGCGTCGTCAAGGGCATCAACTTCGTCGACCTGCGTGATGCCGGCGACCCCGTCGAGCTCGCGACGGCCTACGGACAGGCTGGCGCGGACGAACTCGTCTTCCTCGACATCACGGCATCCAGCGGTGACCGCGAGACCACGTACGACGTCGTGTCCCGAACGGCCGAGACGGTCTTCATCCCGCTCACGGTGGGCGGGGGCGTGCGCGAGGCCGAGGACTTCAATCGGCTTCTGAGGGCGGGCGCGGACAAGGTCAGCGTCAACACCGCCGCCATCCTCCGCCCCGAGCTCTTGACCGAGGCCGCGGAGCGCTTCGGTGCCCAGTGCGTCGTCCTCAGCGTCGATGCCCGGCGATGCCCGGCCGGCGTGACCACGACCAGCGGCTTCGAGGTCACCACGCATGGCGGTCGCCAGAGCACGGGTATCGATGCCGTCGAGTGGGCGATCGAGGGTGCACGTCGCGGAGCAGGCGAGATCTTGCTGAACTCGATGGACGCCGACGGCACCGAGTCCGGCTACGACCTGGCGTTGATCGAGCTGGTGCGTCGTGAGGTGTCGGTGCCCCTGATCGCCAGCGGCGGGGCGGGCCGCATCGGTGACTTCGCCCCTGCCGTCGGCGCCGGCGCTGACGCGGTGCTCGCCGCCAGCGTCTTCCATTTCGGGACCCTGAGCATCGGCGAGGTCAAGGCCGAGCTCACCGGGGCCGGCTACCCGGTGCGCTGACGCCGGTCAGACCCCCAGGCGGGCACTCTCGAAGGCCGTGACGCACTCAGGATCGCCCGCGAGATCCACATGCGCCGCCGTGCGGCCGTAGGCGCGCAGGACCAGTTCACCCGCGGTTCCGCGCAGGATCACCCGGGACGTGCCCTTCTTCGCCGTGACCGTCTCGCCCGACCCGTCGGTGCGCTCCAGCACGACACCGCAGGGAACCCGGCGGAACAGCAGGCGTGCCATCCCCGAGAGCCGCCTCCACAGGCCGTCGGACAGGTCGGCGGGAAGGTCCCGTGGGGCCCAGCCCTCCGCGCCGCGGCGAACATCCTCGTGATGCACGAAGTACTCGACGAGGTTCGCCGCGGAGTCCGCGCCGGGGAGCGAGAACACCGACAGGGTCGGTGGGCCGGTGCGGACCTTGCGGACGAGTTCGGGAAACGGCTGAGAGGCAACGGCTTGCTGCACGCGGTCGGTCCAGCCGGCCAGCGGACTGAAGAGGATCCCGGGTGCGGCATCCGGGCGGGACTCCCGCACGACGAGGTGCGCGGCCAGGTCCCTGGTGGTCCAGCCCTCGCACAGGGTGGCCGCGTCGGGGCCGGTCTCGAGGAGGAGCTCGGCCAGCTCGTGGCGCTCGCGCTGGGCAGGGGAGGAGGCGCTCATGTCCCGACTCTCGCACACCGGCAGCGAGAGGCAGAGGAGGCGCTCATGACTCGACTCCCGCGCCCCGGCAGAATGGCGACATGTCACCGGACGACGTCGACGACGTCATCACCCGCACGAGGTTCACGTCGGACGGCCTCGTGCCGGCCATCGCCCAGCAGTGGGACACGCGCGAGGTCCTGATGATGGCGTGGATGACATCGGAGACCCTGCGGGAGACCCTCGAGACCGGACGTGCCGTCTACTTCAGTCGCAGTCGCGGGGAGCGGTGGGCCAAGGGTGACACCTCCGGCCACGTGCAGCAGGTCCGCGAGGTCCGACTGGACTGCGACGGCGACACGGTCCTGCTCCTCGTCGAGCAGGTCGGCGCTGCCTGTCACACAGGCGACCGAACCTGCTTCGATGCCGACGCGGTCACACCCGGCGGCACGGTATGACCGACTTCACAGGGGCCGTGGCTCCGGCCCTCGACACGTTCCGGGAGCTCGCCCGCGACCGCCGGGTGATCCCCGTCGTGCGCCGGCTCCTCGCCGATGGGCTCACCGCGGTGGGACTGTTCGAGGTGCTCTGCGGGGACCGTGCGG
>JAURME010000071.1 GCA_030830865.1 Candidatus Nanopelagicales bacterium | reverse complement strand
GCGGTCGCCTGGTTCGTCGCGGAGACCGGGGCCGATCTCGGCGTCATGCTGTCGGCCTCGCACAACCCCATGCCCGACAACGGCATCAAGTTCTTCTCCCGCGGCGGCCACAAGCTCGATGACGCCATCGAGGACGCCATCGAGCAGCGGCTGCGTGAGCCCTGGGAGCGGCCGGTCGGCGAGGCCGTCGGCCGCATCCGTGCCGAGGAAGCTGCCGGCCTCCGCTATGTCGACTACCTGCTCTCGACCGTCGATGTGCGGCTGGATGGGCTGAAGGTCGTCGTCGACTGCGCCAACGGCGCAGCATCAGTGGTGTCCCCCGAGGCGCTTCGCCGCCTCGGCGCCGAGGTCATCGCCATCCACGCGTCGCCGGACGGCATCAACATCAACGCCGGCTGTGGTTCGACGCATATGGAGGATCTCATCGCTGCGGTCCTCGAGCACCAGGCCGATGCCGGCATCGCGCACGACGGCGATGCCGACAGGTGTCTGGCCGTCGACGCGTCCGGCGCCATCATCGACGGCGACCACATCCTGGCCATCCTTGCCATGGGCATGCGGGATCGTGACCGCCTCACTGGGGGCACGGTGGTCGCCACAGTGATGGCCAACCTGGGCTTCAAGCTCGCGATGGAGCGCGAGGGGATCGCGATGGTCGAGACCGGTGTCGGCGGTCGCTACGTGCTGGAGGCCATGCGCGAGGGGGGCTTCGTCCTGGGCGGCGAGCAGAGCGGACACGTCGTCCTGCTCGACCATGCCACGACCGGTGACGGGACTCTCACGGCCATCCACCTTCTCGCGCGAATGGCGGAGACCGGCGCGTCGCTTCAGGAACTCGCGCGCGCCCTCACCAAATTGCCGCAGGTCCTCATCAATGTCCGGGGGGTGGACAAGACGCGGATCCGCGATGCGGCAGCGGTTGCCGCGGCGGTGGAGGTCGCCGAGGCCAGCCTCGCGGGCCAGGGTCGAGTGCTGCTGCGGCCATCGGGCACCGAGCCGGTGGTGCGAGTGATGGTGGAGGCGCCGACGCAGGAGCAGGCGACGGCTATCGCCGAGGAGATCGCCGGCGTCGTTCGCGCCGAGCTAGCGCTCGACTGACCCGCGTCGACATCACCTGACGGATCTCGAGGGTCAGCCAGCCGGCAACTGCCATGCCCGCGATGTTGATCCCCAACTGTGCAGCACTCCCGCCGACCTGCTGCCAGTCGCCGAACACCGCCGCCACCGCGACGTTTCCGGAAGCCGGGATCGTCGTCACCGAGATGAAAACGCCGATGATGCCGGTCGATCGCGAGCTCGTGATCGCGAGAACGCCGGCAGCTGCGGCGATCACCGCCACGAGGAGCGACCACCAGTTGGGGGAGTAGATGAACGCGACGTTGGGCCGCGGACTGTAGAAGTCATCGTGGCTCACGAGTCCGACCCAGCGCGCGACCGCGACGAAGGCCATCGTCGCCACGATCGACACGGCGAACCCGACGATGAGCGTGCGGATGGCCTGGCGCAGGAGCGTGGGCTGACGCCGCACGAGGGCGAGCCCCAGCGCGATCACCGCCATGAACTCCGGCCCCAGCACCATCGCGCCGATGACGAGAATCGGTGAGTTGGTGATCACGGCGACGGCGGCCAGAAGAGTGGCCATGATCATGAAGGCCAGGAACATGCCGGTGATGCGCGACTGCTCGTAGGCCTGCTCGACCACTTCGGGCCAGACGACATTGTCCGCATCGGGGGACTTGCGCTCGACCTCCAGCGCACGGGCCGAGACCCATGTGCCGGGATCCTGGATCAGGATGCAACCCTCGTGGGGAATGCCGAGCTCGGTCAGCGACCGGACGATGTCATTGACGGCATCTCGCTCGAGGAGCGCGACCAGGACGTCACCCACAGGTTCCAGGCTGGCGCCCCGCTCCCGGGTGAGGGTCACCAGGCTCGGGCCGTCGCGCAGGATCGCCTCGGCCTGATCAGCCAGGGCTGCGGGCGCGGACACGCGAACGGTGAGCACGTCAGCAGGCTAGTGCCCGCTGCCCCCGGTGACCGCTACTCGCCGAGGACCCGTGCCCGGATCGCGCCGGCCTGCTCGGCCGTGATCAGACCGCTGTCCTGCAGCATCGTGAGGGCGATGCGTGCAGCCGCCTGCTTGGCGGGCCAGCCGTTGGCCCCGGCCAGCGCCTTGCGGATCAGGACTGCCTGAGCCTTGGTGATCTCCTTGGTCCGCTGCATCGCCGAGATCACCGCGTTGGAGTTGGTGGTGGCGATGAGGTCGGCCTGCTCGGCCGAGATGGCCTTGGCCTCCACTAGCGGCTGGAGCGCGGACCGTCGGGCATCGATCATCCCCTGGACCCGGGCGGTGACGAGGGTCTCGACGACGGCGCTGTTCTGCCAGGCCGGAAGATCGGCGAACTTCAGCTGCCCCCATCCCCATCCGTTGGAGGCAGGGGCTGCCGCCTGCGCCGCAGGTGCGACGAGCAG
The DNA here is from genome assembly GCA_030830865.1 of Candidatus Nanopelagicales bacterium. Taxonomy (GTDB): domain Bacteria; phylum Actinomycetota; class Actinomycetes; order S36-B12; family S36-B12; genus UBA10649. The sequence goes on along the minus strand of JAURME010000071.1, from coordinate 26,340 downwards.
GGAGCCGGCGACGGCGAGCGAAGAGGCGAAGACGGCGATGCGACGCATGGGATCCTCCTGGGTCGAATGTGACTGGTCGGAAGTTAACACTCCCAGGCCCGTCGGAGTTTCCTGCAGCGACCGGCATGTCTCCCTCGCCTCTCCTATGAGCGCGAGCGCTCACGGATAGGCTCAGTCGCATGTGCGGGATTGTGGGGTACGTCGGCCAGAAGCAGGCCCTTGAGGTCGTCGTGGCCGGACTCCGCAGACTGGAGTACCGCGGCTATGACTCCGCGGGCGTGGCCGTCATCAGTGATGGCCACCTGGAGGTGCGCAAGAAGGCCGGCAAGTTGGCGAATCTCGAGGGCCTCCTCGGCACCGATCCTCTCCCTCAATCCACCACCGGCATCGGCCACACCCGCTGGGCCACGCATGGTGGTCCCACCGACGACAACGCCCACCCGCACGTGAGCGAGGACGTCAGCATCGCCGTCATCCACAACGGCATCATCGAGAACTTCGCCGACCTGCGGGCCGAGCTGGAGACGGCCGGGGTGCACCTGGCCTCCGAGACAGACACGGAGGTCGCTGCCCATCTCCTTGCCCGCGAGGTGCCTCTGGTCGACGGCGATCTGCCCGAGGCCATGCGCCGCGTGTGTCGACGGCTCGAGGGCGCATTCACGCTCGTCGCTCTGGACCGCATGCAGCCGGATCTCGTCGTCGCCGCGCGGCGCAACTCCCCACTCGTCGTCGGAGTGGGGGAGGGTGAGAACTTCCTCGCCTCGGACGTCGCCGCCTTCGTCGACCACACGCGCGAGGCGCTGGAGCTCGGACAGGACCAGGTCGTCGTCCTGACCTCCGACACCATCACGATCACCGACTTCGCGGGCGAGCCGGTCGAGGCCACGCCCTTCACCGTCGACTGGGACGCATCGGCGGCGGAGAAGGGCGGCTACGACCTGTTCATGCTCAAGGAGATCGCCGAGCAGCCCAAGGCGGTCGCTGACGCGCTCCGTGGCCGGATCAGCAGGGACCATCGCATCCAGCTCGACGAGACGTCACTGGACGAGGCCGTCCTTCGCGACATCTCCAAGGTCGTGGTCGTCGCCTGTGGCACAGCGGCCCATGCCGGTCTCGTGGCCAAGTACGCCATCGAGCACTGGACTCGGCTGCCGGTGGAGGTCGAGCTCGCCAGCGAGTTCCGCTACCGCGACCCGATCGTCGGCCCCGACTCCCTCGTCATCGCCATCTCGCAGTCCGGCGAGACCATGGACACCCTCATGGCGCTTCGCCACGCCAAGGCCCAGGGGGCTCGCACCCTCGCCATCTGCAACACCGTCGGATCGACCATCCCGCGGGAGTCCGACGCCGTCCTCTACACGTACGCCGGACCTGAGATCGCCGTCGCGTCCACCAAGGCCTTCCTCACCCAGATCATCGCCGCATACCTCGTGGGCCTGTACCTCGCCCAGGTCCGCGGCACCATGTTCGAGGACGAGATCCGCCGGGTGCTGACCGAACTCGACGACATGCCCAGCAAGGTCGATCTCGTGCTCGACACCACCGAGCACGTACGCGAACTGGCTCGCGAGCTCGCGGATTCCACGTCCGTCCTGTTCCTCGGCCGGCACGTGGGCTACCCGGTGGCGCTCGAAGGGGCACTCAAACTCAAGGAGCTCGCGTACATGCACGCCGAGGGCTTCCCGGCGGGCGAGCTCAAGCACGGGCCGATCGCACTCATCGAGGACGGTGTGCCGGTGATCGTCGTCGTCCCCTCTCCACGGGGACGAGCCGTGCTGCACGACAAGATCGTGTCGAACATCCAGGAGGTGCGGGCCCGCGGCGCACTCGTCATCGCCATCGCGGAGGAGGGTGACGAGGCCATCGTCCAGTTCGCCGATCACATCGTTCGCGTGCCAGCGGTGCCGACCCTCATGCAGCCACTGGTCTCGACCGTCCCACTGCAGGTCTTCGCGTGCGAGATGGCCACGGCCAAGGGCCACGACGTGGACCAGCCGCGCAACCTCGCCAAATCCGTGACGGTGGAGTAGTCCTGCTCCCGGACCTGCCCGCTCGGGTCGTCGGCATCGGCGTCGACCTCGTCGACACGCGCCGTTTCGCCGCCGCACTGGAACGCTCTCCGGGTCTCGCCGCTCGTGTCTTCACCTCCCGCGAGATCGATCTCGCCGGCGGCCACCGACTGCGTGTCACGTCCCTCGCCGGCAAGTGGGCGGTCAAGGAGGCCGTCGCCAAGGTGCTCGTCGACACGACCGGGCTGGAATGGCACGACTGCGAGGTCCTCGCGGGCGACCATGGCGAGCCGATCATCGAGGTCCGTGGGACCGTCCATGAGGCAGCTCGCAGCCGCGGCATCGCACGGTGGCTGGTCTCCCTCAGTCATGATGGTGACATGGCCATCGCCTTCGTCGTCGCCGGAGCGCAGGAGACTCCGTGATCGCGTCGCGTTCGGTCGCACAGGTGCGCGCTGCTGAGGAGGTCGCATTCACGCGCGTGCCGTCGGGGTCCCTGATGCAGCGGGCCGCGTTCGCGCTCGCGGTCTCGACTGCCCGCCTCCTGGGTGACGTCCGCGGTGCCGTCGTCGGGTCCCGCGTCGTGCTCCTGGTGGGATCGGGCAACAATGGCGGTGACGCGCTCTGGGCCGGGGCCATGCTCGCGCAGCGCGGCTGCCGTGTCGATGCACTGTGCCTGGCCGACCGATTCCACGCCGAGGGAGCGGCCGCACTGGTTGCGCGGGGCGGTCGCCTCCACACATGGGACGGGTCTTCGACGCAACGGGATCTCGTGGCGGATGCCGACGTCGTGCTCGACGGCATTCTGGGCATCGGCGGCACGGGGGGCCTGCGCCCGGCGGCGATCGAGGCAGTCGGGGCGATCACGGACGCTGTCGTGGTCGCCGTCGACGTGCCGAGCGGAGTGGATGCCGATACCGGACTTGTGGCCGGTGTCGCGGTCACCGCCGACCTCACCGTCACCTTCGGCGCGGTCAAGCCGGGCCTGCTCGTCGCCCCCGGCCGGTTCCATTCCGGCCTCGTCCACGCCATCGACATCGGACTTGAGTTCGACGACGAACCGGTGGCCGTCACGCTCGAGGCGATCGATGTGGCGGCATGGGTCCCGGAGCCGGATGAGGGTGACTACAAGTACTCGCGTGGAGTCGTGGGCCTCGCAGTCGGCTCGTCGCACTACCGCGGTGCTGCACTGCTCGCCACAGCCGGTGCCCGTCACGTGAATGTCGGCATGCTGCGTCTGCTGGACCGTGCCGACGGAGTGGGACCGCTTGTGGTCGCGGACTTCCCGGACGTGGTCATCGACGGGGCGCCCCCCGCGCAGCAGACCCGTGCGGACGCCTGGGCCTGCGGCTCAGGATTCCCGGGATCACAGGACGACGAGGCAGCGGTGCTCGCTGTTCTGGATGCCCACGGTCCCGTGGTGCTCGACGCCGGTGCGCTGACGGTCGTCGCCGAGTCCCCGCACGTGCGCCGCCGCATCTGCGATCGTGCTGATGCCGGCCTCGCCACTGTTCTCACCCCGCATGAGGGCGAGTTCGCGCGTCTGCAGCCGGAGGCGGACCTCGCGTCCGATGGCCGCGTGGCGGCCGCCCTCGCTGCGGCGGCCGACCTGCGCTGCATCGTCGTCCTCAAGGGGTCCGGCACCGTCGTCGCTGGCCCATCCGGCGCGGTGTTCCTCGACACAGAGGGCACCTCTGCGCTGGCTGTCGCCGGTTCAGGTGACGTCCTCACGGGCATCCTCGGAAGCGTGCTCGCCGGGGCCTGGGCCGCAGGACGACGCGATGAGGCTGACCTCACCGAGGCGGTCGCTGCGGGCGTGTGGCTCCACGGTTGTGCGGGACGTCTCGCCGAGGAACAGGGCCCGGTGACTGCTGTCGACATCGCCACGCATGTGGTCTCAGCGGTGCGCGCCGCTCGGTTCGGGGATACGCCATGAACCGTGCCGTGGCCCGCGTCGATCTGGATGCCATCCGCGCCAATCTCGCCGTCCTGAGGCGGCGCGCGGGGGAAGCCGACGTCATGGCCGTCGTCAAGGCCGATGCCTATGGCCACGGAATGGCCGAGGTGGCCCGCACTGCGCGAGGCGAGGGAGTGACGTGGCTCGGTGTCGCCCTCCCGTCGGAGGCTTGCGAGCTGCGGCGCCTGGGCGACGCGGGCCGCATCCTCACCTGGCTCTGGACGCCCGGCGACCCGAACGTCTCCCGGTGCGTGGCGGAAGGCATCGACGTCTCGGTGTCCTCGCCCTGGGCGGTCGACGAGATCACGAACGCTGCGCGTGCGGTGGGCCGCGTGGCCCGAGTGCACGTCAAGGTCGACACCGGACTGACGCGCAACGGAGTGCTTCCGGCCGACCTGCCCGGCCTCCTCGGTCGCGTGCGCGATGGTGTCGATGCCGGACTGCTCGAGGTTGAGGGCATCTGGTCGCACCTCGCTGACGGCGACACCCCCGATGCGGCGTCGGTCGCCCATCAGCGTGCGCGGTTCGACGAGGCACTGGTCGTGGCGGCCCGACATGGGGTCGAGCCGCGTCTGCGTCATCTGGGCAACAGCGGCTCCGTGTTTGCACACCCCGCCTGCCGGTATGACCTCGTCCGAGCGGGCATCTCCCTGTACGGGCTCAGCCCGTCCGGCGCGCTGGGTCGTCCTGCCGACCTCGGGCTCACCCCCGCCATGACGGTGCTGGCGGGTCTCGCGCACGTCAAGCATGTCGAGGTCGGCACCGCGGTCTCGTACGGCTGGAGGTGGGTCGCGGAGGAGGCAACCTCCCTCGGGTTGGTGCCTGTCGGCTATGCCGACGGGGTCCCCCGCGCCGCCGGCGCTCCCCGGGTCGGCTCGCCCGTGGAGGTCGTGGTCGCGGGTCATCGCGTGCCGATCGTCGGCACCGTCGCGATGGACCAGTTCGTCGTCGACCTCGGCGACGTCGCTGCTGCGCCGGGAGATGAGGTCATCCTCTTCGGTTCCGGCGCGGCCGGCGAGTGGACGGCCGACCAGTGGGCGGACACCATCGGCACGATCGGCTACGAGATCATCACGAGGATCGGGCCACGCGTCCCCCGCGAGTACGTCGGGCTGCGCACCAGGGCAGAGGAGGTCGGGCCGTGAGCCCGGACCCGGCCCCCGCGCTGCGACTGGCCGGCAGAGGCCTGCTGGCTGCCGGGGCACTCGCCGCCGGAGCCGCGCTGGGCGCCCTCGCTGAGCGCTCTGTCATGCGCGCGGTCGGCGTGGGCTCTGACACCGAGCAGGAGCTCGGCCAGCTTCGGGGTGACCCGTCCGTGGTCGCGACCGGCGACGGCACCGTCCTGCACGTCGAAGTCGACGAGGCGCCGGACGCCGATGACCTCACGATCATCTTCTGTCACGGCTATGCGCTGAGTCTGGACTCATGGCACTTCCAGCGTGCTGCCCTGCGCGGACGGGCACGCCTTGTCTTCTACGACCAGCGCAGCCATGGCCGCAATGCCCGAGCGGACTTCGACACCCATCACGTCGATCAGCTCGGATCCGATCTGTATGACGTCATCAACGCCACCGCGCCCACCGGGCCCCTCATGCTCATCGGTCACTCGATGGGCGGGATGACGGTCATGGCCCTCGCTGATCAGCACCCAGAGTTGTTCGCCGAACGCGTCTACGGTGTCGCTCTCATCGCGACGTCAGCCGGGGGCCTCGCGAGCGGTGAGCTCGGCCTGCCAGGTGGCATCGGGCCCGTCTTCCACCGACTTGCTCCGTCCGTCGCTGCGGCATTGGCCCAACGCGGATCTCTCGTCGATCGCCTGAGATGGAATGACACCGACCTCGGACTCATGCTGACGCGCATGTACTCCTTCGGATCGACTGCCACTGATCAGGCGAGCCGCTTCGTCGCCGGCATGGTGGCGGCCACGCCCCTTGATGTCGTGGCCGAGTTCCTCCCGGCGCTGCAGGACCACGACAAGCGTGACTCGCTGACCGTCCTGGAGAACGTGGAGCTGCTGGTGATGGTCGGCGATGCCGATCGACTGACGCCGCCGGGCTACAGCGACGAGATCATCGCGCTCGTCCCCGGGGCCGAGTACATCGTCGTGCACGACGCCGGGCACATGGTCACGCTGGAGAAGCACGAGCAGGTCGACGACGCTCTCCTCGACCTTCTCGCCCGCGTGCGGCGCGACCTCGCCCATGAGGTGGACGGCAGCGTCGCGTGACCGGCACCTCAGCCCACCTGACGGCTGCCACTCCTGACGAGCTCCGGGACCTTGCCGAGCGGATCGCGCAGGCGTGCGTGGGCGGCGACGTCATCGTGCTGACCGGCGACCTCGGAGCGGGAAAGACCACGTTCACGCAGGGCCTCGCCCGTGGACTCGGCATCGCGGAATCGGTCACGAGTCCGACGTTCGTCATCAGTCGCGTCCACCCGCATCCGGCGAACGGGTTGTCCCTCGTGCACGTCGATGCCTACCGACTCAGATCATTGGCGGAACTCGAGGACCTCGACCTCGAAGCCGATCTGGACCGTTCGGTCGTCGCCGTCGAATGGGGGCGCGGGCTCGCTGAGGGTCTGTCGCCCGAGGGGCTCGACATCGTCATCGGACGATCCGACGACGAGTCTGACGAGGAGCGAGTCGTGTCGGTCACCGCCCGGGGCGGGCACTGGGTGGCAGACCTGCCAGAGGTGATGGCGCGGTGATCATCGGCATCGACACGTCGACCTCGCTCACCTCCGTGGCCCTCATCGACCAGGACGCCCAGGTGGTCCTCGAGCTCGGTCACGAGGACCCTCGCCGCCATGCGGAGGTCATCGGCACGCTGCTGGCCGAGGTCATCGCTGCAGCGGATAGTTCCGCAGTGTCCGCGATCGCCTGTGGGGTCGGCCCCGGCCCGTACACGGGCCTGCGGGTCGGCATCGCCGCGGCGATCGCTCTCGGCGCCGCTTGGCAGCGTCCGGTTCACGGCTTGTGCTCGCAGGACGCACTCGCCGCCGAGGTGCTGTCCGCACGTCCAGGGGCGCCCGTCGATGTGGCGACGGATGCCCGTCGTTCCGAGGCCTACTGGGCGTCCTACGACGCTGGCGGGGTGCGGGTGGCCGGTCCCCGGGTGCGTCCAGTGGCTGAACTCGAGGGCTCGGTCGTGCGCGGTCAGCCGACGGCTGCCTGGGTGGCTCGGTGCGTTCACGGTCTTGTGGTCCGTGGCGTAGCTCCGCTCGCGAGCGACCCGCCCCTGGACGTCCACGGTCAGGACACCGGAGCGACGGCCGATGCACTCGGTGGCGCGGGCCTGCTCCTCCCGCGTCCGCTCTACCTGCGCCGCCCGGATGCGACGGTTCCCGCCGGCGGTGCGGCATGACGGTCACGTATCGGCCCCTGCGCTGGTGGGATCTTTCGGCTGCGCGTGAGCTCGAGAGGGGTCTGTTCCCGAGTGACGCCTGGACGGTGGAGCAGTTCTGGTCGGAGCTGGCGCAGCCGTCGCGCACGTACGTCGCCGCCGTGGAGGCTGAGCGTCTCGTCGCCTACGCCGGGCTCTCCCGAGTCGGCACGGATGCCGACATCCAGACGGTGGCGGTCGCGACCGACCAGCAGGGACGCGGCCTCGCCCGGACCATGCTGCAGCACCTGCTCGAGGGTGCCGATGCAATCGGCGTGACCCACACGTTCCTCGAGGTCCGCGCGGACAACGTGCCGGCACTGCGCCTGTACGCGAGCCTGGGCTTCGAGGAGATCAGCCGCCGCCCCCGCTACTACGCCGACGGATCCGACGCCGTCATCATGCGTCGTCCGCGACCGCAGGCGGGGTCGTGACGTCCGGCCAGCCCATCGTGCTGGGCATCGAGACCTCGTGCGACGAGACCGGGATAGGGATCGTGCAGGGTCACGCACTGCTCGCCAACGAGATCGCCACGAGTGTGGACGAGCACGCCCGATTCGGCGGCGTCGTCCCCGAGATCGCCAGCCGCTCGCACCTCGAGGCGATCGAGCCGACGCTTCAGCGGGCCTGTCGTGACGCCGGGATCACCCTGGACGATGTCGATGCCATCGCCGTCACGGCCGGGCCGGGCCTCGTCGGCTCGCTGATCGTCGGCGTCGCCACCGCGAAGGCTCTGGCGGTCGCACTCGGGGTGCCGATCTACGGGGTCAACCACCTCGCCAGCCACGTCGTGGTCGACGAGCTTCAGCATGGGCCGCTGGCCGACCCCACCATCGGCCTGCTGGTCTCGGGCGGTCATTCGTCCCTCCTCCTGGTCTCCGATGACGTCGAGTCGATCCGGCCGCTCGGGCAGACGCTGGACGACGCCGCGGGGGAGGCGTTCGACAAGGTGGCGCGGCTGCTGGGTCTGCCGTTCCCCGGCGGCCCGTGGATCGACAGAGTGGCCCGTGAAGGGGACCCGTCGGCCATCGACTTCCCTCGCGGCCTGAACAACCCCGGGGATCGTGAGCGCTACCCGTACGACTTCAGCTTTTCCGGGCTCAAAACCGCTGTCGCCCGCTGGGTCAAAGCCCGCGAGGCGGCCGGTGAGGCTGTGCCGATCGCCGACGTTGCGGCATCCGTGCAGGAGGCGATCGCCGACGTCCTGACTGCCCGCACGGTCGCTGCCTGTCGCGACCACGGGGTCGGGGAGGTCGTCATCGGGGGCGGCGTGGCCGCCAACTCGCGGCTGCGCGCCATGGCGGAGGCACGTTGCGACGCCGCAGGACTGACTCTGCGCGTGCCGCGCCCCGACCTGTGCACGGACAACGGTGCGATGGTCGCGGCACTCGGTTCGCGTCTCGTCGCGACGGGTGCGACGCCGTCACCCCTGGACTTCGCCACCACCTCGAATCTGGCGGTGACGCGCCGGTCCTGGTGACGCGGTTCAGGCTCCGGGACCCTGTGCCGGGCTACCATGGGGTACCTGCCAGCCCGTCACGTCCCGCACACCCGGACGTCTTCCCCAGGTCAGGAGGCACCATGCCCGCCGTGCGTGAGAGTGCGCTCGCCGTGGCTGTCGGTGTACCCGCCCTGTTCGTCCTCCTGGCGATCCTGCTCAATGCCCTGGCCCCGGCGTCGGGCGCCCAACCCGAGGCCGCGGTTCCCGATCCGATGGCCACACCCCTGGTGGAGGAGTCGCTCATGCCGATTCCGGATCCGGTGGAGCTCGGCGGCCCGGACACCGGTTCCGATGCCGCGGGCGACTCCTCGATGGGCATGGCAGATCCGGCTGGGGAGGACGCCATGCGCGCCATCGGCGAGGTCGACCGCCCGGCCAGCAAGGCGGGCAAGGTCCCGGTCTCGTACTCCGTGAAGACGAGCGACCCGGTGGCCTTCATCACTATCGACGACGGCGTCCATCGGCCGGACGACGCCCTCGCATACGTTCGATCTCAGCAACTGCCGGTCACAGCATTCCTCACCACCTGGACCGTCGGCTCGAACGCGACGTACTTCACGGATATGACCGAGTGGGGCAGCATCCAGAACCACACGGTCAGCCACGCCAGCTTTGACAAGTCCAGCACCAACCTGTCGACCGAGATATGCAAGGCGCAGCGCATCCTTCGCAAGGACTTCGGCTCTCGGCCGTGGATGCTGAGGCCTCCCTACGGTGCCGGCGCTGACCGCACTGACGTGAAGAGGACGGCCCAGAGCTGCGGCATCAACCAGATCGTCATGTGGGACGCCTCGGTGAACAGGGGCAAGGTTGTCAAGGCTCGGGGCGACCTGCTCCCCGGATCGATCGTGCTGCTGCACTTCCGCCCCGAGCTGAAGTCCGATCTCGAGGCCACGGTGCGGGCCATCCGCGAGGCCGGCCTGAGACCCGCGAACCTCGCGGACTACCTGACCCGCCCGGCCTGACAGCCTCCTCGCGTTCGTGAGAGCGTGAGGCCATGAGCGACGTCTGGGCGGATCTGTTCCCGACCCGTGCCGTCGTCGTCGACGGAGGCCTGTCGACCCAACTTGAGGCCAGAGGACACGACGTCAATGATCGGCTGTGGACCGGTCGGGTGCTGCTTGATGATCCGTCCGCCATCACGCGGGCTCATAGGGACTTCGTGGACGCTGGCGCCCACGTCGTGATCTCAGCGAGCTACCAGGTGTCGCGGCCCGGGTTCGTCGCCGAGGGGCTGTCCGAGGGTGACGCCGACGAAGCGCTGCTGGCCAGCATCGCGGCAGCCCGGGAGGCGGCCACCGGCGACGTCCGCGTCGCGGCCAGTGTGGGCCCCTACGGCGCGATCCTGCACGACGGCTCGGAGTACCGCGGTCGCTACGGGCTCACGCACGAGCAGTTGGTCGACTTCCATTCGGCGCGACTGGCCGTCCTCGTTGAGGGGGCTCCTGACCTGCTCGCCGTCGAGACGATTCCCGATGTCGACGAGGCACGCGCTCTGGTCGACGTCCTGAACGGTCATCCGGGCATGCCGGCGTGGATGACCTTCAGCGCTGCCGACGAGGCCCGGACCTGCGCTGGTCAGCCGATCGAGGAGGCGGTCACCGTGGCGGCGTCGTCGCCCTCGGTGGTGGCCGTTGGCGTCAACTGCACCGACCCCCGCCACATCACGCCACTCCTGCACCGCATGCGGGCGGTCACCGAATTGCCCCTCGTCATCTACCCCAATGCGGGCGGATCGTGGAATCCCAGCACAGGGGCGTGGGATGACGCTCTCGCAGAGGGCTTCTCACCTGCGCTGGTCGAGGTCTGGCAGCAGGGTGGCGCGGTCGCCGTCGGAGGATGCTGCGGGACGGGCGCCGGTGCCATCGCCGATCTGGCTCGTCAGCTGCGCGGCTGAGCAGGACCGACCAGCACCCTGTGCTGTCGTCCGGCCACCGTCGTGACGACCACGGCCTGACCAGGCCCCTCGCGCAGGCCCAATGCCCGTAGCACCTCACGTGGGCCGACAGACGCGTCGCGGCTCTTCACGGTGGCCGCGGTGACCCCCAGATCGGCGAGCTGCCGACGTGCCTGTCGGTCGTTTCCGGGAAGGTCGGAGATGACCTCGTGACCGCGCAGTGCGGGATGGGTGCTGCGGTGATCGCCGGTGAGCCACGTCGTGCGCGGGCCGAGCCAGGCGAGCCCCTCGGAGCGGGCGAGCGCCCCGAGGGCATCGGCCTGCACCACAGCCGGGTCGATCTCGTGCAGCCACGGACCTAGGGAGTCGGTCAGCGGCGCGTCGTCTCCGTCCGCCTCAACCTGCGCCGTCGACCCGGCCAGCTCGATGACGACGGCCGTGCGACGTGGTGCGTCGGCGACCCACGAGCGCACCGTGCACTCCACCATCGTGCGGTCCACGCTGACCCACTCGGCGGACCAGCCCGGGGGAGGGGTGAATGACGGTGCGACCTTGGCCATCACGCGAGGATGCTCGATCCCCTCCACCCAGCTCCAGGGCGGTGACCAGCGCTCCGGATCGCGTTCGGGTCGGGCCCGGGCCGTGTGGCCGTCGCGGGCTGCCGACGGGTCGCGCCGTGCCGGATCGATGAAGACGATGTCCGTGGGCTCCAGCCCGGTGAGAAGTGATGCCAGGACTTCGGGATCGGTGGCGTCTGCCTCGATGACGGTCGCATCAGGGCAGTTGTGGCGAAGGAAGGTTGCGATGACGGGATCGCGCTCCACGCAGGTGACCTGAAGGCCCGCACGAAGGAAGGCCGCGGCGTCGAACCCCAGACCCGCGGTGAGGTCGACGACTCGCCGGACCCCTCCCCGGGCCAATGCCTGAGCCCTCCGATCAGCGACCACGGGCCGGGTCGCCGCCTCGAGCCCGTCGCGGGTGAACAGCAGGCTGGTCTCCGCGATGCCGTGTCGCAGGGCCGCCGTCTCCGCCAGCTCCGCCTGCTCGAGGGCTGCTGCAGCGAGATCGGAGGGAAGGTCGAGGGTGCCCCGAAGCAGGGAGCCTGCCCGCAGGGCGTCGCCGGGTGCCTTCTGCCGTGCATCAGCGGCTGCCGCGACGGCTGCCCGGCCTCCGGGGGAGGCCAGCCAGGCCGCCCGGTCCCGCCGCTCGTCGTCCACCCGCCCATTCTGGTCGGTCACTTTCCGAGCCTTCGATCGACGTCGTGGCTGGCACTCAACTTGACGGAGTGCTAACGGGTGCGTACTGTTCCTTTTGGCACTCCCCACCGGGGACTGCCAACGCAACACAGGCACCATCGCAAGCACCAAACCCATCCGAGCGCCGTCCATCCGGGCGGCCCACCGACATCTGTGGAGGATGTAAACGTGTCGGTCTCCATCAAGCCGCTCGAGGACCGCATCCTGGTCCAGACCCTCGACGCCGAGCAGACCACTGCTTCTGGCCTCGTCATCCCCGACACCGCCAAGGAGAAGCCCCAGGAGGGCAAGGTCCTGGCCGTCGGCCCCGGCCGTTTCGATGAGGATGGCGACAAGCGCATCCCCCTCGACATCGCGGTCGGCGACGTCGTCATCTACAGCAAGTACGGCGGCACCGAGGTGAAGTACAACGGTGAGGAGTACCTGCTCCTCTCCGCTCGCGACGTCCTCGCGATCGTCGAGAAGTAAGACCCTCAGCGATCCGGATGGCCCGCCGCGCTCGACGCGGCGGGCCATCCGACCGCCACACACGCTCGTCGGCGATCGCCGACGACCGGTCCTGACGCCGGCACGAGCCGGCCCCCATTCGTCACGGGAGTGCAGCACACATGGCCAAGATCCTCGAGTTCGACGAAGACGCCCGCCGCAGCCTTGAGCGCGGCGTGAACGCGCTCGCCGATGCCGTCAAGGTGACCATCGGCCCCAAGGGCCGCAATGTCGTCATCGACAAGAAGTGGGGAGCTCCCACGATCACCAACGATGGCGTGACCATCGCTCGTGAGATCGAGCTTGAAGACCCCTACGAGAACCTCGGCGCCCAGCTCGCCAAGGAGGTCGCCACCAAGACCAACGACGTGGCTGGTGACGGCACCACCACCGCGACCGTCCTCGCCCAGGCCATGGTCCGCGAGGGCCTGAAGCAGGTCGCGGCCGGCGCATCGCCCGCCAGCGTCAAGCGCGGCATCGACAAGGCCGTCAAGGCCGTCTCCGAGCACCTCATCGCCACCGCGCGAGAGGTCGGTGACAAGAACGAGATTGCCGACGTCGCCACCATCTCGTCCCAGGACCGTGCGATCGGCGAGCTCATCGCCGACGCCTTCGACAAGGTCGGCAAGGATGGCGTCATCTCCGTCGAGGAGTCCAGCACGACCTCCCTCGAGCTGGAGTTCACCGAGGGCATGCAGTTCGACAAGGGGTACATCTCCGCCTACTTCGTGACCGACGCCGACCGCATGGAGACCGTCCTCGAGGACGCTCGCATCCTGCTCGTCCAGGGCAAGATCTCCAACGTCCAGGAGCTTCTCCCGCTGCTGGAAAAGGTGGTTCAGGACGGCAAGCCGCTGCTGATCATCGCCGAGGACGTCGAGGGTGAGGCGCTGTCGACCCTCGTCGTCAACCGCATCCGCGGCACGTTCACCTCGTGCGCCGTCAAGGCTCCTGCGTTCGGCGACCGCCGCAAGGCGATCCTGCAGGACCTCGCGATTCTGACCGGCGCGCAGGTCGTCGCACCGGAGGTCGGTCTGAAGCTCGACGAGGTCGGCACCGAGGTGCTCGGCACCGCCCGACGCGTGGTCGTCACCAAGGACACCACGACGATCGTCGACGGCGGGGGCAACCAGGCCGACGTTGATGCCCGCGTCACCCAGATCCGAGCCGAGATCGAGAAGTCGGACTCGGACTGGGATCGGGAGAAGCTGCAGGAGCGGCTGGCCAAGATCGTCGGTGGCGTCGTCGTCATCAAGGTCGGCGGCCACACTGAAGTCGAGCTCAAGGAGCGCAAGCACCGCATCGAGGACGCCGTCTCGGCGACCCGCGCGGCGATCGAGGAGGGCATCGTCGCCGGCGGTGGCACCGCGCTCGTCCAGGCAGCCTCCGTCCTCGCTGGCGACCTTGGCCTCACCGGTGACGAGGCCACGGGCGTGGGCATCGTCCGCCGTTCGATGGTGGAGCCGCTGCGCTGGATAGCCGAGAACGCCGGTGAGCAGGGTTATGTCGTCACGACCAAGGTGGCGGAGCTTCCGGCCGGCCAGGGTCTCAACGCCGCGACCGGTGAGTACGTCGACATGGTCGCCGCCGGTGTCATTGATCCGGTCAAAGTGACCCGCTCGGCTCTGGAGAACGCCGCATCGATCGCGGCCATGCTCCTGACCACCGAGGCTCTCGTCGTAGAGAAGCCTGCGGCGCCGGCGCCGGGCGCGCACGGTCACGGGCACGGACACTCGCATCACGGCCACAGCCACTAGGCAGAGGTCCACATGAGGAAGGCCCGGAGCTGTGCTCCGGGCCTTCCTCATGTGGTGTGCCGATGGGCCGCTAGCAGTGCTTCAGGAAGCAGCAGCGGTGACGCGGCGGTGACGTCGGTAGACGGCCTCCCGGTCGTCCTCGGAGAGACCGCCCCAGATGCCGTAGGGCTCACGCACCGTGAGGGCGTGCTCAGCGCACAGGGTGCGGACCGGGCAGCCGGAGCAGATCGCCTTGGCGGCCTGGATGCGCTCCTCGCGCAGGGATCCCCGCTCGCCCTCGGGATGGAAGAACAGGCTCGGATCCTCACCGCGGCATGCCCCGTCGAGCTGCCAGTCCCAGATGTCGGCATTCGGTCCGGGAAGCCGTGATACGTCAGCCATGAGTCCTCCAGTCCGTCATCAGCGCCAAGCGCGCCATAAGTTGTTCAACACCCCAATAGTAGTAAGTGATTCATACGTTGGTCAACACTCTGGCAACAATTTCCCGATGAGGGCTGGATCTCACCGCCGCCCGCCCCACGGCTCTCGACGAGCGCGTGGCGCAGATCGGAGGACAATGAGGCGGGTGAGTGACCGAGCCGTGGAACCCCTGCCCGCCAACGGGCCGTCTCTCACGGTCGCCGCGGTGGCCCGACAGCTTGGGGTCGCACCGGCAACCCTGCGAACCTGGGATCGCCGGTATGGGGTGGGCCCCAGCAGCCACGAGCCGGGTGCGCACCGCCGATACTCCTCCGACGACATCGCCCGATTGGAGCGCATGCGTCGGCTTGTCATGTCCGGTGTCGCGCCAGCGGAGGCGGCCCGATGGGCACAGGCCGGGCGGGACCCGGAGGGCAGAGAGACGGACGTGCCCGCCCCGACGCCCCGTGCCGGCGGTGGCAACGTCCTCGCGCTGCCCGGAGCCCGGGCGGAGGTCCGGGGGCTGGCACGTGCCGCGCAGGCCCTGGACACCCAGGAGTGCCATCGCATCATCGCCGATTCGCTGGATGAGCACGGGGTGATCGACGCATGGGACACCATCGTCGCGCCGGTCCTGGTCGCGTTGGGCGAAAAATGGAGCGGCACCGGTCGAGGAGTCGAGACAGAGCACGCCCTCAGCGCCGCGGTCCAGGAGGTCCTCGGCTCCTGGATCCAGGCATGCGCACCGTCGGCCCCCGTTCGCGCCGTCATCCTCGCCTGCGTGCCCGGTGAGCAGCACGCCCTCCCGCTGTGGGCGGTGGCAGGGGCACTGGCCGAGCGCGGCGTCGCCGCACGGATCCTCGGTCCGGACCTCCCCGAGGACGCCTTGGGTCGCGTGGTCACCCGTCTCGGTCCTGCGGTGATCATGCTCTGGTCCCAGATGCCCGGCGGGTCGGACACCAGCATCATCGACAACCTGCCGGTCACCCGGCCGGCCCCGACCGTGCTGGTCGGGGGGCCCGGCTGGCCGGACGTGGCCTACAACCGTGGGGTTTCCCGGACGCTTACGCTCAAGGACTCCGTGGACCGGATCGGCCGCGCCCTGGGCTGGTAGCCGGCAGCGAGAGCGGCCACCCTCCGCAGTAGCACCGGCGGTCGATAGCCTTGGGGTACTCGCGCGCACCTCTCTCACGTCCCGGAGACGCCATGGATCCCCGCCCCCTGTCCAACGACCTCGACTACGACGGCGTCCCGGACAAGTTCGCGTATCAGGGGCTGACGTTCGACGACGTCCTGCTGGTGCCCGCCGAGTCCGATGTCGTGCCCAGTGAGGTCGACACCGCCTCCTACGTGACGCGCAACATCCGGGTCCTCATGCCGCTGGTCTCCAGCGCCATGGACACCGTGACCGAGGCCCGCATGGCCATCGCGATGGCTCGCCAGGGAGGCGTCGGAGTCCTGCACCGCAACATGGCCGTCGAGGAGCAGGCCGCCCAGGTCGACCTCGTGAAGCGTTCCGAGGCCGGCATGGTCAACAACCCGGTCACCTGCTCGCCCGAGGACACCCTTGAGGACGTCGACCGCATGTGCGGTCGGTACCGCATCTCGGGGGTCCCCGTGGTCGACGAGACGGGCATCCTCGTCGGCATCGTGACCAACCGCGACATGCGTTTCGAGGATGACATGCAGCGGCCGGTGCGCGAGGTCATGACGCCGATGCCGCTGGTCACCGCCGCGGTCGGCATCGCTCCGGAGGATGCGCTGGCCCTGCTGGCCCGGCACAAGGTCGAGAAGCTCCCGCTCGTGGATGCCAGCGGCCGCCTCGAGGGGCTCTTCACCGTCAAGGACTTCGTCAAGTCCGACAAGTACCCACACGCGACGAAGGACGTGAACGGACGACTCGTCGTTGGTGCCGCCGTCGGCGTGGGCGCGGATGCCGAGGTCCGCGCCAAGGCGCTGATCGAGGCTGGAGTCGACTTCCTCATCGTCGACACGGCCCATGGCCACTCGCGAGCAGTCCTCGACATGGTGCGGCTGCTGAAGAAGCAGTCCGAGGTAGACGTCGTCGGCGGCAACATCGCCACGCGGGCCGGGGCTCAGGCTCTGGTCGAGGCCGGAGCCGACGGGGTGAAGGTAGGCGTGGGGCCCGGCTCCATCTGCACCACGCGCGTCGTCGCAGGTGTGGGCGTGCCCCAGATCTCCGCGATCTACGAGGCCTCCCTCGCCTGCCGTCCGGCCGGCGTGCCGGTCATCGGCGACGGCGGGGTCCAGTACTCCGGTGACATCGCCAAGGCCCTGGTCGCCGGCGCCGACACCGTGATGCTGGGCTCCCTGCTCGCCGGGACGGAGGAAGCCCCCGGCGATGTCGTCTTCGTCAACGGCAAGCAGTTCAAGTCCTATCGCGGCATGGGCTCTCTGGGAGCGATGCAGTCCAGGGGACAGGCGCGCTCCTACAGCAAGGACCGGTACTTCCAGGACGATGTCCTCAGTGACGACAAGCTCGTGCCCGAGGGCATCGAGGGCATGGTCGCCTACCGCGGATCGATCGCGGCGGTGGCCCACCAGCTCGTCGGCGGCTTGCGCGCGTCCATGGGCTACAGCGGTGCCCAGACGATCAACGAGCTCCACGCAAAGGGATCGTTCGTGCGCATCACCTCGGCCGGGCTCCGGGAGAGCCATCCGCACGACGTCCAGATGACCCTCGAGGCCCCCAACTATTCAGGACGGTAAACCGTGACCGACATCCAGATCGGCGGTGGCAAGCGCGGCCGTCGCGGCTACTCCCTCGACGAAGTCGCCATTGCCCCCAGTCGCCGCACGCGCGACCCCGAAGCCGTGTCGACGGCCTGGACGATCGATGCCTACCGCTTCGAGACACCGATCATCGCAGCGCCGATGGACTCGGTGGTCTCGCCTCAGTCTGCCGCGACTCTGGCCGAGCACGGCGTGCTCGCGGTGCTGAACCTCGAGGGTCTGTGGGGCCGCTACGAGGACCCGGCACCCCTGTTGAAGGAGATCGCGGGCCTCTCGTCCGATGCCGCGACGGCTCGCGTGCAGGAGCTCTACGCCGCTCGACCTGTCGACGAGGGCCTGGTCCGGGAGCGCATCGCGGCACTCCGTGCCGCCGGCGGTACCGTCGCGGTGGCCACGTCGCCCCAGGGGGCGGCGCGCCTTGCGCCCCTTGCGTCGCAGGCCGGTGCCGACATCGTCGTCATCCGCGGCACCACGGTGTCGGCGGAGCACGTCGGAGGGGATGGCGAGGGCCTGAACCTCAAGGAGTTCATCCACGATCTCGATGCACCGGTCATCGTCGGCGGCTGCGCGACGCATCAGGCGGCGCTGCACCTCATGCGTACCGGTGCCGCCGGTGTCCTCGTTGGCTTCGGAGGTGGCGCCTCCCACACGACGGCTGACGTCCTCGGTGTGCGTGTCCCGATGGCGAGTGCCATCGCCGATGTCGCCGCTGCTCGTCGTGACTACCTCGACGAGTCCGGCGGCCGCTACGTTCACGTCATCGCCGACGGCTCCATGGGTGCCAGCGGTGACATCGTCAAGGCCTTCGCCTGCGGCGCCGATGCAGCGATGGTCGGCTCGGTCTTCGCACGGGCGACGGATGCTCCCGGCCACGGGGCCCACTGGGGTGCCGAGGCCTGGCATGCGCACCTCCCGCGAGGGGAGCGCCACCAGATGGAGACGGTCGGCACCCTTGCCGAGATCCTCAACGGGCCTTCGCGTCGTGCCGACGGCACCATGAATGTCATCGGCGCCCTCCGCAAGGCCATGGCCACCACGGGCTACAGCGACCTCAAGGAGTTCCAGCGCGTGGAGATGGTGGTCACGTCGTGATCCTCGACCGCGCCCTCGTGACGCGGCTGCTCTCGCAGCTGGACGCCACGGGGGAGCGGTTCGGAGTGCTCGCGCCGTTCACCGGCGAGGTGGAGTTCGAGTTCCCCTCCTCGACCGTCGCTGATGTCGATCGTGCGGTCCAGCGTCTGCGTGACGGACAACCGCGATGGGCTGCACTGCCGGTGCGCGACCGCGCCCGTGTGCTGCTTCGGTTCCACGATCTCGTCATGACGCGGCGTGACGAGGGCCTCGACATCATCCAGGCCGAGACGGGCAAGGCACGTCGGGACGCCATGGAGGAGGTTCTCGACGTCTGCATCAATGCCCGTCACTACGCACGCGATGCGCATCGACTGCTCAAACCTCGACGTCACGCAGGCGCGCTCCCGGGGCTCGTCGGCGTCACCGAGTATCGCGTGCCGAAGGGGATCGTCGGGGTGCTGTCGCCATGGAACTACCCGCTGTCCCTCAGCGCGGGCGACGCCATCCCCGCGCTGATGGCCGGCAATGCCGTCCTGCTCAAGCCGGACGTCCAGACGACCCTCACCGCCACGTGGGCGATGGCGCTGCTCATCGAGGCGGGTGTGCCGAGGGATGTCATCGCCATCGCCCCGGGCGACGGACCCGTCGTGGGCCCCATGGTCATCGACCGCGTCGACTACGTCATGTTCACCGGATCGACCCGAGTCGGCCGGCAGGTGGCCGCTCGGTGCGGTGAGCGCCTCATCGGCTGTTCTCTGGAGCTCGGTGGCAAGAACGCGATGATCGTGCGCGCGGATGCTGATCCCGAGCGGGCGGCCGAGATCGCCGTGCGCGCCTGCTTCTCGAACGCCGGGCAGCTGTGCATCTCGATGGAGCGCATGTACGTCCACGACGCCGTCTATGACGACTTCACACAAGCGTTCACCGCGGCCGTGGCGACCATGACCATGGCCTCAGGTCTGGGGTGGATGGGGCAGATGGGCAGCCTCACCTCGCAGCGGCAGCTTGACCGGGTGCTGAGTCATGTCGACGATGCGGTTGGTCGAGGGGCTCGCGTCCTCGCCGGCGGCTCGGCCCGTCCGGACCTCAGCCCCTACGCGATGGAGCCCACGGTGCTCGAGGGCGTCACCGAGGACATGATCGTGTGCGACGAGGAGACCTTCGGGCCGGTCGTGGCCCTCTATCGGGTGGCCGATGACGAGGAGGCCATCCGCCTCGCGAATGACTCCCCGTACGGCCTCAACGCAGCCGTCGTCACCCGCGACCGGCGGGCCGGCCGCACGATCGCGCGTCGGTTGCACGCCGGGAGTGTCAACGTCAACGAGGGCTACGGCGCGAGCTGGGCCAGCGTGCGCGCCCCCATGGGCGGCATGGGCGACTCCGGCCTCGGCCGTCGCCACGGTGACGAGGGCCTGCTCAAGTACACCGAGTCCCAGACCATCGCCGAGCAGCGCATGCTCGGGCTGGGAGCGCCACGCGGCTGGTCCGATGAGCGCTGGATGGGCACCCTGGCCGCCGCGATCGGGACGATGAAGAGGCTCGGCCTGAAGTAGATTGCGCGAGTGGCACCACGGCACTTCGACGTCCTCATCGTGGGCTCCGGATTCGGCGGCTCGGTCGCCGCGCTGCGCCTGACCGAGAAGGGCTACCGGGTGGGCGTCGTCGAGGCCGGGCGGCGGTTCGCCGACCATGAGCTCCCGACCACCTCGTGGCGCCTCCGCGACTACCTGTGGGCGCCCCAGTTGGGATGCACCGGCATCCAGCGCATCCACCTGCTGAAGGACGTCCTCGTCCTGGCTGGGGCCGGGGTCGGCGGAGGCTCCTTGAACTACGCCAACACCCTCTACACGCCGGGGCAGCAGTTCTTCCGCGACCCGCAGTGGGGTGACATCACCGACTGGCAGGCCGAACTCGCCCCCTACTACGACCAGGCCTCCCGCATGCTCGGCGTGACCGACAACCCGACCATGACACCCAGCGACGAGGTCATGAAGGCGGTGGCTGACGACATGGGCGTCGGGTCGACCTTCCGTCTCACCCCCGTCGGTGTCTTCTTCGGCGACGGTCCGGGGGTGACCACCCCGGACCCGTTCTTCGGCGGTCGCGGGCCCGAGCGCACCGGGTGCACGGAGTGCGGTGAGTGCATGAGCGGGTGCCGGCACAACGCTAAGAACACCCTGGTGAAGAACTATCTCCACCTCGCGGAGTCAGCCGGGGCCGAGATCATCCCGATGACCACGGTCACCGCGCTGCTGCCGCGCGCACGGGGAGGCTACGTCGTCCAGACCCGACGGACGGGCTCGTCGAAGCGCAGCCTGATCACGGCCGACCAGGTGATCCTCGCTGCTGGCACCTACGGCACCCAGCGTCTGCTGCACCGAATGAAGGACTCCGGCATGCTCCCGCGCCTGTCGTCGGCCCTCGGACGGAAGACGCGAACCAACTCCGAGGCCATCCTCGGCGCAGTGACCGACACCACCGCACATGACTTCACCCAGGGCGTGGCCATCACGTCGAGCTTCCATCCGGATGACGTCACACATGTCGAGCCGTGCCGCTACGGCCGGGGCTCGAATGCCATGGGCCTGATGCAGTCGCTGCTCACGACGCCGCGCAGTGACCGTGCGCGTTGGCGGGTACTGGTCGAGGAGGCGGTGCGCCGGCCGCTGGAGCTCGCCCGGCTGCTGGACGTCCGGCACTGGAGCGAGAGGGCAGTCATTGCTCTCGTGATGCAGACGGTCGACAACTCGCTGACCGTGCGCGGCACACGGGGGCGCCTGGGACGCTGGCACCTGACGACCGAGCAGGACGGCACCGCCCCGAGCCCCACCTACCTGCCGGTGGCGCACGAGGTAGTGAGGCGGATCGCCGCGCATGTCGACGGCATCGCCGCGGGAAACTTCTTCGAGAACGTCGACGCGCCCGTCACCGCGCACTTCGTCGGCGGCTGCGTGATCGGCGCGGACCCCGAGCACGGCGTGATCGACGCCTACCACCGGGTCTACGGCTACGGCGGACTGCACATCGTCGACGGCTCGGCGATCACGGCCAACCTGGGCGTGAATCCGTCGCTGACTATCACCGCGCAGGCGGAACGGGCCATGGCGCTGTGGCCGAACCGGGGGGAGGCCGACCGGCGACCGCCGATGGGCGAGCCGTACCGGCAGGTGGTTCCGGCGGCTCCGCGGCGTCCCGTGGTGCCTAGGGGTGCGCCCGGCGAGCTGCGCGTCGCCAGTACCACCGGGTCCTGAGCAGGACCGGGAGACGTGCGGGGGTCGTCAGACCGAGCAGCTCATGTCAGCCCCGCAGCACAGGGGCGACTTGATCTTCCCGTGCCCGTTGGGGCACTCACTGATCTCGACGATGGTGCCGTCATCCTTGGTGAGCGTCGCATCGACCAGTGCAGCGTCACAGGCGCCGCAGGTGGTATTGACGGACATGCCGCATTTTGCGCAGGTGTAGAGAGCCATGTGGCGGACGCTACCGCAGGTGACGCACATCGTCACCCCGTACCCTGCAATGCTGCGTCGATTGGTGCGAGGGCAGCTGGGTCAGGGAGTCGACGCAGCAGGGCGGGACACGGACGTGGGGAGGGCCCGGGTCCCCTCGGTCCCGGGCCCTCCCCACGTCCGTGTCCTACGCCAGGCCGGCGGCCTTCGCGACGGCTCGCCGGGTGAGAACCCGAGCAAGGTGCTCCCGGTACTCGACATCGGCGTGGATGTCGGCGTTCGGGCTGGTGCCCTCGGCGGCCTGCTCTGCCGCTGCTGCGATGGCGTCGAGCGATGATGCTCCGATGAGCGCCGCCTCGACGGCCGACGCACGCACCGGGCCCGGCCCCATGTTTGTCAGGCCGATGCGCGCCTCCGCGATCGCGCCACCGTCCATCCGGACCGCGGCGGACGCCCCCACGATCGCCCAGGCCTGGGCCGTGCGGTTGAACTTCTCGTAGTGCGCTCCCCAGCCGGTGTACTTCGGGAAGGTCACGCTGACGAGTACCTCGTCGGGCCCCACCGCGGTGGTGAAGTAGTCGACGAAGAACTCGCTCGCCGGCACCGTGCGACGCCCACCCGGGCCGGCGATGGTGAACGACGCATCAAGGGCGAGGGCCACCGGCGGCTGGTCCCCGGCCGGATCGGCGTGCGCCATGGCTCCGCCCATGGTTCCGCGGTGCCGGATCTGGCGGTCGGCCACGGTCTCGGTCGCTGCGGCAAGGAGAGCCACGTGATCGCGCACGAGGGCGCTCTTGGTCACCTCGTCGTGCGTGGTGCCAGCCCCGATGACGATGGCTGTACCGGAGTCGGTGATGCCCTTCATCTCGTCGATGCGGGTGGTGTCGATGACGACGGACGGCTCGCCCAGACGCAGTCGAAGGACCGGCATCAGGGACTGGCCGCCACCGAGGACCTTGGCGTCGTCGCCACCGGCTGCGAGAGCTGCGACGGCCTCGTCGACCGTGCTCGGCCGCACATAGTCGAACTTGGCGGGGATCATGCCGCCCCTCCCTTCGCTGCCTGGATGGCTCTCCAGACGTTCTGCGGACTCGCCGGCATCAGGACGTCGTTGACGCCCATGGGCCGGAGGGCATCGACGATGCCGTTGATGATCGCGGGGGTGGATGCGATCGCGCCTGCCTCGCCTACGCCCTTCGTGCCTAGGGAGTGGGTCGTCGACGGGGTGACGGTCGTCCCGGTCTCGAACGAGGGAAGGTCAGCCGCACTCGGGATGAGGTAGTCGGCGAGGCTCGCGGTCAGCATGTTGCCGTCCTCGTCGTACTCGACTCCCTCATAGAGAGCCTGACCGATGCCCTGGGCCACGCCACCGTGAACCTGGCCCTCGACGATCATCGGGTTGATCTGGTTGCCGACGTCGTCCACGCAGACGTACTTGCGAACCCGGACCTTGCCGGTCTCGGTGTCGACCTCCATGGCCGCGAGGTGCGTGCCGTGCGGGTAGGAGAAGTCCTCCGGATCGACGGTGGCCTCGCCGTTGATCATGGGCTCGACGCCCTCCGGCAGGTCGTGCGCGGAGAAGGCCGCCCACGCGAGGGCACCCAGCGTGACGGTCTTCTCCGGATCACCCTTGACCGTGAACGACCCGTTCGCGAACTCGAGGTCGTCCGCCGCGCACTCGAGCTGGTGCGCCGCGATGGGCCGGGCGTTCTCGATGAGACGGTCGGCTGCCCGCTTGATGGCCTGGCCGCCGACGGCCAGCGAGCGGGAACCGTAGGTGTCCATGCCGTAGGGGGCTCGGCCGGTGTCGCTGTGGATGACGTCGATGTCGTCCACCGGGATACCGAGGATGTCGCCGGCGATCTGGCTCCATGCCGTCTCGTGGCCCTGGCCGTGGGGAGAGGTGCCGGTGACGAGTTCGACCTTGCCGGTGGGTAGGAGGCGGATCGTGCAGTGCTCCCAGCCGCCCGCGGCGTACTTCAGGGCACCGAGGGTGCGCGACGGTGCCAGGCCGCACATCTCCGTGAAGGTGGAGATGCCGATGCCGAGCTGGACCGGGTCGCCGGATTCGCGGCGGGCCTTCTGCTCGGCCCGCAGTTCCTCGTACCCGAACATCTCCATCGCCTTGGCGGTGGCAGCCTCGTAGTTGCCGGTGTCGTAGGTCAGGCCGGCGACAGTCGTGAACGGGAACTCGTGGTGCTGGATCCAGTTCTTCGTGCGGAACGCCATCGGCTCCATGCCGAGTTCGGCAGCCATCTCGTCAACGATCCGCTCAATGGCGTAGGTCGCCTCGGGTCGGCCTGCACCGCGGTAGGCGTCCGTCGGGGTCGTGTTCGTGAACACGCCGGTGCACTGGAACTGGTAGGCGTCCATCTTGTAGATCGCCGGGTACATGAACATTCCCAGCAGCGGGATGCCCGGGGTGATGATCTGCAGGTAGCCGCCCATGTTGGCGAGCAGATCGACCTTCAGGCCGATCATCTTGCCGTCCGGGGTGCAAGCCAGCTCGATGTCCTGGATCTGGTCGCGACCGTGATGCGTGGCGACCATGTCCTCGCTGCGGGTCTCCGTCCACTTGACCGGGCGACCCAGCTTCTTGGCGAGCTGGGTGCAGAGGATCTCCTCGCGGTAGCACTGCAGCTTGCCGCCGAAGCCACCGCCGACATCGGGCGCGATGACCCGCAGATTCTGCTCCGGGATCCCGGTCACGAGGGTGAGCAGCACGCGCAGGATGTGCGGAACCTGCGTCGCGGACCAGATCGTGATCTCCTCGCTCATCCCCATGGGCGCGGCGACGATGGCCCGCGGCTCCATGAACGCCGGCACGAGGCGCTGGTTCACGAAGCGACGCTTCACGACCACGGCATCCGGGTGCTTGGCGAGGGCATCCTCGTAGCCGCCTCCGAGGTCATAGACGTAGCAGGTGTTGTTCGCGGCATCGCCATGCACGAGCTCGCTGCCCGGGGAGACGGCGTCGACCATGTTGATCACAGCGTCGAGGGGCTCGTACTCGACGTCGACATGGGCGATGGCGTCCTCCGCGGAGGCTGCGTCGGTGGCGAGGACGAGGGCCACGACGTCGCCGACGTGCCGCACCTTGTCGCCGGTCAGGGCAGGGAAGGGCGGCATCACGGTGTCGTCGGTCACCGGCCAAACGCAGGGCACACCGGCGTTGAGGTCACCGAGGGAGGCAGCGTCGTAGGCCGCGACGACGTTCGGCTGCGCGAGCGCACCAGAGAGGTCGACCTTGGTGATCCTCGCGTGGGCCATAGGGCTGCGCACGAGGGCCATGTGCAGGGTGCCGGGGAGCTGGATGTTGTCAGTCCAGTTGGTGCGGCCGTGGAGGAGCTTGGCGTCCTCCTTGCGGCGCAGCGGCCGGCCGATGGCTGCGGTGCTGTCGAGGATCTCGGTCACTTGGTGCCTCCCATGAGCTCGGCGGCGTACTGAACAGACTTCACGATGTTGTGGTACCCGGTGCAGCGACACAGGTTGCCGTGGATGCCCTCGCGGATCTCCTCCTCGGTCGGGTTCGGGTTCTCCGACAGCAGGTCGACCGTCGACATGACCATGCCGGGCGTGCAGTAGCCGCACTGCAGGCCGTGGCACTCCTTGAAGGCGGTCTGCACCGGGTGCCAGTCGTCACCAGTGGACAGGCCCTGGATGGTTGTGACTTTGCAACCGTCGGCCTGGACGGCGAGCATGCTGCAGGACTTCACGCTCTGGCCGTCCACCAGGATGGTGCACGCCCCGCAGTTGGAGGTGTCGCAGCCGACGACGGTCCCGACCTTGCCCAGGCCCTCGCGGAGCCAGTGGACGAGAAGGGTCCGGGGTTCGACCTCGGATTCACAGACCGTCCCGTCGACGGTCACGCTGATGTGCTGCATCCGTTGCCCTTTCCACGTGCTCAGGAGCCCCCAAGGGGATGGATATGTGATGAGGGTCACGTTAGGACGCAGTTCCGATCCTCGCCCGAGATTCGGCAAATTCAGCGGCTCGCTTCGGCGTCCAGGGTCCCGGTCTTCACGCCCGACGTGCACTCGGCCTTCGCCGATGGCCGGGTGGAACCCGGGCACTCGTCTCCTGTTCCCTTCCTCAGGACGGCTGAGTGTGACGGTCGGCTGGTTGGCGCGCGGATAGTGTTCCCCTGATGTCCGACCTCGACGCCCACCCGTTGTCGCCCGACCCGGCCCCGCCGATCGTCCGGGTGCGCACACATCTGCTGTGGGCCGTGCTCGTGAGCGCCCTGTGCTTCCTGCCCATCGGACTCATCGCCGTCGTCTACGGCCTGCGGGCCAGCAGGGCACTCACCGTCGGCGAGGCCGACCGGGCGCGTCGACTCGCGCGGGTCGCACGCCGGTGGATCATCGTCACGGTCGTCGTGGGAGTGCTCCTGGATGCGGCCCTCATCGCCGTGTTCG
>JAURME010000070.1 GCA_030830865.1 Candidatus Nanopelagicales bacterium | reverse complement strand
GTGTTGCCGATGAGTTCGGTGACGTCGTTGGCGATTCGCATGCCCGGGATCATGCCAGTCCTCGGCATTCACGTCCTGTGAGGGTCATGCCGTTGCGAAGGGTGTGCAACAAGCCCCTTTATCCACGACGAAAGGCCCCGTCCACCACTGTCTGGCGAACGGGGCCCTGGACCGGTCTGTGGGCCTGTCCGCGACTAGGTCGGCATCGCCTCCCAGGCGGCGTAGCCGCCGAGGAGGTCGGACACATCGTTGAACCCGTGCGTGCGCAGGAGTGAGGCGCCCGCACTGGACCGGTAGCCGCCCGCGCAGTACACGACAGTCGGCCGCGAGCTGTCGAGTTCGTCAAGGTGCTTCGCCAGGCTGCCCAAGGGCAGCGTCTTGGCCGGCTCGATGATGCCGATGGCGACCTCACCCGGGTTGCGGATGTCGACAATCTGCACGTCCGGGATGTTCTTCATGACGTCGCGCAGCTGATCCACGGTGAGGCGCGAGGCCTGCTCGGCTCGGCCGGGGTTGGCCGCCATGATGTTCATCGGATCGGCCAGGTAGCCGACCACGTGGTCGAAGCCGATGCGCGCGAGGCGGACGACCGCCTCCTGTTCCGACCCCGGCTCGCACACCAGGACGATCTTCGCGTGCGGCTCGACGATCGAGCCGACGTACTCCGCGAACCGGCCGTCGAGGCCCACGCTGAGCGAGCCGATCATGTGACCGGCGGCGAAGTCCATGGCCTGACGGGTGTCGATGATGACGGCCCCATCGGACACCGCCGCGTCGAACTCGGCGAGGGAGAGCGGCGTGGCCGCCTCGGATTCGACGAACAGGTCGCGCTCCTTGCGGTTGGTGATCGCGTCGAAGACGAAGTAGCCGGGGGCGGTGGGCTGACCCTCGGTCACGATGGTGACGAACTCCTCTTCGTCCATGGGCTGCAGTGCATAGTTCAGAGCCCGCTGCTCACCCATCGTGGACATTGTCTCGGTCGAGAGGTTCTTGCCGCAGGACGAGCCGGCACCGTGGGCCGGGTAGACCTTGGTGGCATCGGGCAGCGGCAGGAGCTTGTCGCGCAGGGAGTGGTAAAGGTGTTTGCCGAGGTCGTCAGCGGTGTGCCCGACGGACGAGAGCAGGTCGGGGCGACCGACGTCACCGATGAACAGGGTGTCGCCGGTGAAGACCGCCACGGGCTCCGTGGCCTCGGGTGAGTCGTAGGCCGTGATGCAGATGGACTCCGGTGTGTGGCCCGGGGTCTCGAGGACCTGCAGGCGGACACCGCCGAGGTCGATCCAGGAGCCGTCGGCCAGCAGCGTGGCAGCGAACTCGACCGGAGCCTTCTCACCGAAGACGATCTCGGCGCCGGTGGCAGCCGCCAGCTCCAGGTGCCCGCTGAGGAAGTCGGCATGCAGATGCGTCTCGATCACGTGGGTGATGTGCAGGCCGAGCTGCTCGGCGTCGGCCACGTACTCGGCGATGTCGCGCCGCGGGTCGATGACCACGGCCTTGCCCGAGGTCTCGTCGCCCACGAGGTACGAGGCATGCGAGAGGCACTCGAGGTAGTACTGGTTGAGAATCACGCAACGCTCCAGCAGATGAGGCGGGTGGCCCCGCAGTTCGGTCGGTCGAGCCGGTGAGCACCTACAGTGCCCGGTCCGGCCGGTCGTCGTGTGCAGGGCCTCACATGAGGGCCACTTGCACGTCTGTTCGGATGTACGTACATTAGCACCCATGACAATCGTTGTCACCCCCACCACCACAACGGTGACAGCCCAGGTGCCCGATCGCACCTCCCCGATGCCGCTCTGGGCTCAGGTGAGCGCTGACCTGCGCCGGCGCTGCGGCACCGGCGCCTTCGAGGACGGCGTTCCCGGTGAACTCGCCCTCAGTGAGGAGTACGGCGTCAGCAGGCACACGATCCGTGAGGCACTGCGGGCCCTGCGCTCCGAGGGCGTCATCTCCAGCAGCCGCGGCCGCACCTCGACCGTCCACGGTGACTTCTCGCAGAGCCTGGGCTCGGTCTACTCGCTCTTCCGCTCCGTGGAGTCCCAGGGTGCGGTCCAGACGTCCGAGGTGATGAGACTGGAGGCCACGATCGACGCCGGGATCGCCGCACGACTCGGATTGCCCCCCGAGGCCGCTCTGACCGTGATCGAGCGCGTGCGCCTCGCCGATGGCGAGCCGTTGGCCCATGACGTCAGCTGGCTGCCCCACACACTGGCCCACCCCCTCCTGGACGCCGACTTCTCCCGCACTGCGCTCTATGACCTGCTGCAGGGCCTCGGCGTGATCGTGGACTCCGGCTCCGAGAGCATCACCGCCACGGCCGCCGACGATGCGCTGGCAGCGATGCTCCGCGTCGAACCGGGAAGGCCCCTGCTGTCGATCGAGCGACTGACCACTGCCCAGGGCCAGCCGGTCGAGTGGCGGCGCACTGAGGTGCTCGGCGGTCGCTTCAGCTTCGAGACGTCCTGGTCGACCGGGTCGTCGCGCCTCACCATCACCGAGACCTGACCACCAGCAGCACGTCCCTCACCGGACGCCGCCCCGGGAGGAACCATGGACACTTCCGTCGCAACGTGGACGGCGGCATGGGAGCCTGGGCAGCTTCCGGACTCCCGTTCGTGGCCGAGAACCCAGCTCCCGGTCGGGTTCTGTAGCCCACGCCGCGCCGGTCGATCTCACTCCTCGGTGAGGTCCACCATCAGCGCCCCGTGGGCGTCTTCGTAGGACCGCGGATCCTCCACGGGTTCCAGGTGCGTATGCACCATCACGCCGGGCAGTTCCTCGCGAAGCCGCTGCTCGATGCGCTCGAGTACGTCGTGTCCCCGCGCCACCGTCCATTCCCCCGGCACCAGCACGTGCATGGACACGAACCGCTCCCGACCGGACTCGCGCGTGCGCAGTCCATGGATGCGCACATCGCGCTCGTCGGCAGTGCTCTCACGCAGACATCGGATGATGAGGGCTACGTCCCCCTCCGGCATCGCATGGTCCATCAGACCGCGCGTGGAGTGCAGCACGAGCCGACCACCGGTCCACAGGATGTTCACCGCTACGGCAATGGCGACGAGCGAGTCCAGCGGCAGCCATCCGGTGAGGGCCACGACGCCGACGCCGATCACGACACCGACAGAGGTCCACACATCGGTCATCAGGTGCTTGCCGTCAGCGACAAGCGTGATCGACCGGTGCCGTCGGCCCGCTCGCAGGATGAGCACCCCCACGACGCCGTTGATCACGGTCGCGCCGACGGTGATCGCCAGGCCGATGCCGAGCTCCTCCAGGGCCCGCGGGTTGAGCAGTCGGTCGACGGCCGACCAGATGATCATGCCGGCCGCCGCGACGATCATGAGCCCCTCGGCGCCGGCGGAGAAGTATTCGACCTTGCCATGGCCGAAGGGATGGTTGCTGTCCGGGGGCCGCGCCGCGATGGTCAGGGCAACGAGCGCCACGATCGCGGCGACGAGATTGACGACGGACTCCAGAGCGTCCGACAGCAGGCCGACGGAGCCGGTGATGGTGTAGGCCCCCATCTTGAGGGCGATCGTCGTGACGGCCGCCCCGATCGACAGCCAGGCCCAACCGGTCAGCCCACCGCCCGGTGGGCCATGGCTGTGGCCGTGCATAGCCATCACGCTATCCCTCGACCGACAGGTCGATCTCGACCTGAGCCGCACCGCGCGCCTTGGCGCGATGCAACCGGGTCCGGGCATCCCGCACCGCGTCCGTCAGCATCTCCCCCGGCCTCCAGACCACAGCGCCGGCACTCATCGTGGCCTCGATCAGCCCGGAGTCGGTTCGGATCTGGTTGTCGTTGACCTTGCTCACGATGTGGTCCAACACCGAGCATGCATCGTCGTCGACCCCGCTGATGACGATCAGGAACTCGTCGTCGCCCCATCGCGCCACGATCTCGTCCTCGGGCTGCGGCCGCTCGTCGAGCGCCCATCGGGTGCGCCCACCGATGGCGAAGAGCAGCGTGTCGCCGATGCCATGCCCATGGGCGTCGTTGACCCCGGCAAGGTCGTCGACATCCAGCAGGGCGACCAGACGGGCAGCACCCTCCAGCACCCCCACGTGGGAGGCGAGCACCGCTTCACGGGTCGGCAAACCGGTGATCGGGTCCTCAAGATCGGGGACCGGCGTCACCGGATCCGACCTCATCGGCGCGGCTTGCGGGGCGACGACGATCTTCGGACGCATGGATGCCAGCACGACCGCCAGTCCACTGATGGCGATGACCCAGACCAGAGCCGGGAGCGCGTCACCGAACCTCAGGCCGAACGTGGCCGCCGCCGTCACCGCCGCGACCACCACTGTGAGGCCGGAGATGACCGCCGCCACGGCAGTCGGCGCGACGATCGCCGCCAATGCCGGACCGACCACCATCAGTGCCACGGAGAGGGTCGGGGAGTCGCTGCCGAATGCCAGGGCGACAAGCCCCATGAGAATGACCACGGGCAGGGCGATTCCGCCGAGGCTCTGGGAGCGCGTCATTCCCCTCATGCGGCCATTGTGGCCCGCCACCTGCCGGCAGGGCGCCTTCTGCGACCGTCGTGACCGGACACGTCACACCTGTGACCTGGCCTGTTCCCCCGAGGCTCCCGGCTACGTTGGCCGCATGGCCTCTTCCGGACGTCCCGTACCCGTGCGCATCATCGAGATCCTCGGCTACGCCGGAATGCTCTTCTGGCTCGTGACCATCGTCCGTGCCCTGGTCGATGACGCCTTGTCCGCCTGGCCGGTCCTGCTGGTGGGGATCGCGCTCGGAGGAGCTCACATGGTCATCGCGGTAGGAGCGGCGAGACGTCGTCGGATCGTCTACGCCGCGATGTGGTTCGTCCTCATCGGCGACTCACTCCTGACCGTGTTCGTCGACGTCCGTGCGATAGCCCTGGTGCTCTTCACCATCTTCCTTCTGCTGCTCACGCGTCCGGCCGCGGCTCGCGAGTGGTTCGCCGGCAGCGTCTGAGCACACCTCAGGCGAGCACGGCGGCAAGTTCTCCCAGCCGCGACGGCACGACGGAGTACCAGGTCCAGTAGCCCCGCTTGCTGCGCTCGAGAATCCCGGCATCGACCAGTTTCTTCAGGTGGTGGGACACCGTGGCCTGACTGAGGCCCACGGCCTCGGTGATGTCGCAGACGCAGGACTCACAGCCCTCCTGAGCCCGGATCCACGCGAGCATCCGCAGCCGGGCCGGATCAGCCACGGCCTTGAGCAGACCAGCGAGCTCCTGTGCAGTCTCCCGGTCGATCGGTGATCCCAGGCCGCCCGGGCAGCAGGCCGGACCGGTCTGGAGCACCGGCACATCGATGGACGCCGCCATGGGAACTCCTGTCACCGAATGTTCATCGACAAAGGATCGATGTCTGTCGATATGGATGGTAGCGTCCTCCCCATCGATCCGCATCGATCTGGAGTGATGATGACCGCATCCCGTGTGCAACTGGCCCTGAATGTCTCGGACCTCGAGGGGTCCGTCGCCTTCTACACCTCTCTCTTCGGCACTTCTCCCCACAAGCGCCGCCCGGGCTATGCCAACTTCGAGGTGGCCGATCCCCCGCTCAAACTCGTCCTCATCGAGGTGCCGGCCGACGAACGCGGCACCGGGACCACCGGCGCCCTCAACCACCTCGGAGTCGAGGTCGCCACGACGCATCAGGTCGTCGAGGAACTGCAGCGAATCGAATCCGCGGGCCTCAGCGTCGATCGTGAGGACGACACCGTCTGCTGCTTCGCCCGTCAGGACAAGGGCTGGGTCCATGACCCGGCCGGCACCCCGTGGGAGTACTACACGATCACCGACGACGATCCGACCGGCCTGCTTCCCATGGCAGACCCGCTCGTCGCCACCGGTGCCTGCTGCGCTGACAGCCCCAACGACACAGCCACCTGCTGATGACCACCGACACGCAAGACCGCGATGTCCTGCAGCGGCTGTCGACCCTCGACCGATTCCTCCCGCTGTGGATCGTGCTGGCCATGGCGCTCGGCCTGCTCCTCGGCCGGGTGGTCCCCGGGCTGCAGGGTGCCCTCGACGCGGTCAAGATCGACAACACGAGCCTGCTCATCGCCCTCGGTCTCTTCGCGATGATGTACCCCGTCCTGGCGCGGGTGAAGTACGAGGAGATCGGTCACCTCACCGGAGACCGACGGCTGCTGTGGCTCTCGTTGATCCTGAACTGGCTCGTCGGCCCCCTGCTGATGTTCGCGCTCGCGTGGATCTTCCTGGCGGATTACCCGGAGTTCCGCACCGGACTGATCGTCATCGGTCTGGCCCGCTGCATCGCGATGGTGCTCATCTGGAACGATCTCGCGTGTGGGGATCGGGAGGCCGGGGCGCTGCTCGTCGCCATCAACTCCATCTTTCAGATCATTGCCTACGCGGCCCTCGGCACCTTCTACCTCGCGATCCTGCCCGGGTGGCTGGGGCTCGACACGCAGGACGTGGCGTTCTCCACCTGGGACATCACCAAGGCGGTGCTCGTCTTCCTCGGCATACCGCTCGCCCTCGGGTACCTGACCCGCCGAGTAGGCGTCGCGAAGAAGGGGCGTCAGTGGTACGACGACCGCTTCGCGCCACGCATCGCGCCCATCGCCCTGTGGGGTCTGCTCTTCACGATCGTGGTGATGTTCGCCCTCCAGGGCTCGGCCATCACCTCGGACCCGCTGAGTGTCGTCCTGATCGCAGTGCCCCTGCTCATCTACTTCGCGATCATGTGGTTCACGTCCTTCGCCGCCGGACATGCCCTCTCGCTGTCCTACCCCCGCACCACGACCCTCGCTTTCACCGCCGCAGGCAACAACTTCGAGCTCGCGATCGCCGTGTCGATCGGCGTCTGGGGGGTGACGAGCGGTCAGGCCCTCACCGGAGTGATCGGTCCGCTCATCGAGGTGCCGGCCCTCGTGGCCCTCGTCTACGTCAGTCTCTGGCTGCGCAGGCGCTGGACGTGGAAGCCCGCAACCACCCCTGACAGGAGCTCTGCATGACGACCTCCACCAGCACGCCTTCCGTCCTCTTCGTCTGCGTCCACAATGCGGGTCGGTCCCAGATGGCGGCGGGCTACCTTCAGCACCTCGCCGGCGACTGGATCCAGGTGCGGTCCGCCGGGTCCGCTCCGGCTGAATCCATCAACCCGGCCGCCGTCGAGGCGATGCTCGAGGAGGGCATCGACATCCGCGCGAACTCGCCGAAGATCCTCACCGATGAGGCGGTGCAGGCGTCGGACGTCGTGATCACCATGGGCTGTGGGGACACCTGCACGTACTACCCCGGGAAGCGCTACGAGGACTGGGATCTCGACGATCCCGCGGGGCAGGGAGTCGATGCCGTGCGACCGATCCGCGACGAGATCCGACGCCGCATCGAGGATCTCGTCGCGACTCTGGCGGCCTCTCGTGAGGCGCCGTCGGACTAGCGTGCGAAGGGCGCGGATCAACGCACGCGCCCCTCCACGGCCGACTTCACCTCCTCGAGGTACTCGACATGGGCGTGGGGTGTGTCGAGCCCCCTCTTCTCCGTGAGCACGGAGACCGCGGTGCCTCCCGCGTCCTGCCAGCGTGCGGCGGTCTCCCCTGCTTCGGATGCGCTGCGAGCCCTCGTCATGATGAGTTCCATGGGAAAGTCGGGCAGGTCTCGCCGCGATGCATGGAGGTGGTGACGCACCCTTTCCATGCCGATGATCGCCTCTCCCACGTCACCGGCAAACGTGAAGCCATCACCCGTGGTGCCGCCGCGGCGAAAGGCAGGCTCACTGAAGCCCCCCACATAGATCGGGATCCCACGCGCGGGGCGAGGGTTGATACAGCAGCGCTCCAGTGTGTGGAAGGCACCCCTGTACGTGACGAGCGGCTCAGTCCACAGACGCCGCAGCAGGTCGATCTGCTCGTCGAGGCGCGCCCCACGGCTCGCGAAGTCCTCCCCCAACGCCTCATACTCGACCCAGTTCCACCCGGTTCCGACTCCCAGGCGCACACGCCCCCCGGAGAGCAGGTCCGCATCGGCAGCCTGCTGAGCAACCAGGACGGTCTGGCGCTGAGGCAGGATGAGGATGCCCGTGGCCAACTCGATGCAGCGGGTGATGCCGGCGAGGTAGCCGAAGACCACGAGTGGATCGTGGAAGGCGTCCGCTTCGGTGTACGGCCCCCAGAGCGCTGGGTCCCGATCTGCGTGCTCCGCGCCGACCACATGGTCGTAGAACAGGATGCTGTCGAATCCCAGTTCCTCCGCCCCGAGGCCGATGATGCGTACCGCCTCCGGATCACCGCGCATCGCGTTCTGCGGATAGACCGCGCCGATTCTCATCCTCGCCTCGCCTTCGTGACCACCGGGCGGCGCCTAGTTCCCCGGAGCCACGGACAGGTGCCCATCGCCCCTCCGGTCCCGCGGAAGGCCGAAACTGACGAGCAGCCCCAAGAAGACGAAGCCGGCCGCAACCCCCGCCGTGACCTTGGCCGCATCGGTGTAGGCCGTCTTGGCCTCGTCGACAACGGTCTCCATGCCGGGCTTGCTCTCCAGCGCGGTGATCGCCTGACCCGCAGTGGAGTCGACGGTGTCGACAAGCCTGGCCTGATCAGACGCGGACAAGCTGCCGTCCTCAGCCAGTTGACTCGCGAACATGGCTCCAAGAGACGCGAAGAGGACCGTCCCCAGAATGGCGGCACCCAGTGCGGAACCGACCTGCCGGAACGTCGACGTCATGGCTGAGGCCTGCCCGCTCTGGATCGCCGGCACATCCTCCAACACCACGTTGGTCAGTTGGGCAGACGCAAAACCCAGACCCAGGCCGTAGACGATGAGGGCGATGACCAGCCACCAGGGTGAGCGGTCCACCGAGAGGGTGAAGCCGATGGCCAGGATGCCCACGACCTCAAGCACCATGCCGAGCCGGACGACTCGGGTGGGGCCCATCGCCGCGGCCACATGCCGTGCAGCACCGCCGGAGGCCAGCGTGCCGATGGCCACGCTGGCAAGGATGACACCCGTCGTGAGGGCGTCCGTTCCGTGGACCGACTGCATCCAGAGCGGCAGGACGAACAGGATGCCGAACTCACCGAGGCTCACGACGAGGGCGACGACGTTGCCGTAGCCGTAGCGCCGGATTCCGAAAAGCCTGAAGTCCACCAGAGTCGTGGAGCCCACCCTGACCAGATGGCGCTCCCACACGACGAACAGCCCGAGCAGCAGCACGCCCATGGCTACCGCGACGGGGACGATCGACAAGCCGCCCGCCGCCACGTCGAGGGGGCCGAGGGTGAACGTGGTGGTGCCGACCCACCAGCCATAGGCCTGGCCTTCGATGAGTCCGAAGACGATGAGGGCGATGCCCAGGGCAGTGAGGACGATGCCCAGCGGGTCGTAACCCTTGGCCTTCTGTCCGTAGTTCTCAGGCACGAACCTCAGCACGAGGGCGCCGGCGATCAGTCCGATCGGGATATTGATCAAGAAGGCCCACCGCCAGCCGAAGTCCTCGGCCAACCACCCGCCAAGGAGCGGTCCAAGCCCCGCAGCACCGCCGAAGATGGCCCCCCACAGACCAAAGGCCGCAGCCCGCTGCCGCCCCTCGAACAGGACGTTGATGACGGCGATGGACGACGGCAGCTTCATCGCCGCGCCCGCCGCCTGCACGGCGCGCATGGAGATGAGGAAGGCGGGGTCCTGCGCGAATCCGCTGCCAAGGGACCCAAGAATGAACACGACGATGCCGATGAGGAAGAGCCTGCGCCGCCCGAAGCGGTCCGACAGAAGGCCCACGGTGATGAGCAGTGCCGCGAAGACGAGCGAGTAGATCGAGTTGACCCACTGCGCATCGGTCTGAGTCAGCCCGATGTCCTTCACCATGTCCGGCAGCAGGACGTTCACGATGCTGCCATCGATGATGATGATGCTCAGCCCGATCAGCAGGGCCACCAGCGCCCACCACGGATGGCGTGTCAGCGGGGTTCGGAACTGGTTGTCGTCACACTCAGATGTCCTCAGCGTCGCGGAAGAGTCGCCCGAGCCTTTCATGGATTTCCGGCACGACGGGGGAATTCCGAGCGCTCAATCCTGGGACGGCACCGCCGGCGGGACGAGCGCGGGCCGCTGGGAGCGTCTCCGTACAACGATCACCACGACCCACAGCAGGACGTTGGACACCACTGCGGCCGGGGAGCCCTCCCACAGCAGGATGATCGTCAGTGGCAGGGTGTTGAAGAGGGCATGGATGAACATCGCGAGAAAGACGCTCCGGGTGCGCTCATAGAACCACGCCTGAAGGATCGCCATCGCGACGATGCCGATCCCGAATCCGACAAGGGATGGCACGATCTGGACGATCACCATGCCCTGTGCCAGGAAGATCATCAGGACGACCGGCAGGTGCCAGAGGGCCCAGATCGGGCCCACGATCCAGCCGACACTCCAGAAGTCCCGCCCCGGCAGCAGCACCCGGGTCAGATACCCCCGCCAGCCGATCTCCTCCGTGCCCGATGTCAGGAACTGGACCGCGAAGAAGACCAGCAGGAACATCGCGACCTGGCTCAGTGCCCGACCCGAACCGTCAACGGTCGCGACGGTGAGGATCAGGGCGGGGAGGCTGACAATCAACAGGATCAGCACCACCCGGCCGTACTCGCGGCCACCGACGTTGACCTTGAGCACCTGCCGCATCAGGCTGCCGGAGGGGATGCTCGGATCGCGCCGGCTCGCGATCATGCCCCCGAGCATCGGCCCATAGACCGCCGCGAGTGCCACCAGCGAGGGCAGGAGGAGTCCCCCGGGCAGTGGACCGTCGAACAGGACGGGCCAGACGAACCCCTCGTTGAGCAACGGCTGTCCCACGCCGGCCTGGCCCGCTGCAATCCAGGCGGCGATCCAGAGCACCCATGAGTAGCCGAACGCGATCGCAAGGTAGGTCCCGTGCGGACGCTGCCACAGTCGCGCCGCACCCACCGTCGGCTCTGACGCCGTGATCGTCTTCATCCCTTCACGGTAGACACGGAGGGGCTGAGACGTCACCTGACGCCGATTCATGCCCGGTCACCGACCGAACACATCCGCTCTAGGCTGGGCGCAGCATCCGACGAGACTGAGGTAGGCCATGATCCGCGGAATACACCACGTCGCCATCAGCACACCTGACCTGGATCGGCTGATCGCGTTCTATCGAGATGTGATCGGGATGGAGCTCATCAAGGTCAGCGGCTGGCCCGCCGGCTCACCTGAGGTGGATGCGATCGTCGGGCT
>JAURME010000069.1 GCA_030830865.1 Candidatus Nanopelagicales bacterium | reverse complement strand
GGCGTGACCTTGCCGACGAGGATGTCGCCGGGGACGACGTCCGCACCGATGCGGATGATCCCGCGCTCGTCGAGGTCGGCGAGCACCTCCTCCGAGACGTTCGGGATGTCGCGGGTGATCTCCTCCGGGCCCAGCTTGGTGTCGCGGGCATCGACCTCGTGCTCCTCGATGTGGATCGAGGAGAGCACGTCGTCCTGCACGAGGCGCTGGTTGAGGATGATGGCGTCCTCGTAGTTGTGGCCCTCCCAGGACATGAAGGCGACCAGCAGGTTGCGGCCGAGCGCCATCTCGCCGAGCTCGGTCGACGGGCCGTCGGCGATGACCTGACCGGCCTCGACGCGCTGACCCTCGGCGACGATCGGCTTCTGGTTGAAGCAGGTGCCCTGGTTCGAGCGGTGGAACTTCTCCAGGCCGTAGACGTCGTACTCACCGTCGTCGGTGGCGATGGTGACGGACTCCGCCGAGACCTCGCTGACGACACCGGCCTTGGTGGCCTTGATGACGTCGGCGGCGTCGTAGGCGGCGCGGAACTCCATGCCGGTGCCGACGAGCGGGGCCTCTGCGCGGAGCAGGGGCACCGCCTGGCGCTGCATGTTCGAGCCCATAAGGGCGCGGTTCGCGTCGTCGTGCTCCAGGAACGGGATCATGGCGGTCGCGACCGACCACAGTTGGCGGGGAGACACGTCCATGTAGTCGACCTCGGTCGGCAGGACATAGTCGACCTCGCCGTCCTTGCGGCGGCACAGGACGCGGTCCTCGCTCATGGTGCCGTCGGCGGCCAGCGGGGTGTTGGCCTGCGCGATGACGTGGAGGTCCTCCTCGTCCGCGGTCAGGTAGTCGACCTTGTCGGTGACCTTGCCCTTGACGACCTTGCGGTACGGGGTCTCGACGAAACCGAACGGGTTGATGCGGCCGTAGGTGGCCAGCGAGCCGATCAGTCCGATGTTCGGGCCCTCAGGGGTCTCGATCGGGCACATGCGGCCGTAGTGCGATGGGTGCACGTCGCGGACCTCGAAGCCAGCGCGCTCACGCGACAGGCCACCGGGGCCGAGAGCCGAGAGGCGACGCTTGTGGGTCAGGCCCGAGAGCGGGTTGGTCTGGTCCATGAACTGCGAGAGCTGCGACGTGCCGAAGAACTCCTTGATCGCCGCCACAACGGGGCGGATGTTGATCAGGGTCTGTGGCGTGATCGCCTCGACGTCCTGGGTGGTCATCCGCTCGCGGACGACGCGCTCCATGCGGGACAGGCCCGTGCGGATCTGGTTCTGGATGAGCTCACCCACCGTGCGCAGACGACGGTTGCCGAAGTGGTCGATGTCGTCGGTCTCGACGACGACCTCGCCGCGCGGGCCCTCCATGGTCTCCAGACCGGCGTGCAGCCGGACCAGATACTCGATAGCCGCGACGATGTCCTCGCGGGTGAGCACGCTCTGGTCGAGCGGAAGGTCCAGGCCGAGCTTCTTGTTGACCTTGTAGCGGCCGACCTTGGCGAGGTCGTAGCGCTTGGGGTTGAAGTAGAAGTTCTCGAGCAGGTTGCGCGCGTTCTCCAGCGTCGGCGGTTCGCCCGGGCGCAGCTTGCGGTAGATGTCGAGGAGGGCATCGTCCTGGGAGTCGATCGTGTCCTTCTCGAACGTCGCCATGAAGGTCTCGTACTGGCCGAAGCGCTCAGCGATCTCCTCCGAGGTCATGCCGAGGGCCTTGAGCAGGACCGTCACCGGCTGCTTGCGCTTGCGGTCGACGCGCACGGCGACGAGATCCTTCTTGTCGATCTCGAACTCCAGCCAGGCACCGCGGCTCGGGATGATCTTCGCCGAGAAGATGTCCTTGTCGGTGGTCTTGTCGACGGATCGCTCGAAGTAGGCGCCGGGCGACCGGACCAGCTGCGACACCACGACGCGCTCGGTGCCGTTGATGATGAACGTGCCCTTGTCGGTCATGATCGGGAAGTCACCCATGAAGACCGTCTGAGACTTGATCTCACCGGTCTCGTTGTTGGTGAACTCCGCGGTCACGAACAGCGGCTGCGAGTAGGTGAAGTCCTTCTCGCGGCACTGGTCGACCGTGTACTTGGGAGGCTCGAAACGGTGATCGCGGAAGCTCAGCGACATGGAGCCCGCGAAATCCTCGATCGGGCTGATCTCCTCGAAGATCTCCGTCAGGCCCGAGGTCTGCGGGACCTCGGTGTTGCCCGACTCGATCTGCTCGGCGACCCGGGCGCGCCACGGGTCGCTGCCGAGCAGCCACTCGAAGCTGGCGGTCTGGAGGGCCAGCAGATCCGGAACCGACAACGGTTCACGGATCTTGGCGAAGGAAACCCGGGTGAGTTCCGGGGAGAGCGGCGTTGCATCGGAACGCGAGGCGGCCAAGATCAGTTCCTTCCACAGTGCACGGCTTCTTCACGCGCTGCGCCCACGCCTGTGCGCCCTGGGCTGTCAACCCCGCGACGAGCGCATAGGAGATGACCCAGAGTCAGTAGGAGAGAAGGCAGCGCAAAGCGGCAGTCTACCCATGCGGGCACACCGCTGTCCAGCCGGGGCTCCTTGTCCCTCTCGCCCTCGATCTGCTCCGGTGACACGCACCCACGACAGCTGCGGGCCGGTCGAACCGGGCGATCCTCGTCGAGAGGGTCGAAGACCCAGACGATGCACATCGTTCGTGCAGAGGAATGGTGGCCTGAGGACGGCAAAACGTCAAGCACACCGGGCGCTTCTGCCCGAATCCGTGTCCGAGTCGTGATCTGCACCGACCCGAGGAGGGCCTCCCCTAGAACCACGGCGAATCGGACATCACAAGCGAAACGGACCCGCCACCCGAGTGGGGGCGGGTCCGTCTCAGACGTACGGAGAACTACTTAAGGGTGACCGTGGCGCCGGCGCCCTCGAGGGCCTCCTTGGCCTTGTCGGCGGTCTCCTTGTTGACCTTCTCGAGGATGGCCTTGGGAGCGGACTCCACGAGATCCTTGGCCTCCTTCAGGCCCAGGCTCGTGAGGGCGCGCACCTCCTTGATGACAGCGATCTTGTTGCCGCCATCAGCCTCGAGGACGACGTCGAACTCGTCCTGCTCGGCAGCAGCGCCGCCGGCGTCGCCGCCGCCGGCCGCCGGGGCGGCAGCAGCCACGGCCACGGGGGCAGCAGCGGTGACCTCGAAGGTCTCCTCGAACATCTTCACGAACTCAGAGAGCTCCAGCAGCGTCATCTCCTTGAACGCGTCCAGCAGCTCGTCGGTGCTCAACTTCGCCATGATGGCGTCCTTTCGGGTCGTTCCGGCCGAGGGCCGGGTCTGGTGGTCGGGGGGCGTTTCGCACGCTCCACACCCCCAGCGGGCGATCAGCCCTCGGTGGTCTCCTCGACCTCGGCGGCAGCCGGGGTCTCGGCGGTTTCTTCGGTGCTCGCCTCGGCGGGTGCCTCGGCGGGAGCCTCGGCCGGAGCCTCAGCGGGGGTCTCCTCGGCCGCGGCGGGTGCCTCGGCCTCGGCGGGAGCAGCGGCTGCTGCGGCCGACGGATCGGCCTCGAGCTTGCGCTGCAGGGCGCCCAGGGCGCGCGCGGTACCGGCGAGCGGGGCAGCCAGCAGGGCGGCTGCCTGCGACTGCTTCGCCTTCATGGCACCGGCGAGCTTGGACAGGAGCACCTCGCGGGACTCCAGGTCGGCGAGCTTCTGGACCTCTTCGGCCGAGAGCGGCTTGCCGTCCATGTAACCGCCCTTGATGACCAGGGCGGGGTTCTCCTTGGCAAAGGTGCGAAGCGCCTTCGCGGCGTCAACCGCATCGCCCTTGACGAAGGCGATGGCGCTCGGGCCGGCAAGGAGTTCGTCGACGCCGGCGACGCCGGCGTCCTTGGCTGCGATCTTGGTCAAGGTGTTCTTGACGACCGCGTAGGTGACCGTGGATCCGAGCGAGCGACGCAGCGTCTTCAGCTGCGCGACCGTCAGACCCCGGTACTCGGTGAGCACTGCCGCGTTGGACTCGCGGAAGTGGTCGGCGAGCTCGGCGACAGCACTCGCCTTGTTCGGCCGGGCCATGGGGCTCCTTTCATTGGGCCCCTCCCATGCAGAACGCCCCGGCGCAGGCGCACGGGGCGTGGTCGGGCAGGCTGGGCCCGCCGGTCACTCTCGTCTCACCTGCGCGGGCCGCCCGCCTGAGCGGGACCTTCGACCGGTGACAGTTGCCTGACACCGGCGACCAGCGGTCTTCGGTAGGCAGGAGCGTACGGGACAGCCCCTTCCCCCTTCAAGTCGGGGTCCCGCAGGACCCGACTTGAACAGACCGGTGGGGCGCCGGTCAGCGACCGACGCCCCACCGATGTGAGACCCAACTCCGAACTACTGCGCTGCTGTCGCCAGCGGTCGCGGCAGCGGTGCCGGAGCGTAGAAGCGATCTCGGTTCACTCCGGCGATCTGGTACCCGATCCGCTTCGCCGCGGCGATGGCCTTGGCCGACTTGGCCTTGACCAGGCGCTTCAGGACGGCGACGGTGCGGACGTCTTGGTCGGCGGTGAAGGTGCAGTGACCGACCCCGGTGTTCCCGAGGGCCGCCGCCGACAACGCCGCACTGGGCGCCTTGGCACCGGGCTCGAACGAGGTGTAGCCGTCCGCCGGAGGCACGGTGTAGTACTGCACCATCGCCAACATGCCCTTCTTGGCAGCCGCCTTCGCCGCCGGTGTGGCGGCCGTGTCCTCGTAGAACTCGTACGTGTTGCCGTCGGCAACGACGGGGTCGTAGGTCGTCGTGAGGAACACGGTCGGCTTGCCGTAGACGGGCTTGGCGGCGGGGAGGGCACGCACGATGGCCACCGCCGCCGGGTTCGCCGGATAACGGGCGGTCGTGCTGCCCGTGGTGGCGTCGAGCGCCCCGAGCATGGCGTTCAGGACACCCGGGCCTGCGGCCGCGAACGTGTCCCCGAACTCACCACGCTGCTCGGGGGTGAGCAGCTTGCTGTAGATCACGGGGACGTTGTCGTTGAAGTTCGCCGACTGGTCGGCCCCGAGCTGACCGATGGTCCGGACCCGCTGCTCGAGCTCGTAGCGACCCATGATGCCCAGGGCCGCGGCGGCCCCGACGTTCTGCAGCATGGCGGCCGCCGAGTTGGCGCCCGCGGAGAGCGGGGAGTAGCCACCGGCGATGGCACCGCCCAGCCCGAGGGTGGCCACCGCCGGGTTGGTGGTGACGCCGTCGTACGTGGGCGACTTGGTGGGCAGGCCGCCCATGAGGCCGGCGAGCAGGTTCGCCTGGGCGATGGGGTAGCCCACGGGCGAGGTCGTCATCTGACCCGCGGCGACCTTGCCGAGGATCGTGAAGACGGTGCCGAGGTCGGTGACCGCCTCGGCGTAGCCTGCGGCACCCGGAGAGTAGTTCGCGACCTTGAGGGTCGGAGCGATGAGCGTCTTCCAGGTGTAGAGGACGGTCATGGCCGTGGAGAAGGCCTGCTCAGGCCCCTCCATCACACCGCACCGCGGCAGTGTGCCGGCGATCTTGCCCGGGTTGCGCTGGACCAGCGTCTGGGTGATCAGGCCACCGAGGGAGTCACCCCACGCGAGGACCTCCTTGACCCCCTTGACCGCACCGCCGTTGATGTGCCGGAGGAGCAGCTCGCCGGCCTCGACACCCTCCGCAGTCGCCCAGCCCTGCCGCGCATAGCCGGCGCCCGCGAGCGCGTAGCCCTGAGCGAGCAGACCGGCCGCGGACTCCGCGGACGGGGCCACCTGCGGGATGTTGTTGCCCACGTAGGTGGCGCCCACCCCCGGGGTGGTCGTCGACGAGTAGTAGGGCGCCTTGTCCATTCCGAGCGCCATGCCGATGGCCGCCGGGACGGGCTGGGCGATGCGGTATCCGTGCGAGTACAGCAGCACGGTGCCGTTGAACTTCGGCGGCATGGTGATCTGGAACGAGGTGTCGCCCAGTGGCCCCGTCAGGGCTCCGGTGCAGGTCTGCCCGAGCCCGCATGCATCCGCTGCACTCGCGGCAGGGGCCACCGCCGGGACGGTGATCAGGGCCAGTCCCGCCGCCGCGATGGCGGCGACGAGACGGCGCGTGCGTGAAACAGTCATGGTCTTCCTCACTGTGGTCACCTGCCCCGGCTAGGGAAGCAGCTTGCGGGTCGGGGCTGCGGGCTTGAAGGTGCGCTGCTTGGCGCCTCCCGTGCTCGCGCTGTTGGCCGTCAGGATGTACGAGGTCAGGCGCTCAAGCTCACCCGTGCCGTTGTACTGGCCCATGTAGTAGCCGGTGAGGCCCTGATGCGCTCTGGAGCTCACGAGCATCGGCACGACGGCTGCCGATCGCAGGGACGACGCCTTCGTCTGCAACGTGTTGACGATTCCCTGACGGGTCAGGTTCGGGCCGGCCTGCTTGAGGGCCTGAGCCAGGACGTACGCCGTGTTGATTCCGTAGTACGTATAGAAGTTCCACGGCAACTTGTACTTGGTCGCGATGACCTTCATCTGGCTGACATACGGATTGCCCGTGTCCTGGATCGGCGCCAGGAAGCTCGGCGAATAGACCCCGTTGAGCAGCGTGTTGGTGGCCGCGCCGAGGGAGCCGGACAGGACGGTCGGGTCCGAGCCCACCGACGTGATCATCCACGTCGGGCGGAATCCGGCCTTGGCCGACGTACCCAGCAATTGGGCGGTGGCAGAGGTCACTCCGAAGAAGATCACCAGTTCACAGCCCGAGGACTTGAGGTTCGTGACCTGGGACGTGAAGGGCGCGACCTGCTGGCCGGAGAA
This sequence comes from Candidatus Nanopelagicales bacterium, assembly GCA_030830865.1. GTDB lineage: Bacteria > Actinomycetota > Actinomycetes > S36-B12 > S36-B12 > UBA10649. The sequence continues at coordinate 12,541 of JAURME010000069.1, read as the reverse complement.
GTAGGACACCGTGGTCTCGAAGCCCATGCCTACGGCACTGAAGCCCTTCATCGCGTTCTCGCCGAACTCACCGTCCTGGTAGAACAGGCAGCGCTTCTTGCCGCTCAGCGAGGAGTCGCCCTGGATGTACGCGGCCATGGCTTTCGCCTCGACCACATAAGACGGGAAGTACGGGAACGTCATCGGATACGTGCGCGGGTTGTCGAAGTTCGAGCTGCCCGTGTTCACGAAGATGTCCGGAATGCCCCGGCGATTCAGGTCGGAGATCACGGCCGAATGGGTGGGGGTTCCCAGCGCGCCGAACATCGCGAAGATCTTGTCGCGGAGGATCAGTTCGCTGGTGGCGCTCTTCGTCTTGGCGGGGTTGTACTGGTCGTCCTTGACCACCAGGCGGATCTTGCGGCCGTTGATGCCGCCATTGGCGTTGACGTAGTCGAAGTAGGCCTTCGCTGCGGGGGCGATGTCCTTGTAGCCCGGAGATGCAGGGCCTGTAAGCGGAGTCGTCATGCCGATGACGATCTCCTTGGCGCTGACCCCGGGATCGGCGGCCTCGGCCGGCACCGCCGTCGCCAGGGCCAGCCCTCCTGCAGCTGTCAGGGCCGCCACACGGGTGACCAGTCTCTTGCTCACGGACATCTCCCCTCTAGGACATTTCGTGTCAGGCTACGCGGGCTTTGTGATTCCCGCCACAGAACGGACGATTCCCTATCGACGTGAGGGACCCAGGAATGGTCAGGGGCCTGTACTCGCCTCACGGACGACGCCGGACGCGTGCCACGAGCCCCTGCAGTGAGCCCACGAGGCCCCCCGGAGCGGCGAGCACTACGAGTACGACGAGGAGGCCGTAGATGAGGTTCGGGGCATTGTTGGTGATCTGGTCCTCCCACCCACGGTCCCCCGCGAGGCGGAGCACGAACTCCGGCAGCCAGACCAGCAGGACCGCACCGATCACGGCACCGAGCAGGCTGGATCGCCCACCGAGCACGACCCCGACGAGCAGGGAAAGGGACAGGCCCAGGCCGAAGGCACCCGGTCCCACGTAGGCGAGGATCTGCGCGAAGACCGCCCCGGCCAGGGCTGCGAAGAGGCAGCTCACGACGAAGGCCGACACCTTGGACCGTGCGGGCGAGATTCCGGACACCGCGGCGGCGACCGTATCGTCGCGGACGGCCCGCCATTGACGGCCGGATCGGCCCCGCACGAGGTTCAGGGCGAGGAAGCCCACGAGGCACGCGACCGTGACGGCCAGGCCCGCCTGCCACCGCTCGAGGACGAAGTCAGGGTCCAGACCCAGGAAACCACCGTCCAGTCCGCCATCCAGTCCCGTGTCGGGCAGGGCACCCGAGGCGTCGACCGGCAGCTCATCGAGGGGTACGTCATCGAGGGGTACGCCCTCCACCGGCACGTCGTCCAACGCACCCGAGTCGCCCTCTGACGAGAAGTCGTCCAACGTCAGGACGTCATCGGAGGAGAAGTCATCCAGCGTCAGGAGATCATCGGCCCCCGCACCGTCCAGCGTCAGTTGATCCACCGGCAGCTCGTCGACCGGCTGCTCAGTCAGCGCACCCGAGTCGCCCTCTGACGAGAAGTCGTCCAACGTCAGGACGTCATCCGAGGAGAAGTCATCCAGCGTCAGGAGATCATCGGCCCCCGCACCGTCAACCGGCAATTGATCCACCGACAGTTGATCCACCGGCAGCTCGTCGACTGGAGCGTCCTCGATCACCTGCTCAGTGGGGAGCTCGTCGACGAACGTCTCATCGGCCACCGCCTCCTGCGCCGCATATCCCCCGGCCGGGTAGGGCACCGTGAGCTGCAGGCCGGTCTCGCCACCGAGCAGTTCGGGGAAGCGGCTCGCGATCGCGGGCACACCCACGGCGACGCCGAGGGTCAGACCGGCGAGATAAGGGCCGCGCAGGCGTGCTCCCAGCACGCCGATGACAAGGCCGACCACGACGCCGCCGACAGCCGCCAGTCCCATCGCCCACCAGCCGTTCATGGCGATGCCGGTGAACGGGACCGTCGCCCAGTTCAGGGTCACGGTGGCGAAGACGTAGGCGCCGACGGCCATGAGGGCGCCGTTCCCGAGGGAGACCTGCCCGGAAAGACCCACCAGGATCGTCATGCCGAACATGGCCGTCGCGTACATCGCGACGAGGGCCAGGTAGTAGTTCATCAGGGGGTCGAGGGCCTGGGTCCCCCATAGGAGCAGACCCCAGACCACCAGGGCTGCGGCGGCATGGAGGACCAGCCGTGCCCCCGGGATCCGGGTGAGGTCGCGTGATGGCATCTGCTACACCGACCGGGCCTTGTGATGCCCGAAGATGCCCTCGGGCTTGAGCAGCAGGTTGAGCGCCAGCAGGACCAGTGCCACCACGGGAGCGTTGCCCGAGTCGCTGAAGCCGGACACGACCGACAGGACCAGGCCGGTGCCGATGCCCAGCGCCACGGCGCCGACGAGCGAGTCAAGGCCGCCGATCACGGCGGCCGTGAACGCGAAGACGAGCAGGATGTCGAAGCTGTTGGGCGAGATCGCCGAGGTGGGAGCGACGAGCACGCCCGCCACCGCACCCACCGTGCCGGCGAGGGCCCAGCCGACCGTGAGTGTGCGGCCCACGCGCACCCCGGAGAGTCGGGCCACCTCGGGGTTGAACGCCGTCGCCCGCATCGCCAGTCCCAGGTCGGTGCGGGTGAACAGGAGAGTGAGCCCCACGACGAGCACCACTGCAAAGCCGACCACGATGAGGTCGTAGGCCGACACCGGCCAGTCCCGGCCGAAGAGCGTGATGGCGGTGTTCCCGAATGGCTGCGGGTAGGCCTGGCTGTCGCCTCCCCAGATCATGCCCGCAGCGGCCTGGAGCGCGATGAGGACGCCGAACGTGGCGATGATCGCCCCCGACGTGTCCGCCCGGGCCACTGGCCGGAGGACCAGGAACTGCACCACGGTCCCCAGCAGGGCGCCGGCGATCATGGCGCCGACGAGGGCGATGAACCAGGAGCCCGTCAGAGTCTGGAGGGACAGCGCGATGAATGTGGTGAACATCGCCTGGCCGACTTGCGCAAAGTTCACGACGCGCGTGGCACGCCAGGTGAGGACCAGGGCGAGGGCCATCAGGGCGATGATCAAGCCCGAGCCGACTCCGCCCAGGAGGTAGTCCACGAAGCGCATCAGTCCTCCTCAGTAGCCCAGATAGGCATGTCGGAGCTCCTCCCGGGCGGCCACATCCGCGGCGGCACCGGACATCACCACCGACCCGAGGTTGAGGACTATTCCGGTGTGCGCCACACGCAGGGCGGTCACGGCGTTCTGTTCCACCAGGAGCACCGCGAGGTTGGACTCCTCGGCCAGCGTGCGCACCATCTCGAGTATCTGGGTGACGACCAGCGGAGCCAGGCCCAGGGACGGCTCGTCGAGCATCAGGCACTCCGGGTCGCACATGAGGGCGCGGCCGATGGCGAGCTGCTGCCGCTCTCCGCCGCTGAGCGTGTCCGCGCGCATCGCCCGACGGTCGCCGAGGACCGGGAACAGCTCGAACACCTGGGCGAGCGTGGCCGCGCGAGCCGCCCGTGGGCGCCACATGCCGCCGAGCCGCAGGTTCTCCTCCACCGTCAGTTCCGGGATCGTCGACCGTCCCTCGGGCACCAGAGCCACCCGGGCACGCACGATGTCCTCAGCACGACGCCCGGTGATGTCGACTCCATCCACGTGAATGGACCCCGAATGAGGGCGCACGAGCCCGGCCACCGTCCGCAGCAGCGTCGACTTCCCGGCGCCGTTCGCGCCGATCACGGCGGTGACTTCGCGCCTCGGCACCTCGAGGGAGACATGGGAGAGCGCCCGGACGGGGCCGTAGTCCACGGTCAGGGAGGAGATGCTCAGCATCAGGCAGCCCCCTCCTCGCCGAGGTACGCGGCCAGCACCGCCGGATCCTGCCGCACCTCATCCGGCGTGCCGGAGGCGATCACGGTGCCGGCGTCCAGGACCCAGATGAAGTCGCACACCTCCATAACGAGCTCCATGTGATGCTCGACGAGCAGCACGCTGCGCTGGGGGACCCAACTGCGGATGAGACGACCGAGCTCCGCCATGTCCTGCTCGCCGATGCCGCCCGCAGGCTCATCAAGGAGCAGAACCTCCGGGTCGCTGACGATGGCCCGCGCCAGAGCCACCCTCTTCTGCACCGGGTACGGCAGTTCCGCCGGAGTCCGCGAAGCCTCATCGGAGATTCCGAGATCCGCCAGCGCTGCACGGGCCCGCTCCTCGGCCTGGTGCCGTTCCCGGTCCACCCACGGAAGCGCGAGCGCATCGGCCACAACGCCATAGCGGGTGGGCACGCCGAGCATGACGTTGTCGAGCACGGTCAGCGTCGGGAACAGCCCCACTCCCTGCAGGGTGCGAGACACCCCGCGCCGGGTGAGGCCGTGCGGATGCACCTTGCGCACGCTTCGGCCGTTGAGGGACACAGCGCCCGATTGCGGGCGGACGAAGCCGCTGAGGACGTTGAAGACGGTGGTCTTGCCGGCCCCGTTCGGCCCGATGAGCCCGGTGACCGCCCCACGGGGCGCAGCGAGGGAAACGCCATCCAGGATGGTCAGACCGCCGAGAGTGACGCTCACATCCTCGAGGGCCAGCGCCGGATGCGGGAACGGCAGGTAAAAGCCCACAGGCACCTCTCCTCGCCGTCGAATGAACGTGCCCCCCGAGTGTCGTCGGCCGGACGACAAGTGGCAACCGGATCCGGAAACGCGCAGGCCCCCGGGATGGGTCCCGGGGGCCTGCGCGACGACGTGCGGGAGGCCTTTAAGCCTCGTCCTCCGCCATGAGGTCCTTGCTGCGGTTGGGATCCAGCGGGATGCCAGGGCCCATCGTGGTCGACATGGTCGCCTTCTTGATGTACCGGCCCTTGGCAGCGCTCGGCTTGAGACGGAGGATCTCGTCGAGGGCGGCACCGTAGTTCTCCACGAGGGCCTGCTCGGCGAACGAGCCCTTGCCGATCGGGAAGTGCAGGTTCGAGTGCTTGTCGACGCGGAACTCGATCTTGCCACCCTTGATGTCGTTGACGGCCTTGGCGACGTCCATCGTCACCGTGCCCGTCTTCGGGTTGGGCATGAGGCCGCGGGGACCGAGGACCTTGCCGAGGGTGCCGACCTTGCCCATGAGGTCCGGCGTGGCGACGGCGGAGTCGAAGTCGGTCCATCCGCCCTTGACCTTCTCGATCATGTCGTCGCCGCCCACGAAGTCGGCACCCGCCGCACGGGCCTCCTCAGCCTTCTCGCCGTTGGCGAAGACCAGGACCCGAGCGGTCTTGCCAGTGCCGTGCGGAAGGTTGACGGTGCCGCGGACCATCTGGTCCGCCTTTCGGGGGTCGACACCGAGACGCATCGACACCTCGACGGTCGGGTCGAACTTGGTGCTCACGGTGTCCTTGACGATCCGGACGGCCGCGAGAGGTGAATAGAGGGCGTCAGCGTTGATCTTCTCCGCTGCGGCCCGGTAGGCCTTGCTGCGCTTCATGTCTGCTCCTTCGCAGGTCGTGGTGCGAGCCGCGCTGGCTCTGCCACTGGGGTGATCGCTCCCGTCGGGGACGGGGGCAGGGGAATGTCCCGGCTACGCCGAGACGGTGATGCCCATCTGACGGGCGGTGCCCTCGATGATCTTCATCGCGGCCTCGACGTCGTTCGCGTTGAGGTCGGGCATCTTGACTTCGGCGATCTCCCGGACCTGGGCCTTAGTGATCGATCCGGCCTTCACCTTGTGCGGCTCACCGGAGCCCTTGTCAAGGCCGGCGGCCTTGAGGATCAGGCGCGAGGCCGGCGGGGTCTTCAGGATGAAGTCGAAGGAACGATCCTCGTAGACCGTGATCTCGACCGGGATGATGTTGCCGCGCGAGTTCTCGGTCGCGGCGTTGTATGCCTTGCAGAACTCCATGATGTTGACGCCGTGCTGGCCCAGTGCGGGGCCGACCGGCGGCGCCGGGTTCGCCTGACCGGCCTGGATCTGGAGCTTGATCAGGCCGGCGACCTTCTTCTTCGGTGCCATGGTTTTTCGGGTCCTTACCTGTTGATACCCGGGAACGGCGTCCCCGGGGGGTCTGTGTGGTGCCGCTAGTTCTTGATGATCTGGCTGAACGCGAGTTCGACCGGGGTCTCGCGGCCGAAGATCTCGACGAGGCCCGTGACCTTCTGGGCCTCGATGTTGATCTCCGAGATGGTGGCGTGCAGGGTCGCGAACGGGCCGTCGACCACGGTGACGGAATCGCCAATCGAGAAGTCGACCTCGATGACGGGTCCGGCAGCGGCACCGCCCTGGGCCGCGGCCTCGGGCGTCCCTGCGGGGGCAGCCTTCTTCTCCGGGGTCGGGGCAAGGATCGCCACGACCTCGTCCAGGGACAGCGGGGCCGGCTGGTGGCCGTGGCCGACGAAGCCGGTCACACCGGGGGTGTGGCGGATCACGCCCCAGGATTCGTCCGTGAGGTCCATCCGCACGAGGACGTACCCGGGGAACTTGTTGCGGCGGACGAGCTTGCGAACGCCGCTCTTGATCTCCGTGACCTCCTCCATCGGCACCTCGACCTGAAAGACGTAGTCCTCCATGTTCAGGGTGGTGGTGCGGGCCTCGATGTTGGTCTTGACCTTGTTCTCATACCCGGCGTAGGAGTGGATGACGTACCAGTCCCCGGGGGAGATCCGCATCTGCTCGCGGAACGCGGCGACCGGATCCTCGTCCTCCTCCTCCTCGACGATCTCGGCCACCACCTCAGCGGCCTCGCTGTCGGCGGCCTCGCTGTCGGCGATCTCGCTGTCGGCGGCCTCGCTGTCGGCGGCCTCGGCAACAGCCTCGGCCTCGACGATGGCCTCTGCCTCCTCGACGACCTCCTCCGCTTCGACGATCGCTTCGGCGATCTCCTCGGGGGTCGCGTCCGCAGGGACGTCTACGGCGGTGCCGTCAGGGGTAACGGCCGTCGCGAACGGATCGGTCGAGGGTGACGTGGGGTCCTGCTCGGACACGGCTGTCCTTCTCCTTGCGTCGTCGGTCGTCGTGGCGGGCACCTCATCCGAAGATGAGGAGCACTCCCTGGGTGAACACGTAGTCGAAGCCGGCGATGATCCCGGCCATGATCAGCACGAACACCACCACGACGGTCGTGTAGGCGATGAGCTCCTTGCGCGTGGGCCAGATGACCTTGCGGAGCTCGGCGACCACCTGACGGATGAACAGGGCAAGCCGCGAGAACACATTGCCCTGGTCCTTGCGGTCGCGGTTCTCAGACCCGCGACCGGACACGGCGTCAGTGTCCGACATCGGTGGTGCTCCGTTCGTTCGTCGTCCCGGGCCCTGAGGCCCGGAAGTGGTGGCCGTCCATCGACCGGGACGGCCGATGACCTGCGTGTCCCGCCGCGCGAGCGGCGAGCGTTCGCAGGGCCGGAGGGACTTGAACCCCCAACCGCCGGTTTTGGAGACCGGTGCTCTACCAATTGAGCTACGACCCTCCGTAGCCATCGGGGAGAGGGCTGCGGTGTGCGTCGGAGGGCAGGCTCACGCCGACCTACTTCAGCGAGGTGGCAGTCTACGGTCCTGCCCCGAGACCGGTCCAATCCGGTCCCCCGCCGGTCACCCACCTCGCCTCAACCCCAGGTGACCGGGCTGCAAGGATGGCGCCATGACCGAATCCCGCCTTTCCCGTCGCATCGCCGCGATCTCGGAGTCCGCCACCCTCGCCGTGGACGCGAAGGCCAAGGCCCTCAAGGCCGCAGGTCGGCCCGTCATCGGCTTCGGCGCCGGCGAGCCGGACTTCCCGACCCCGGGATACATCGTCGATGCGGCAGTCGCTGCCTGCGCCGACCCCCGTTGGCATCGGTACACCCCGGCGGGAGGCCTGCCCGAGCTCAAGGAGGCCATCGCGGCGAAGACGCTCCGGGACTCCGGCTACGAGGTCGCCGCGAGCCAGGTGCTCGTCACCAACGGCGGCAAGCAGGCCCTCTACAACGCGTTCGCCGCGCTGCTGAACCCCGGCGACGAGGTGCTCCTCCCCGCGCCCTACTGGACGACCTACCCCGAGTCGATCCAGCTTGCCGGCGGCGTCCCGGTCGAGATCATGACCGATGAGACCTCGGGGTATCGAGCGACGGTCGAGCAGCTCGAGGCTGCCTGCACGGACCGCACCACCATGCTCGTGTTCGTGTCGCCCTCGAACCCGACGGGCGCCGTCTACTCCCCCGCCGAGGTCAAGGCCATCGGCGAGTGGGCAGCGGCCAAGGGGCTGTGGGTCGTCACGGACGAGATCTACGAGCACCTGGTCTACGGAGACGCCGAGTTCTCGTCCATGCCCGTGCTTGTCCCCGAGCTCGCGGACAGGTGCGTCATCGTCAACGGCGTCGCGAAGACGTACGCGATGACCGGATGGCGCGTCGGGTGGATGGTCGGCCCCAACGACATCATCAAGGGCGCCACCAATCTCCAGTCGCATGCCACATCGAACGTCGCGAACGTCTCCCAAGTCGCCGCGCTGGCTGCCGTGAGCGGAGACCTCTCTGCCGTCGACGAGATGAAGGTCGCCTTCGACCGTCGCCGGCTGCTCATCACCGGTCTGCTCGACGCCATCCCTGGCGTGACCTGCCCGACCCCAGAGGGGGCGTTCTACGTGTACCCATCGGTGAAGGAACTCCTGGGCCGCTCCCTGCGCGGCACGACCATCGAGTCGTCCTCGCACCTGGCCGCGCTGATCCTCGACGAGGTCGAGGTCGCCGTCGTGCCGGGTGAGGCGTTCGGCACGCCGGGCTACCTGCGACTGTCTTACGCGACCTCGGACGCGGACATCACCGAGGGCGTCGGGCGCATGGCCGCACTCCTGGCCGAGGCGCAGTAGCCCTCACACCCGATGCCCCGTCGCTACAGGGCGCAGTTGACGAGTCGGGGCTCGGGTTCGAGCGTGATCCCGAAGGTGTCGCGCACGCGGTCCCGCACTGCGCGGGCGAGCTCGAGGAGATCCTCTGCAGTCGCACCACCTCGGTTGGTGAGCGCGAGGGTGTGTCGGCTGGAGATGCGTGCCGGTGCATCCGACCGGAGGCCGAAGCCGGGCTCGATTCCGGCATGGCCGATCAGCCACGCTGCGCTGAGCTTGACCCCTTCTGCGGCCGCATACCTCGGGCAGTCGGCTGTCAGTTCCGCCGCCGTCTCGGGTGCGACGATCGGATTGGTGAAGAACGAACCGGCGCTCCAGGTGTCATGGTCGTCGGCCGCGAGCACCATGCCCTTGCGGCCGCGGAGCTTCAGCACAGCGTCACGGATGGCCGCGACCGGCGCCGGAGCGCCCACCGCGGCCCCCAGCTCCCGAGCCAGTTCGGGATAGCCGATGCGACCCGTACCCGAGGTGCCCAGTCGCATCGTCGCCCCGAGGATCACCCAGCGGTCGGGATCGGTCTTGAACCTGCTCGTCCGGTAGCCGAAGCCGCACTCGGTCTCGGACAGTTCCACGACATCACCGGTCGTGCGGTCCAGGGCTCGCACCGAGACCACGGTCTGCGCCACGTCCTGGCCGTAGGCCCCCACGTTCTGCAGAGGGGTCGCGCCCACGAGCCCGGGGATCCCCGACAGGGCCTCGACACCCGTCCAGCCGTGGCCGACGGCCCAGAGCACGATGTCGTCCCACACCTCACCGGCGGCCAGGCGGAGGGTGACGGAATCGTCACCTTCCTCGACGACCTCGCGACCATGCGTGGCCACCTGGACGACCCGCCCGCGAAAGCCGTCATCAGCCACGAGGAGGTTGCTGCCGCCGCCGAGGAGGAGGACCGGAACACCGTCGGCATCGCACTCTCGGACCGCAGCACACAGATCGGCTTCGGAGGAGGCGATCATCCAGGAGTCCGCGGCACCTCCGACCCGCAGGGTCGTGTGCTCGGCGAGGATCCGGCTCGTCGGGCCGTCCACCGTCAGGCCAGTCGCACCCGGGCCTGGGCCTTGCCCAGCACCGTCGCACCGTCGAAGGTCGCCGTCAGGGTGACCTGGACCGTTCCGTCGTCGTTCTTCGCGGACACCTTCCCGGAGACCTCGAGTGCGGCTCCCGAGTCATCGTCGGGGACGACGACGGGACGCGTGAAGCGCACGCTGTACTGCAGCAGCGCACCCGGGTCGCCGATCCAGTCGGTCACGACGCGACCGCCCAGAGCCATGGTGAGCATGCCGTGCGCGATGACGTTGGGAAGGCCCACCTCGGTGGCCACCCGCTCGTTCCAGTGGATGACGTTGAAGTCGCCGGAGGCACCCGCATAGCGCACGAGATCGGCACGGGTGATCGTGAAGGTCTGGGCGGGCAGTTCGGTGCCGACCTCGACATCGCCCCAGGCGATGGACGCGGTCATGAGTCGCCCTCCGGGCCCCGGGACACGAGGAGGGCGCGGGTCGTGACCACCGGATCGCCGTCGACGGTGGTGATGTCGCCGCGGGTGGTGATCATGTCGTTGCCGGCCATCGTGCGGATGTTCTCGATGGTGGTGGTCACGACGAGTTCGTCCCCCGCCACGATGGGGCGGGCGAACTCGAAGCCCTGCTCACCATGGACGACGCGCGAGTAGTCCAGACCGAGCGCAGGGTCGCGGACGACGACGCCGCTGGCCTTCAGCGACAGGATGACCGCGAAGGTGGGCGGGGCGACGAGGTCGGCATAGCCGAGCGCCCGAGCGGCGTCGACGTCATGCGAGGCCGGGTTCTCGTCGCCGATCGCCGTGGCGAACTCGCGGATCTTCTCCCGGCCGACGACGTACGTGCCCGCGGGCGCGTAGGCGCGCCCGACGAAGTCAGGATTCAGTGCCATGGCGCGAGGGCCGTGGACTAGCGGGTTTCCTTGTGGGCGGTGTGCTTGCCGCACGTGGGGCAGAACTTATTCACCTCGAGGCGGTCGGGATCGTTCCGACGGTTCTTCTTGGTGATGTAGTTGCGGTTCTTGCATTCCTCGCACGCCATGGTGATCTTGGGACGGACGTCCGTTGCCTTGGCCACTGTGATCTGCCTTTCGTGTGGTCTCGGCAAGGGTGCTTGCCAAGCATGGTCCTGCTGGGTCGAGTAGCGGAGGCCGGACTTGAACCGGCGACACAGCGATTATGAGCCGCTTGCTCTACCAACTGAGCTACCCCGCCGCTTGTGGGATCACCATGATCCCACCACCCCCGTCCATCGCTGGCCGGGAGGTCTCGAGCCCCTTCCGGGAATCGGACCCGGTACCTCGCCCTTACCAAGGGAGCGCTCTACCAATGAGCTAAAGGGGCGTGAAGCCGTCCGATCCTACACAGGGGGTGGGGAGTCGACGAAATCGGCCGGAAGCCGGCCGTGCGCCCCGGATGCGGTGCTGACGGAGGGGGTCGCACGCGGTTGACTAGGGCCATGACCTCCACGCTGCGATGGACCTCAGCGGACTTGCCCGATCTCACCGGCCGGTCGGCGATCGTGACCGGCGCCACGTCCGGCATCGGCCTCGTGACGGCTCGGGAGCTCGCGAAGCACGGGGCATCAGTGACCCTCGCCGTGCGTGACACCGCGAAGGGCGAGCGCACCGCGGAGATGATCCGCGCGACATCGCCGGGCGCGACCGTGGAGGTCGGAGAGCTCGAACTCGGCGACCTCGCCTCGGTGCGCGCGTTCGCGAGCAGCTGGAGCGCGGGTCACCCGGAGGGACTGGATCTGTTGGTGAACAACGCCGGAGTGATGGCGATCCCCCGCCGGGAGTCGGCGGACGGCCATGAACTCCAGTTCGCCATCAATCATCTCGGGCACTTCGCCCTCACCGGGCTGCTGCTTCCCGCCCTGGTCGCACGCCCCCGGTCGCGAGTCGTCAACGTGTCCTCGGGCGCCCATCGGTTCGGGCGGATGAACTTCGACGATCTGATGGGTGAGCGCCGCTACGGCGCCTGGCGGGCCTACGGCCAGAGCAAGCTGGCCAACCTTCTCTTCACCTCCGAGCTGCAGCGCCGCCTCGACCTCAATTCGGTGCCCACACTCGCGCTTGCTGCGCACCCGGGCTACGCCGCCACCAACCTGCAGTCCGTCGGGGTCGAGATGAGCGGACGGTCGTGGGCCCAGGGCCCGATGGCCCTCGCGAACCGGTTCCTCGCCCAGAGCGCCGACATGGGTGCGCTGCCCACCCTGTTCGCCGCGACCGCACCGGGCCTGCTCGGTGACTCCTACATCGGGCCCGACGGGTTCATGGAGCAGAGGGGATACCCGCACCTCGTCGACCGTTCCGCCGAGGCCAAGGATCCGCAGGCAGCCGCCCGGCTGTGGAGAGAGAGCGAGGCACTGACCGGCGTGCGCTACCCCCTGGACCTGCCGTGACGACGTGGCGCATGCCCCCCGAATGGGCGCCGCATGAGCGCACGTGGATGGCCTGGCCTTCGTCGGGATACACCCTCGGCGAGGACGATGCCGCCGCGGACGAGGCCCGCAACGCGTGGGCGGCCGTGGCCAACGCCGTGGTGCGCTTCGAGCCCGTGACCATGGCAGTGAGTCCGGATGCCGTCGACGTCGCCCGCACCTGGCTCGACCCGG
>JAURME010000068.1 GCA_030830865.1 Candidatus Nanopelagicales bacterium | reverse complement strand
GGTGGGCCAAGGGTGACACCTCCGGCCACGTGCAGCAGGTCCGCGAGGTCCGACTGGACTGCGACGGCGACACGGTCCTGCTCCTCGTCGATCAGGTCGGCGCTGCCTGTCACACCGGCGACCGCACCTGCTTCGATGCCGTCGCGGTCACACCCGGCGGCCCGGTATGACCGACTTCACAGGGGCTGTGGCTCCGGACCTCGACACGTTCCGGGAGCTCGCCCGCGACCGCCGGGTGATCCCCGTCGTGCGCCGGCTCCTCGCCGATGGGCTCACCGCGGTGGGACTGTTCGAGGTGCTCTGTGGGGACCGTGCGGGAACGTTCCTGCTGGAGTCCGCCGAGCAGGGGCGCACGTGGTCGCGATACTCCTTCGTCGGCGTGAGGTGCGCTGCGCTGCTGACCGAAAGCGACGGCCACGCCCAATGGATCGGACATGCTCCCGTCGGTCTTCCGACGCAAGGCCGGGCGATGGATGTCCTGCGCGACAGCGTCGCCATGCTGCGCACACCCGCCATGCCCGACCTCCCACCGTTGACCGGAGGACTGGTCGGCTACCTGACCTATGACGCCGTGCGTGCCTGGGAGCGCGTGCCGGACGACAATCCCGACACCCTGGGCGTCCCGGACATGGGTTTCCTGCTGGCGACCGATCTCGCGGTCCTGGACCACGCCGACGGCTCGGTGCTCCTCATCGCAAACGCCATCAACTACGACGCGACGGATGAACGAGTCGACGAGGCATGGCGCGACGCGGTTGGCCGGCTGGATCGCATGGCGGCCCAGCTCGCGGAGCCGATGGCCCTCGGAGTCGCCACCTACGACCGCGCAGCGCAGGTCACCGTGGAGTCCGCCACGCCGCATGCCGACTACCTCGAGCAGGTTGAGACTGCCAAGGAGTACATCCGGGCCGGGGATGCCTTCCAGATCGTGGTGTCCCAGCGCTACTCGGTTCCGTGCGCCGCATCTGCCCTCGATGTCTATCGCGTGCTCCGTGCCACCAACCCCAGCCCATATATGTACCTCATCCGGATGCCGCAGACCGACGGTGAGCACGCGAGTGCGGTCCAGCTCAGCGACGAGGTCGCCTTCGACATCGTCGGATCCTCGCCGGAAGCTCTCGTCACCGTGCAGGCCGACCACTGCGTCCTGCACCCGATCGCCGGCACGCGCCGTCGGGGCGCGACCCCGGAGGAGGACGTCGCCCTCGCCGAGGAGCTCAGCACTGACATCAAGGAGCGGGCCGAGCACGTGATGCTCGTCGACCTGGCCCGGAACGACCTCGGCCGCGTATGCCGTCCGGGATCCGTGGCCGTCGTGGAGTTCATGAGCGTCGAGCGCTACTCGCACGTCATGCACCTTGTGTCGACGGTCACCGGAGAGCTCGCGGAGGGGTCGGCGGCCTACGACGTCCTCGCCGCCACCTTCCCGGCTGGCACGCTGTCCGGTGCTCCCAAGCCCCGGGCGATGGCAATCATCGACGAACTGGAGCCGCTGCGGCGAGGGCTCTACGGCGGTTGTGTCGGCTACTTCGACTTCGCGGGCAACCTCGATGCCGCGATCGCCATTCGAACGGCCCTGGTGAAGGACGGCATCGCGCACGTCCAGGCGGGTGCGGGAATCGTCGCCGACTCCGTCCCGCAGTCCGAGGCGGACGAGTGCGCCAACAAAGCCGCGGCCGTCCTGCGGGCAGTGGCGGCTGCGCAGACGCTCACCGCGACGTGAGCCGGTTGAGCCCGACTCGGGCGTACGTGCTGGCACTCGCCCTGCTCGTCATGGGCCTCGTCCTGGTCATCCTGGTCGATGGCCTGCCGTGGCTGACGCTCGCCGTGATCCTGGGCGTGGTCGCCACCCGCGGCTGGGGCCGAGTCATCGCTTCGGTGCTGCTCCTTGCCGGCGGCCTCATCGCGGTCGGTGGGGGGATCGTGGACCTGGTCGGCGGATCGTCCGGCCCGGGACTGGCAGCGCTGGCGGGCGGGCTGCTCATCGTGGTTGCTGCCCTGTGGTCCGCTGTCCAGGGGCGTCAGTGGCCCGCGATGGGCGGACGATATGACCGCACGCCCGGACCGGAGGCCTCGGCCTCCCGCCGTGCGGCGTGGGACGCGCTGGACCAGGGGCACGATCCGACGGACGGCCCGACGGACGGCCCCGCCGCAGAACCATCTGGTTGAATGACGCCATGACGCAGGAGTCCTCGACGCAGACGCAGGCACACCACGACAACCACGGGTCCACACCGGCCGCGTGGACCGCGGTGGTCATCATCTCCATCGCCTTCCTCCTGGGAACGCTCGCGGTGATGTTCGGCAACTGGCCGCTGTTCTGGGTGTCCGCGGGGCTGGTGGTCGTCGGTGGCATCGCCGGCAAGGCGCTCGCCGCGATGGGTTACGGCAAGAAGGCCGACTGACTTACGTGATCCTGACGTCGCACTGACGTCTCGCGTACCACGAGGCCCGCGACCGGCATCGTCATCTGACACCCTTGACCCGTGAGCGCTGACACCTCTCGTGGACTCGTCCTCGTCGTCGAGGACGAGCGGGCGATCTCCGACCTGCTCCGCCTCTACCTCAGTCGAGAGGGCTTCGGGGTCCATGTCGCCGAGGACGGCCAGTCGGCGCTGGCTGCCGCACGGAGCATGCATCCGGCCGCCATCGTCCTGGACGTGGGCCTGCCGATCCTCGACGGGACCGAGGTGTGTCGCCAGCTGCGTGCCGAGGGCAACTGGGTGCCGATCCTGTTCTGCACCGCTCGGGACGACGAGGTGGACCGCGTGCTCGGTCTCGAACTCGGTGCCGACGACTACATCACCAAGCCGTTCAGCCCCCGCGAGGTCGTCGCTCGTGTGAAGTCAGTCGTGCGTCGAGCGTCGCTCATCGCTCCCGATGAGGCACCGCTCGTTCTCGGTCCGGTTCGGGTCGACCTCGTCACCCGACGAGTCACGGTCGATGGTGAACCGGTCATGCTCACGGCGACGGAGTTCGACCTGCTCGCGCACCTCATGCAGCATCCGGGCCGCGTCTACACGCGTGACCACCTGCTGTCCGAGGTCTGGGGCTATGCCGCTGTGGTGGGCACGCGGACCGTCGACGTCCACGTCGCGCAGGTGCGCGGCAAGCTGGGAGACGCGAGCCCGATCCGCACCGTGCGCGGAGTCGGCTACTCGGTCGAGGCGCCGGGCGCGTCGTGACCGTCGATTCGCCTCCTGGCGTCCAGCACGTGCCGGGCGGACGCATGAGCCTGGTCACCAGGACCGTCCTTCTCGTCTCCTCGATCGCAGCCATCGCCGCTGTCATCGCCGGTCTGGCCGCCTACCCGCTCGTGCGCAGTGCTGCCGAGCAGCAGACGCGAAGCGACCTCGTCCGGCTGGCCGATGTCACCAAGACGGCACTCGACCGCGGCGACTCGGGGCGACACAGCGAGGAGATCCTGCCCCGTCCGCTCATCGCGGCTCTCCAGACGAAGCAGATCACCGGCTATCTGGTCGCGCCCGGCGCCGGCTCCCCGCCAGGGGTTCCGGATGCGGTGATGGCAGCCGTGATGGAAGGACGCTCCGTCTCGGCCGACGGGGAGACCCGGGAGGGCCGCATCTTCATCGAGGCGCGGCCCCTCGTGGCCGGCGGTGCCGTCATCCTGGAACAGCCCCTGACCGTTGTCGGCGTGCAGGCGATCGACGCTCTGCGCCGCCTGGCCATCGGTCTCGTGGTCGGGCTGCTCATCGCGATGCCGATCGGCTACGTGGCAGCGCGGCGGCTCATCCGTCCGCTGCGGGCGGCGCGGGATGCCGCGAACGAGATGGCCACCGGCTCACGAGAGGTCACGCTGGTGCCGGAGGGCCCGGTGGAGATCGCCGACATCGCTGACAGCCTCAACCGACTGAACACCGCCCTCCTGACATCCGAGGGGCGTCAGCGGGAATTCCTGCTGTCCGTCTCCCACGAGCTTCGCACGCCTCTGACGGCGGTCAAGGGATATGCGGAGGCCCTGGCCGACGGCATCATCACCGGCGACGATGTCGAGCGCACGGGAACGACCGTGGCACTCGAGGCGGCACGACTCGATCGACTCGTGACGGACCTGCTCGACCTGGCGCGGCTGGGCGCCGTGGACTTCCATGTCGAGCCGGTGGAGGTCGACCTCACCGAGCTCGGCGCGGACGCCGGTGACGTGTGGCGCGACCGCGCGGAGCGCGAGGGCCTCAGCGCGGTTCTGGAGCTTCCGGCGGCCCCGCTCATCGTCCGGACCGATCCGATGCGCGTGCGCCAGATCATCGACAACCTCGCGGAGAATGCGTTGCGGGTGTCCCCCCCGGAGTCGGTCATGGTGCTCGCCATCCGATCTGAGGGTGACGTGGCCGTGGTCGAGGTGCGTGACTCCGGTCCGGGTCTGACGGACGACGACCGCGCCGTGGCCTTCGAGCCCGGTGCCCTCCACGAGCGCTACCGGGGGGTCCGACCGGTGGGCACTGGCCTCGGGCTGGCGCTTGTGGGCCGGTTGGCCAGAGGCCTCGGCGGTAGGGCCGAGGTCGGACAGGCGCCCGAGGGAGGTGCCCGATTCACGGTGCGCCTGCCCGCGGCCGCGTCGTAGAGTCCTGCTGTGACAGTGGATGCCGGGCGCGACACCGGCTCGCCGGCTGCCGGGCCGTCCGGACTCGGAGGTGATGCTGGCGACCGCATCGTGCAGCCCGAGATCCGGGACTCGCGACCACGGCTGCGCCGGATGGTTGCGCCGGCGGTGGCAACGGGGGCCGTGGCCGCCGGCCTGGCCTATCTCGCGGTCGTCGACCCCAACGAGCCCGGCCACTACCCGCTGTGCCCGACCCGTGCCCTGTTCGGCCTGGACTGTCCCGGCTGCGGCATCATGCGCGGAACCCACGACCTCATCACCGGCAATCCCGCCGGCGCACTGGACCACAACATCGCGCTGGTGGTGCTCGTCCCGCTCGCGCTGCTGCTGTGGCTGGGCTGGCTGCGCCGATCGTGGACGGGGCACGCCGCGGCCGTGACGGCCCGACAGACCCGCCGGAGGACGGCGATCCTCGTGATCGGGCTGATCGCCATGGTGGTGTTCGGCGTGGTCCGGAACTTCGTTCCCTACCTGGGATCCGGCATCGGGTAGTCCGGCCGCCGTCACTACTGTGGTCGTTGTGACCGTGTTGGACGACATCCTCGACGGCGTGCGCGCCGATCTGGCCGAGCGGATGGCTGCGGTCTCCCTCGAGGAACTCAAGGAACGCGCCCACAGTGTGCCGCCGGCACGCGACGTCGAGGCCGTCCTCGCGGGCGAGGATGTGTGCGTCATCGCCGAGGTGAAGCGCTCGAGTCCCAGCAAGGGCGCTCTCGCCGACATCCCCGATCCCGCCGCCCTCGCGATGGAGTACGAGGCGGGCGGGGCCCACTGCATCAGCGTGCTGACCGAGCAGCGCCGCTTCGGCGGCTCGCTGGCCGACCTCGCAGCCGTTCGCGCCGCCGTCGACATCCCCGTGCTGCGCAAGGACTTCATCGTCAGCAGCTACCAACTCTGGGAGGCCAAGGCCTATGGAGCCGACGTCATCCTGCTGATCGTCGCCGCGCTGGAGCAGGAGGCGCTCGTCAGCCTCATCGAGCGGACCAGGAGCCTTGGACTCACGCCGCTCGTGGAGGTGCATGACGAGCAGGAGGCGGCGCGGGCTGTCGCCGCCGGTGCGACCGTCATCGGCGTCAACGCGCGCAACCTCAAGACCCTCGAGGTCGACACCGGCACCTTCGCCCGCGTGGTCCCCGCGATCCCTCCCTCTGTGGTCAAGATCGCCGAATCCGGTGTGCGCGACGCCCATGACCTCATCGTCTATGCCGAGGCCGGTGCCGACGCCGTCCTGGTCGGGGAGAGCCTGGTGACCGGCCGTGACCCCCGCGCCGCGGTGCACGACCTCGTCACGGCGGGGGCACATCCGGCGACGCGCCACGGACGAGGCTGAGGGGGCCCGGTGACCGACATCGCAGAGAGCATGACCGCGGCGACCGACCCCTGGCACTTCGGTCCGTACGGCGGTCGATTCGTGCCGGAGGCGCTCACCGCGGCACTCGACGAGCTGGATGCCGCCTTCACCACCGCGCTGGCCGATCCCGACTTTGGTGCGGAACTGGCCGCCCTTGAGGTGCACTACACCGGGCGACCGAGTCCGCTCACGCCTGCGCGTCGCTTCTCTGCGGAATGCGGGGGAGCCCGGGTCTACCTCAAGCGCGAGGACCTCAACCACACCGGATCGCACAAGATCAACAACGTCCTCGGCCAGGCGCTCCTCACCAAGCGCATGGGCAAGGAGCGTGTCATCGCCGAGACCGGTGCGGGTCAGCACGGCGTGGCCACGGCGACCGCTGCTGCTCTGATGGGCTTGGAATGCACCGTCTACATGGGCGAGGAGGACACCCGGCGCCAGGCACTCAATGTCGCCCGGATGCGCCTGCTCGGAGCGGAGGTGGTGCCCGTCACGGCCGGGAGTCGCACGCTGAAGGACGCCATCAACGAGGCCATGCGCGACTGGGTGACCACGGTGGATCGCACGCACTATGTTCTCGGCACCGTCACCGGGCCTGCCCCGTTCCCCCGAATGGTCCGGCACTTCCACGAGGTGATCGGGCGCGAGGCACGGGCACAGATCCTCGAGGCTGAGGGCCGGCTGCCCGATGCCGCTGTCGCCTGCGTCGGGGGCGGGTCCAACGCCATTGGACTCTTCAGCGCGTTCATCGACGACCCGCAGGTCCAACTGCGCGGCTACGAGGCCGGAGGGGAGGGCGTCGCCACCGGACGGCACGCCTCTCGGTTCGCGGCCGGGAGCCCGGGAGTGCTGCACGGGGCACGCACGTACGTCATGCAGGACGAGTGGGGTCAGACCCTTCCGTCGCATTCCATCTCGGCCGGGCTCGACTACCCGGGCGTCGGACCCGAGCACTCCTGGCTGCACGACACCGGTCGCGCGATCTACGAGCCCGTCGACGACGCCGAGGCGATGTCGGCCTTCGCAGCCCTGTGTCGAACCGAGGGGATCATCCCGGCGATCGAGACGGCGCACGCGCTCGCCGGTGCCATGCGACTGGGTCGCGAGCTCGGCCCCGACGCCGTCATCGTCGTCAATCTGTCGGGCCGAGGGGACAAGGATGTCGCGACGGCGGCGGCCTGGTTCGGGATAGACCTCGACGGCCATGATCAGGGCCGGGCCCCGGGCATGCGTCCATGAGGACTCTGGCCGACGCCTTCGCCGCAGCCCGTGACGAAGGTCGGGCCGCGCTGATCGGATACCTCCCCGCAGGTTTCCCGACCCCGGACCAGGCTGTCGAGCTCATCGCCGCCATGGTCGAGGGTGGTGTCGACATCGTCGAGGTTGGTCTGCCCTACTCGGATCCGCTGATGGACGGCCCCGACATCCAGGCAGCGGTCAACGCCGCCCTCGCCGCTGGCACCACGACGGATGTCGTGCTCGACACCGTGGCGCAGGTGGCGACCACCGGTGCCGTCCCGCTCGTCATGTCCTACTGGAATCCCATCGAGCAGTACGGGCTCGAGCGGTTCGCGCTGCGCATGGCCGAGGCTGGCGGACAGGGCGTGATCACCCCTGACCTCACCCCGGAGGAGGCAGCGGACTGGATCACCGTGACGACGCGGCATGAGCTCGATCGGATCTTCCTCGCAGCTCCCTCGTCGACGGACGCCCGAATCGACCGAGTCGCATCCGTGTCATCCGGCTTTCTGTACGCGGCGTCGACCATGGGGGTCACCGGCGGCCGCACTGCAGTCAGTTCGGCGGCTCCCGAGCTCGTGCGACGGTGCCGGGCCATCACGGGGCTCCCCATCGGCGTCGGCATCGGCATCTCCACCGGCGACCAGGCGGCCGAGGTGGCGTC
The DNA here is from genome assembly GCA_030830865.1 of Candidatus Nanopelagicales bacterium. Lineage (GTDB taxonomy): Bacteria > Actinomycetota > Actinomycetes > S36-B12 > S36-B12 > UBA10649. The sequence goes on along the minus strand of JAURME010000068.1, from coordinate 26,597 downwards.
CTACGCGGACGGCGTGATCGTGGGGTCCGCGTTCGTCAAACGCATCCTCCACGCACCGGACCACGCAGCCGCGGTGGTCGCCGTGTGCGACCTCGCGCGGGAACTCGCGACCGGGGTCCGCGCGTCGTAGTTCCACGTGCGGTTTACGGTGTACCGAGCATGGCACGGCTCCGGACCGAACCGGAGACTGGTAACGACGAGGAGAGACATCGATGAGTGAGTCCGGCAGCAAGCGTCGGGACCGCGCGGCCGCGGCACGCAATGCGGCGCAGGCCGAGGAGCGCAAGCGCGAGCGCCTCGTGCGGATCATCGGCGCCGTCACCGTCCTGGTCGTCGTCGTGGGCATCATCGTCGTAGCGGTGATCGCCCGTGGATCCTCCGATTCCTCGCAGACCGCCACGCCCACGGAGATCATTGAGGGAGCGGCCCTGCCGGCCGAGGTACTGGCGGCCGACTCCGACCAACCGTTCGGCGTGCCGTACGGCACAGCTGCCGCGGATGCACCCGTGCTGGAGATCTGGGAGGACTTCCAGTGCCCGGCATGTGCCGCGGTCGAGCAGGCCAATGGCAGTGGCATCGCGAAGCTCGCCGAGGAGGGCACGGTCCAACTGGTCTGGCGCCCGGCCACGTTCCTTGATCGCGTGAACGAGGGCGGGGACCCGGCGGTGGCGAACTCGTCGAGCCGTGCAGCCGCCGCCTGGGGCTGCGCGATCGACCTGGGCAAGACCCGGGAGTACCACGACGCTCTGTACGCCAACCATCCCGCGAACGAGGGCGACGGCTACACCGACGAGCAATTCGCCGCGATCGCGGGCGAGTCGGGCATCTCCGGTGCCGATCTCGAGACCTTCCAGGCCTGTGTCGCCGACGGAACCTACCTGGACTGGGCGACCAACAGCGGCGTCTCGTTCACCAACTCCGAGGCCGGCGGGACGCCCTACGCGGTCCTCGACGGCGTCGTGATCGAGAACCCGACCCTCGCCGACGAGGCCGCGCTGCGCGAGTTCATCGCCAATGGCGGTCCTGCCGCCGAGTGACCCTGGTCCCGGTCAGCGTCCTGACCTCGATCCCCAGTCCGGAGGTCGGCACCTGGAACCTCGGCCCGATCCCGCTCCGGGCCTACGCGCTGCTGATCATCGCCGGGATCGTCGTCGCCACGTGGTGGGGTGGCAAGAGGTACGTGGCCCGGGGTGGCAGACCCGGCACGATCCTCGACATCGCCGTCTGGGCCGTGCCGTTCGGGATCGTGGGGGGCCGGCTCTACCACGTGATCACCGACCACCAGCTGTACTTCGGGCCGGGAGGCTCGGGGATCGTCGGGGCCCTGCGCATCTGGGACGGAGGCCTGGGCATCTGGGGCGCGGTGGCGCTCGGCGCCGTTGGTGCGTGGATCGGTGCACGCCGAGCGGGCGTCTTGCTCCCGCCGGTCGCCGATGCCATCGCCCCCGGCATCGCGGTCGCGCAGGCCATCGGCCGATGGGGCAACTGGTTCAACTCCGAGCTTTTCGGTGCGCCGACGGACCTGCCCTGGGGATTGGAGATCGCGGTACAGCACCGGCCCGTCGGCTACGAGGACTTCGCGACATTCCACCCCACCTTCCTCTACGAGTCCCTCTGGCTGGCGGCCACGGCACTCGTCCTGGTCTGGGCCGATCGACGGTTCCGGATGGGTCACGGGCGGGTGTTCGCCCTGTACGTGCTGCTCTACACGGCCGGACGGATCTGGATCGAGGCGCTTCGGATCGACTCCGCCAACACCGTGCTCGGCGTCCGCCTCAACGTGTGGACGGCCCTGATCGTCGGGCTCGCGGCGCTCGGCTACCTGGTCGTGTCCGCGCGTATGCGCCCGGGACGTGAGGAATCCCTCATTCGGCCCGGAGCCCGCGACGCCGAGGCGTCAGCGCCCACCAGCGTCGGGTAGCATCTTCGGGTCGGGCCAACGTCGTCCCGATGCAGCAGGATCACTCGCCCCGGCCCTTCCCGCTCGCCGAGGCAGACCCCTGCCCCCTGATCCATCGGACGACGAATGAGGGTCCCCATGTTCCACTCCTCCGCGCACCCGGCTCCCCAAGGCCTGTATGACGGCCTGAACGAGCATGACGCCTGCGGCGTCGCCTTCGTCGCCACCCTCACCGGTGTGCCGTCCCACGACATCGTCGACAAGGCGCTGACCGCCCTGCGCAACCTCGAGCACCGCGGCGCCTCAGGAGCTGAGCCGGATAGCGGTGACGGCGCAGGAATCCTGCTCCAGGTCCCGGACCGCTACCTGCGCGACGTCGTCGAGTTCGACCTCCCCGATCCGGGCGCGTTCGCCGCTGGCATCGGCTTCATGCCGCTGGACGCCAAGGAGGTCGAGCGGGTCCGAGAGGGAGTGGCCGAGATCGCCCAGCAGGAGGGCCTGCGCGTCCTCGGCTGGCGTGACTGCCCGACAGATCCGACTCTCGTCGGCGCGACGGCCCGTGGCACCATGCCGGCCTTCGAGTACCTGTTCGTGTCCGCGGAGTTCGGCGAACTCGCCGGACTTGAGCTCGATCGCCGCGCCTTCGCGCTGCGCAAGCGCATCGAGCGCGAGCTGGGCGTCTACTTCGCCTCCCTGTCCTCCCGGACCATCGTCTACAAGGGCATGCTCACCACCGGGCAGCTCGAGCCCTTCTATCCGGAGCTGTCTGATCCGCGCATGGAGTCCGCCCTGGCCCTCGTGCACTCGCGGTTCTCGACGAATACGTTCCCCTCGTGGCCGCTGGCCCACCCTTATCGCTTCATCTCCCACAACGGCGAGATCAACACCGTCAAGGGCAACCGGAACTGGATGACGGCTCGCGAGGCGATGCTGACAAGTGACGTCATCCCGGGTGACATCACGCGCCTGTTCCCCATCTGCACACCCGGAGCGAGTGACTCGGCGTCCTTCGACGAGGTGCTCGAGCTGCTGCACCTGTCAGGGCGGGAACTGCCGCACGCCGTCCTCATGATGATCCCGGAGGCCTGGGAGAACAACCCGTCCATGGATCCGGCCCGACGGGCCTTCTACGAGTTCCACGCGAACTTCATGGAGCCGTGGGACGGCCCGGCGAATGTGTGCTTCACCGATGGCACCCAGATCGGTGCCGTGCTGGACCGCAACGGCCTGCGTCCCGGCCGCTTCTGGGTGACCGATGACGGCCTGATCGTCCTGGGGTCCGAGACGGGCGTTCTCGACATCGACCCCAGCACCATCGTGCGGAAGGGGCGCCTGCAGCCCGGGCACATGTTCCTGGTCGACACCGCCGCCGGCCGCATCATCGAGGACGACGAGATCAAGGCCCAGCTCGCCGCGGAGCACCCGTACCAGGGGTGGTTGGACGCCGGCCTGATCCACCTCGAGTCGCTGCCCGAGCGCGAGCACATCGTGCACACCTCGGAGTCCGTGGCTCGTCGCCAGCAGACCTTCGGTTACACCGAGGAGGAGCTGCGCGTCCTGCTCGAGCCGATGGCCCGCAGCGGAGCGGAAGCCATCGGGTCGATGGGCACCGACACGCCCATCGCCGTCCTGTCCGACCGCCCGAGGATGCTGTTCGACTACTTCGCGCAACTGTTCGCGCAGGTGACCAACCCGCCGTTGGATGCCATCCGCGAGGAGATCGTCACCTCCCTGTCGAGCATCATCGGCCCGGAGGGCAATCTCCTCGAGCCGTCGCCGGGGCACTGCCATCAGGTGGTCCTGCCGTTCCCGGTGATCGACAACGACGAGCTGAGCAAGGTCCTGCACATCAACCAGGACGGGCAGTTCTCGAGCTTCGCGGGTGTCCGCGTCTCGGGCCTGTACAACGTCGCCGGTGGCGGGCCCGCGCTGGAGCGGCGCCTGCAGGAGATCTTCAACGAGGTTGACGCCGTCATCCGTCAGGGCAAGCGGTTCATCGTCCTGTCCGATCGTGACAGCGACTCGCAGCTCGCACCGATCCCGTCCCTGCTCCTCACCGCTGCCGTGCATCACCATCTCGTGCAGACCAAGACCCGCACCATGGTCGGCCTGCTGGTCGAGGCCGGCGACGTCCGCGAGGTCCACCACGTCGCGCTGCTCGTGGGCTACGGCGCGGCGGCGGTCAACCCCTACCTGGCGCTCGAGACCACCGAGGATCTCGCTCGTCGTGGCGTGCTCGGCGACATCGCTCCCGAGAAGGCCATGCGCAACGTGGTCAAGGCGCTCGGCAAGGGCCTGCTGAAGGTCATGTCGAAGATGGGCGTCTCGACCGTGGCGTCGTACCGCGGTGCACAGATCTTCGAGGCCGTGGGCCTGTCCCAGGATCTCGTCGACGCCTATTTCACCGGTACGGCCTCCAAGCTCGGCGGCGTCGGCATCGACGTCATCGCCGAGGAGGTGGCGCGTCGCCATCGGGTCGCCTACCCGCCCTCCGGCATCGCGCCGGCGCACCGCACGCTGACCGTCGGAGGTGAGTACCAGTGGCGCCGTGAGGGTGAGCCGCACCTGTTCGACCCGGAGACGGTGTTCCGACTCCAGCACGCGACGCGCAACAAGCGGTTCGACATCTTCCGGCAGTACTCGCAGCGCGTGGACGACCAGTCCGAGCGCCTCATGACCCTGCGCGGCCTCTTCCGCTTCAAGGAGGGCGTCCGGGAGCCGATCTCGATTGACGAGGTCGAGCCGGTCTCCGAGATCGTCAAGCGCTTCTCGACGGGGGCCATGTCCTACGGGTCGATCTCGCAGGAGGCCCATGAGACCCTCGCCATCGCGATGAACCGACTGGGCGCGAAGTCCAACACCGGGGAGGGTGGTGAGGACCCGGAGAGGTTCCAGCCGATGGCCAACGGGGACTCGAAGCGCTCGGCGATCAAGCAGGTCGCCTCAGGTCGATTCGGCGTGACGAGCGAGTACCTCGTCAACAGCGACGACATTCAGATCAAGATGGCTCAGGGTGCGAAGCCCGGTGAGGGTGGCCAGCTCCCCGGGCACAAGGTCTACCCCTGGGTGGCCAAGACCCGTCATTCGACACCGGGTGTCGGTCTCATCTCGCCCCCGCCCCACCACGACATCTACTCGATCGAGGAGCTCGCCCAGCTGATCCACGACCTCAAGAACGCCAACAACACCGCACGCATCCACGTGAAGCTGGTGTCCGAGGTCGGCGTCGGCACGGTGGCCGCGGGCGTGGCGAAGGCGCACGCCGACGTCATCCTCATCTCCGGTCATGACGGCGGCACCGGTGCCTCGCCGCTGACCTCGCTCAAGCACGCTGGCGGCCCCTGGGAGCTCGGGCTCGCGGAGACGCAGCAGACGCTGCTCCTCAACGGCCTGCGCGATCGCGTCGTCGTCCAGACCGACGGTCAGCTCAAGACCGGTCGCGACGTCGTCATCGCCGCCCTGCTCGGAGCCGAGGAGTTCGGATTCGCCACAGCGCCGCTCGTCGTCAGCGGCTGCGTGATGATGCGCGTCTGTCACCTGGACACCTGCCCGGTCGGCGTCGCCACCCAGAATCCTGTGCTGCGCGACCGGTTCACCGGCAAGCCGGAGTTCGTCGAGACATTCTTCGAGTACATCGCGGAGGAGGTCCGTGAACTCCTGGCCTCGCTCGGCTTCCGCACCCTCGACGAGGCCATCGGCCAGGTGGAGGTGCTCGACATCGAACGGGCGGTCGACCATTGGAAGGCATCGGGGATGGACCTCTCGCCGATCCTGCACATGCCTGAGGTCGAGGAGGGCACTGCACGACGCCAGACGACGCTGCAGGACCACGGTCTCGAGAAGGCCCTGGACGTGGACCTCATCGCCATGTGCGAGCCGGCGATCAAGCACGGTGACCCCGTGCGCGGTCAGCTGGAGGTCCGCAATGTCCATCGCACCGTCGGCACCATGCTGGGCGCGGAGGTCACCCGCCGTCACGGTGGAGCGGGCCTGCCTGACGGCACCATCGACCTGACGCTCGTGGGATCGGCTGGCCAGTCCTTCGGGGCCTTCGTTCCGGCGGGTGTCACTCTGCGACTCGAGGGCGATGCCAATGACTACGTCGGCAAGGGGCTGTCGGGCGGCCGGATCGTCATCCGTCCGCACCGCGAGGCGACTCTGACGGCCGAGGACAACATCATCGCCGGCAACGTCATCGGCTACGGCGCGACCAGTGGGCGGATCTTCCTGCGCGGCCGGGTCGGTGAGCGCTTCTGCGTCCGCAACTCCGGCGTGACCGCGGTCGTGGAGGGGGTGGGGGACCACGCTCTTGAGTACATGACGGGTGGCTACGCAGTGATCCTGGGCGCGACCGGCCGCAACCTCGGAGCCGGCATGTCAGGTGGAGTCGCCTACGTCCTCGACCTCGACCCGGAGCGGGTCAACGGAGAGATGGTGGATCTCGATCCGCTGTCGACCGAGGACTTCGATCTGCTTCACGGCTTCCTTCGGGATCATGCCGAGGAGACGGACTCCGCGGTCGCGAAGGCGCTGCTCGAGGACTGGCCGGCGTCCGCGCGACGCTTCACCGTAGTCATGCCGCGGGACTACAAGCGCGTGCTCCGGCTCAGGGCCGAGGCGGAGGAGAAGGGCATGGATCCGATGATCGCGATCATGGGAGGACTCAATGGCTGACCCGAAGGGCTTCTTGTCCACACAGCGCGAGCTGCCCACGAGGCGACCGGTCGACGTGCGCATCCAGGACTGGCGGGAGGTGTACGAGGAGTTCGATGCCGAGCGTCTGGAGAAGCAGGCGGGGCGCTGCATGGACTGCGGCATCCCGTTCTGCCACAACGGATGTCCGCTGGGCAACCTCATCCCGGAGTGGAACGACCTCGTCTGGAGTCATGACTGGCAGGACGCGATCGAGCGGCTGCACGCGACGAACAACTTCCCGGAGTTCACCGGGCGCCTGTGTCCGGCCCCGTGCGAGACAGCCTGCGTCCTCGGGATCAACCAGGATCCGGTGACCATCAAGCAGGTCGAGGTGTCCATCATCGACCGGGCGTGGGCCGAGGGCTGGGTCACGCCCCAGCCGCCGGACCGACTCACCGGCCGCACCGTGGCCGTCGTCGGCTCGGGGCCGGCAGGGCTGGCGGCCGCGCAACAGCTCGCCCGGGCCGGTCACACCGTCGCTGTCTTCGAGCGTGCTGATCGGATCGGCGGGCTCCTGCGCTACGGCATTCCCGAGTTCAAGATGGAGAAGCGCCACCTCGACCGCCGTCTGGACCAGATGCAGGCCGAGGGTGTGAAGTTCCGTCCTGGTGTCGAGGTCGGCATCGACCTGACGGGGGAGGACCTGCGTCAGCGCTATGACGCCGTTGTACTCGCCGTCGGCGCGACCGTATGGCGTGATCTGCCCGCTCCCGGCCGCGACCTCACAGGCATCTACCAGGCCATGGAGTACCTGCCGCTGGCGAACCGCGTGCAGGAGGGTGATCTCGACGCGTCGCCGATCGACGTCGCCGGCAAGCATGTCGTCATCATCGGCGGCGGCGACACCGGCGCCGACTGTCTGGGCACCGCGCACCGCCAGGGCGCGGCGTCGATCACCCAGTTGGAGATCCTGCCGACGCCTCCGCACCACCGTCCGGACTCCCAGCCGTGGCCGACCTATCCGATGACCTACCGGGTGTCCAGTGCCCATGAGGAGGGCGGTGACCGGATGTTCGCCGTCTCGACCGAGGAGTTCCTGGGCGATGGGGAGGGCAACCTGCGAGCCATCCGCCTGGTCGAGGTGGAGCAGCACGAGGGCGGTCTGCGTCCAGTGCCAGGCTCGACCCGTGAGATCCCGGCCGACTACGTGTTCCTCGCCATGGGCTTCCTGGGACCCGAGGACAACGGCCTGGCGGACCAGTTCGGGCTCAGCCTGACTGATCGCGGAGCGATCGCCCGTCGTGATGACTACACGACCGACGTGCCCGGCGTCTTCATCGCGGGAGATGCGGGTCGCGGGCAGTCCCTGATCGTGTGGGCCATCGCCGAAGGACGCGCGGCCGCGGCCAGCGTCGATGAGTTCCTCATGGGGAGCACCAACCTGCCTTCGCCGATCCCGGCGTCAGCGCGGCCACTGCTCATCTGATGGATCCTCGGCGATCGGAACGCGCCACCTGCCGTTCAACCATCAGCCACCGATCTGCAAACGTTTACGGATAGGGTTGTCGTCATGCGTCGCGCCAAGATCGTTGCCACCCTCGGCCCTGCCACCAGCTCCCTGGAGGCCATCACCGGCCTGGTCGAGGCTGGCATGGATGTGGCACGGCTGAACCTCTCGCACGGCCAGTACGCCGATCATGAGCAGGTGTACGCGCACGTGCGTGCGGCCTCCGACGCCGCCGGGCGAGGGGTCGGAGTGCTTGTCGACCTGCAGGGTCCCAAGATCCGGCTGGGCACATTCGCGTCCGGTCCGATCCTGCTGGAGGCAGGCGACGAGTTCATCGTCACCACCGAAGATGTGCCTGGCGACCGCGAGATGGTGTCGACGACCTACTCGGGCCTGCCGGGTGATGTCACGCCAGGCGATGTGGTCCTGGTGGACGACGGTCGGATCGAGCTCAGGGTCACCAAGGTCGTCGGACCCCGCGTGCACACCGAGGTCATCGAGGGCGGCCGGGTCTCCGACAACAAGGGTTTCAACCTCCCGGGCGTCGCGGTGAGCGTCCCGGCGCTGTCCGAGAAGGACAAGGAGGACCTGCGTTGGGCTCTGCGCATCGGCGCGGACCTCATCGCTCTGTCCTTCGTGCGCAGCGCCGCCGATATCGCCGATGTCCACGCCATCATGGACGAGGAGGGTGTGCGTGTTCCCGTCCTGGCCAAGGTCGAGAAGCCGCAGGCCATCGAGAACCTCGAGGAGATCATCGCCGCGTTCGACGGAGTCATGGTGGCTCGAGGCGATCTCGGCGTCGAACTTCCGCTCGAGGCCGTCCCCTTGGTGCAGAAGCGCGCCATTCACCTGTGCCGCGAGGCCGCCAAGCCCGTCATCGTCGCGACCCAGATGCTGGACTCCATGGCCGTGGCCAATCGGCCCACCCGCGCCGAGGCCAGTGACGTCGCTAACGCCGTCCTCGACGGCGCCGACGCCCTCATGCTGTCGGGTGAGACGAGCGTCGGTGAGCATCCGAACCTGGTGGTCGAGACCATGGCGCGCATCATCGAGCACGTCGAGACCTGGGCCCTGCACGAGGTTCCGAGCCTGTCCGACCCCTGGACCGGATCGACCGCGCGGGCGCTGACGCACGCGGCGGTCGGAGTCGCCGATGGAGTCGCGGCCACCCACCTCATCGCCTTCACCGAGACCGGCTCGTCGGCCCGTCTGATCTCGCGCTGGCGCAGCCGCACGCCCCTTCTGGCGTTCACGCCGAATCCGCGGACGCGCAGCCAGCTGGCCCTGGTCTGGGGTGTCGAGACCTTCCTCGTGTCCTCCGTGAAGCACACCGACGACATGGTGCAGCAGGTCGACAAGGCGCTGCTCGACATCGGGCGGGCGACCTACGGCGATCGCGTCGTCATCGTCGCCGGCGTGCCCCCGGGTGTCCCCGGAACGACCAACGGCATGCGTGTGCACAAGATGGGAAGTGCGGGCCCGGCTGCCGGCGTCTGACCAGCGAACGGGAGGCCTCGCCCGTGCACTAGGGTGGGAGGCGACCGACAACCTTTAAGCCCGTCCAGAGAGGCGGGGAAGGGAGTCCATATGGATTCGCACGCCCGCGTCGTCCTCGACGATGCCGATATCGGCCGAGCCATCCGGCGCATCGCCCACGAGATCGTGGAGAAGGCACGCGGCACCGACGATCTGGTCCTGCTGGGCATTCCCACGCGCGGCGTCGCTCTCGCCGAGCGGATCGCGGTGGCGCTGGAGTCCATCGAGGGCGCGACGGTGCCGGTCGGCTCACTGGACATCACCCTGTACCGAGACGATCTCCGGCTGCGTCCGGCACGGCCGCTTGAGGAGACCTCGATTCCGGCCGAGGGAATCGACGGACGGGTCGTCGTCCTCGTGGATGACGTCCTGTACTCCGGGCGCACTGTGCGGGCTGCGCTCGATGCGCTGAACGACCTCGGCCGCCCGGCCGCCGTCCGGCTGGCCGTTCTCGTGGACCGCGGCCACCGCGAACTGCCGATTCGTCCGGACTACGTGGGCAAGAACCTGCCGACCTCCGTCGACGAGATGGTGCGGGTCGAGGTCACCGAGGTCGACGGTGTCGATCGGGTCGCCATCTGGGAGGGGGAGTGATGCAGCACCTGCTCTCCGCCGGTGACCTCAGCCTCGAGGAGGCGGTGCTCATTCTGGATACCGCCGCCGAACTCGCCGCCGTCACTGATCGTTCGGTCAAGAAGCTCCCGACCCTGCGCGGCCGCACCGTGGTCAATCTCTTCTTCGAGGACTCCACCCGCACGCGGATCTCCTTCGAGCTCGCCGCCAAGCGGCTGTCCGCCGACGTCATCAACTTCGCGGCCAAGGGATCCTCGGTCTCCAAGGGTGAGAGCCTGAAGGACACGGCACTGACCCTCGAGGCGATGGGCGCCGATGCGGTGGTCATCCGACACGGGGCGAGCGGTGCACCGCATCGACTGGCCACATCGGGGTGGATCGGCGCGCCCGTCATCAATGCCGGCGACGGCACACACGAGCACCCGACCCAGGCACTGCTGGACGCCTACACCCTGCGTCGTCACCTCCGAGGCGGTGCCGGGGACCTCGCAGGAGTCCGGGTGGCCATCGTGGGTGACATCCTCCACAGTCGGGTCGCCCGGTCCAACGTGCTGCTCCTGCAGACACTGGGGGCGGACGTCACGCTCGTCGCGCCACCCACCCTGATGCCCTTCGGTGTGGAGTCGTGGCCCTGTCGCATCTCCTATGACATCGACGAAGTGCTCCCCGATGTCGATGCCGTGATGATGCTGCGCGTCCAGGCGGAACGGATGCAGGCGGCCTACTTCCCGTCCGCGCTCGAGTACTCGAGGCGCTACGGGCTCGACGTGGCCCGCATGGCGGCCCTGCCCTCCGATGCGATCGTGCTGCACCCGGGACCCATGAACCGCGGCATGGAGATCTCCGCTGACGTCGCCGACTCACCACGCTCGGTCATGGTCGAGCAGGTCGCGAACGGCGTGAGCGTCCGCATGGCCGTGTTGTACCTGCTGCTGGGCGGGATGAAGGAGGAGTCGGCATGACCATCGTGCTCAGGGGGGCCCGACCCTACGGCGAGGAGCCCCGGGACATCGTCGTGGCCGACGGTGTCATCGTCGACCTCGCCACCCCGGGGACGGCCGAGGGTGAGGTCGTCGATGCCGACGGCCTGATCGCGGTGCCCGGATTCGTCGACCTCCACACCCACCTGCGCGAGCCTGGCCGCGAGGATGCGGAGACCGTGCTCACCGGTTCGCAGGCGGCGGCGCTCGGTGGCTACACCTGTGTGCATGCGATGGCGAACACGAGCCCGGTCGCCGACACCGCGGGCGTCGTCGAGCAGGTGTGGCGCCTGGGTCAGGAGGCCGGCCTCGTCGACGTCCGCCCGGTGGGTGCCGTCACCGTGGGCCTCGCGGGTGAGCGCATGGCCGAGCTCGGCGCCATGGCCGACAGCGCTGCGGGCGTGCGGGTGTTCAGCGACGACGGCAAGTGTGTCCACGATGCCGTGCTCATGCGCCGGGCCCTGGAGTACGTGAAGGCCTTCGACGGAGTCGTCGCGCAGCACGCGCAGGAGCCGCGTCTCACCGAGAACGCCCAGATGAACGAGGGCGAGCTGTCCGGTCGGCTCGGTCTGGCCGGTTGGCCGGCCGTCGCCGAGGAGGCGATCATCGCGCGAGATGTCCTGCTCGCCCAGCATGTCGGCTCGCGGCTGCATGTGTGCCACCTGTCCACGGCGGGGTCCGTCGAGGTCGTGCGCTGGGCCAAGTCGCGGGGTGTCGACGTGACCGCCGAGGTCACGCCCCATCACCTCGTCCTCACCGAGGAGCTCGTGGCGTCGTACGACCCCCTGTACAAGGTCAACCCGCCGCTCCGCACGGCCGAGGACGTCGAGGCACTGCGCGAGGCGCTCGCCGACGGGACGATCGACATCGTCGCGACCGACCACGCCCCCCACCCTCATGAGGACAAGGACTGTGAGTGGGCCGCCGCGGCCATGGGAATGCTCGGCCTTGAGACTGCGCTCGGCGTCCTGATGGAGACCATGGTGCTGCCCGGCCGCCTGACCTGGCGCCAGCTGGCCGACCGGATGTCCTCGGCACCCGCGCAGATCGGTCGGGTCCGCACCCAGGGCCATGAGCTCGTCCCGGGCGCCGTTGCGAACATCACTGTCATCGATCCCGAGGCGACGTCCGTGGTGGATCCGATGCGGCTGGCCTCCAAGAGCCGCAACTCCCCGTACGCGGGTCGCACCCTCCCGGGTCGGGTGGTTCACACGCTGTATGCCGGCACGCCGACGGTGCTCGATGGGGCGCTCGCATGACACTCCTCGTCACGACCATGGGAACGGCCGCCGCCGACCCCGAGCTCGACTCCGGATACCGGGCGGATGCATCGTCCGACCACCACACGTTGTTGGATGGCCTCATGGCCATGTTCTCGACAGGAGCCCGATGACCCGCGTTCCGCAGGAGAAGGCGGTGCTCGTCCTCGAGGACGGACGCACCATGCACGGCGACGCCTACGGCGCCGTGGGCACCGCATTCGGGGAGGCGGTCTTCTCCACCGGCATGAGCGGGTACCAGGAGACCCTGACCGACCCGTCGTACCGCGGTCAGGTGGTGATCATGACCGCTCCCCACATCGGCAACACGGGCATGAACGACGAGGATCCGGAGTCCCGTCGCATCTGGGTCAACGGCTACGTCGTGCGCGAGCCCTCGCGCATCGCATCCAACTGGCGCGCTGTGCGCGGCCTCGAGGATGAGCTCGTCGACCAGAGCATCGTCGGCATCAGCGGCATCGACACCCGTGCCCTCACGCGGCACCTGCGCGAGCGCGGTGCGATGCGCGTGGGCATCTTCAGCGGCCCCGATGCCGAGCGCACCCCCGAGGAGCTGCTCAGGGCCGTCCAGGGAAGTCCGCAGATGGCCGGGGCGAACCTGACGGCCGATGTCACGACGGACGAGCCGTACGTCGTCCCGGCGGTGGGGGAGCGCCGGTTCACCGTCGTGGCGGTCGACCTCGGCATCAAGGCGATGACCCCGCACCAGATGGCGGAGCGCGGCATGGAGGTCCATGTCGTTCCCGCCGAGTGGAGCACCGAGCAGATCCTCGCCCTGGAGCCGGACGGCGTGTTCTTCTCCAACGGACCCGGTGATCCCGCCACGGCCGACCACGCCGTCGGAGTCGTGCAGGAGCTGCTGCGGCGCCGCGTCCCCGTGTTCGGCATCTGCTTCGGCAACCAGATCCTCGGCCGGGCGCTCGGCCTGGGCACCTACAAACTCCGCTACGGACACCGCGGCATCAACCAGCCCGTGATGGATCTGATCACCCGCAAGGTCGAGGTCACCGCGCACAACCACGGCTTCGCGGTCGACGCACCGCGCGGCGGTGCCTTCGAGACGCCGTTCGGCAGCGCTGAAGTGAGTCACCTGTGCCTCAATGACGACGTGGTCGAGGGTCTGCGCTGCCTCGACGTCCCTGCCTTCAGCGTGCAGTACCACCCGGAGGCGGCCGCCGGCCCGCATGACGCCGACTACCTGTTCGACCGGTTCGCAGACCTCATGTCTGCCGCACGAGAGGGACGGAGCGCCTGATGCCGCGCCGCGAGGACATCCGGTCGGTCATGGTGATCGGCTCCGGCCCGATCGTCATCGGTCAGGCCTGCGAGTTCGACTACTCCGGCACGCAGGCCTGCCGCGTGCTCCGCGACGAGGGCCTTCGCGTCGTGCTCGTCAACTCCAATCCGGCGACGATCATGACCGATCCGGAGTTCTCCGACGCCACGTACATCGAGCCGATCACGCCGGAATTCGTCGAGCGCATCATCGCCAAGGAGCGCCCCGACGCGCTGCTTCCCACGCTCGGTGGCCAGACCGCGCTCAACACCGCCATCGCGCTCCACAAGAACGGCGTGCTCGAGAAGTACGGCGTCGAGCTCATCGGCGCCGACGTCGACGCCATCGAGCGCGGCGAGAACCGAGAGCTGTTCCGCGCCATCGTCGAGGAGATCGGCGCCGAGAGCGCCCGGTCGGCGGTCTGTCACACGCTGGACGAGTGCCTGGCGGGCGTCGATGACCTCGGCTATCCCGTCGTCGTGCGGCCCTCCTTCACCATGGGTGGTGCCGGCTCCGGCATCGCGTACGACGAGGACGACCTTCGCCGTATCGCCGGCGCCGGACTCGCCGCCAGCCCCACGTCGGAGGTGCTGCTCGAGGAGTCGATCATCGGATGGAAGGAGTACGAGCTCGAGCTGATGCGCGATCGTCACGACAACGTGGTCGTCGTGTGCTCGATCGAGAACCTCGACCCCATGGGCGTGCACACGGGTGACTCGATCACCGTCGCCCCGGCACTCACCCTGACGGACCGGGAGTTCCAACGCCTCCGCGATGTCGGCATCGACATCATCCGGGCCGTCGGCGTGGACACGGGCGGGTGCAATATCCAGTTCGCGGTCAATCCCGAGGACGGCCGGCTGATCGTCATCGAGATGAACCCGCGGGTCTCCCGATCCTCGGCACTGGCATCGAAGGCCACGGGCTTCCCGATCGCGAAGATCGCCGCACGCCTGGCGATCGGCTACACCCTCGACGAGATCCCCAATGACATCACCCAGGAGACTCCCGCCTCCTTCGAACCGACTCTCGACTACATCGTCGTCAAGGTTCCGCGGTTCGCCTTCGAGAAGTTCCCCCAGGCCGACCCGACCCTGACCACCACGATGAAGAGTGTCGGCGAGGCCATGGCCATCGGTCGGAACCTGCCGGAGGCGCTCCAGAAGGCCCTGCGCTCGCTGGAGAAGCCGGAGGCTGTCTTCTCCTGGCCAGCCACCGTCGACGATGTCGATGTGCCCGCGCTGCTGGCATCGATGCGCGTGCCGCGCGATGGCCGACTGGCCGAGGTGCAGCTGGCCCTGTGGGCCGGAGCCGGCATCGACGCCGTGCATGAGGCCACCCGCATCGATCCGTGGTTCCTGGACCAGATCTGCCGTATCAACGAGATGGCCGACGACCTCCGTGCCTCGGAGAGTCTGGACCTGCACGTGTTGCGTCGGGCAAAGCGCCTCGGCTTCAGCGATCGGCAGATCGGTCGGCTGCGTGGTCTGTCCGAGGCCGAGGTCCGTCAGATCCGGCACGAGGTCGGCCTGCGCCCCGTCTACAAGACCGTCGACACCTGCGCGGCGGAATTCGCGGCCCGCACCCCGTACCACTACTCGTGCTACGACGAGGAGACTGAGGCGGAGCCGAGTGATCGCGAGAAGGTGATCATCCTCGGATCGGGCCCCAATCGGATCGGGCAGGGCATCGAGTTCGACTACTCGTGCGTCCACGCAGCCCTCACCCTTCGTGAGGCGGGCTACGAGGCCGTCATGGTCAACTGCAATCCGGAGACGGTCTCCACGGACTACGACACCTCCGATCGTCTGTATTTCGAGCCGCTCACGCTCGAGGACGTCCTCGAGGTGGTGCACGCCGAACAGCAGGCCGGCACGCTGGTGGGCGTTATCGTCCAGCTCGGTGGCCAGACCCCGCTCGGCCTGGCGCAGGGACTCAAGGACGCGGGCGTCCCCGTGATCGGGACCTCGCCGGAGTCCATCCACCTGGCCGAGGAGCGTGGGGCGTTCGGCCGCGTGCTCGCCCAGGCCGGACTTCTGGCCCCCAAGCACGGCACAGCGTTCACGTTCGAGGAGGCCCGTGCGATCGCCGCCGACGTCGGGTACCCCGTCCTGGTGCGCCCGAGCTACGTCCTCGGCGGCCGGGGCATGGAGATCGTCTACGACGACGACATGCTCGCGGACTACCTCGCGCGCGCGACCCAGATCAACCCGGAGCATCCGGTGCTGGTCGACCGGTTCCTCGACGACGCCGTCGAGATCGACGTCGATGCGCTGTACGACGGGCAGGACCTCTACCTCGCCGGGGTGATGGAGCACATCGAGGAGGCCGGCATCCATTCGGGTGACTCCGCGTGCGCCCTGCCGCCGGTGACCCTCGGGGTCGAGGACATCGAGCGCATCCGCGAGGCTACCCGTGCCATCGCACAGGGTGTCGGCGTGCGCGGGCTGCTCAACGTCCAGTACGCGATGGCCGGCGACATCCTCTATGTTCTCGAAGCAAATCCACGTGCCTCCCGCACGGTCCCGTTCGTCTCCAAGGCGACGGCCGTGCCCGTCGCCAAGGCTGCGGCCCGTGTGATGGTCGGGCAGACGATCGCCGAGCTCCGGGCCTCCGGGGTGCTGCCGGCGGAGGGTGACGGTGGCTCGCTTCCGCAGGGCGCCGCCATCTCGGTCAAGGAGGCCGTTCTGCCCTTCGGTCGTTTCCATGGCGTCGACACGGTGCTCGGGCCGGAGATGAAGTCGACCGGTGAGGTCATGGGGATCGACGAATCGTTCGGCACGGCCTTCGCCAAGTCCCAGGAGGCGGTGTCGGGCGGAGGTCTGCCCACCTCGGGATCTGCCTTCGTCTCCCTAGCCAACCGCGACAAGCGCGGCGCCATCTTCCCGATCAAGCGGCTGGCCGACCTCGGGTTCCGGATCTTCGCGACCTCCGGAACCGCGTCGGTCCTTCGCCGCAATGGGGTCGAGGTCGAAGAACTGCGCAAGCAGCATGAGGGTCGCGGTCCGCAGGGTGAACCCACGACGGTCGATGCGATCCTCGCCGGTGACATCCAGTTGATCGTGAACACCCCCTACGGAGTCGGCCCGCGACTCGACGGCTACGAGATCCGCACTGCGGCCGTCGTGCGCGGGGTTCCGTGCATCACCACCGTCCAGGGCCTTGCTGCCGCCGTGCAGGGCATCGACTCGCTCCAACGGGGTGAGCCGTCCGTGCGCTCACTGCAGGAGCATGGGAGTGACCTGGCGCGGCTGCGATCCGGCGTCGCCGAGGAGGCAGGGGCATGACGACTCCCGTCCAGGTCACCGGACAGATCCTCGACATCCGCCGGGCCGGCGCCTACCACGTCATCTCGCTGACGGCTCCCGGCATCTCCGAGGCCACCAGGCCCGGTCACTTCGTGACCCTGGGCATGGGCGGTGACGAGAGCAGCATGCTGCTGCGTCGTGCCTTCGCGATCCACCGGGTGCAGTCCCGAGGGGTCTACGGCGGGACGCTGGACATCGTCGTGGGGGTCCATGGCAAGGGCACCCGCTGGCTGGTCGACCGGCGTCGTCACGACCCGGTCGACATCGTCGGCCCGCTCGGTCGCCCGTTCGTGCTTCCCAAGCAGTCGGTGCCCACGGTCCTCGTCGGCGGGGGCTACGGCTCTGCCCCCCTGTTCATGCTGGCGGAGCAGCTGCGCGAGCGCGGCTGCCGGGTCGACGTCGTGCTCGGCGCCGCATCCGAGGACCGGCTCTACGGGGCCCTGGAGCTGAAGCGGCTCGCGTCCACGCTGACGATCACGACGGACGACGGCTCGATGGGCACACGAGGTCGAGTGACCGATGTGCTGCCCGACCTCATGGCGCAAGGTGATGCGGCCGTCGTGTACGCCTGCGGGCCCATGCCCATGCTCCAGCGGGTCGCAGAGATCGCGAGCGACCGCGGTGCGTACAGCCAGTGCGCCGTGGAGGAGGCCATGGCCTGCGGGGTCGGCGTGTGCATGACCTGTGTGCTGCCCGTGATCGGCAAGGATGGAGTGACCCGGATGCTGCGATCCTGCACGGAGGGTCCGGTGTTCGCCGGGGACCGCGTGCGCTGGGACGAGGTCGGGAGCATTCCTCCGGACACGCTCGGCGCCCCCACGTCGGGAGGTCACTGATGAGTCGCGCCCTCATCTCACGTGGCCCCATGCCGGGTGCCACACCTGTGCCTGATGTCGACATGAGCACCCGGCTCGGTCCGTTGGAGCTCCCGTCTCCCGTCATGACCGCGTCGGGGTGCGCCGCAGCGGGCCGTGAGCTGGATCAGTTCTTCGACGTCTCGTCGATCGGGGCCGTGGTCACGAAGACGATCATGCTCCAGGCGCGCTCTGGTCGCGCCACGCCGCGCATGGCGGAGACGCCGAGCGGGATGCTCAACTCGATCGGACTCCAGGGCCCGGGGATCGACGCCTTCCTCGAGAAGGACCTCTCCTGGTTGGACCAGCGCGGCGCACGGGCCATCGTGTCGATCGCCGGGGACACCGTGGAGGACTTCGGCAAGATCGCGGCCAAGCTTCGGACCAGCCGTGCGGTGACGGCGCTCGAGGTCAACATCTCGTGCCCGAACGTGGCCGATCGCGGGCAGGTCTTCGCGTGCAGGTCATCCTCGGCCGCAGAAGTCATCAGCGCCGTGCGTCGTCACAGTGATCCGCGGCTGCCGATCTTCGCCAAGCTCTCGCCGGACGTCACGGACATCGTCGAGATCGCCGATTCCGTCGTTCGTGCCGGAGCCACGGGGGTCACGGTCATGAACACGACCCTCGGCATGGTCATCGACACGGACACGATGCGGCCGAAGCTGGCCGGCGTCACCGGCGGACTCTCGGGGCCGGCCATCAGGCCGATGGCCGTGCGGACGGTCTGGCAGATCCGGCAGGCCTTCCCCGACCTGCCGATCATCGGCGTCGGCGGCATCCGCAGCGGCCGAGACGCCCTGGAATTCGTCCTCGCTGGGGCGAATGCCGTCCAGGCCGGCACCGTCATCTTCCATGACCCCTCGGCGCCCGTCCGTATCCAGGAGGAGCTGCAGAGGGCCCTCGGCGAGCGAGGTTTCCGCTCGCTCGCGGATGCCGTGTCGTACGCCCATCGACCCGCCGACCCTGAGCCGGAGGTGGACGATGAGCTCGACTTCATCTCCGAGTAGTGGACAGAGCCCGGAGTCCGGGGCCCGTGCACCCATCGCCGTCGCGATGGACGCCCCGTCGCTCGACGTCCTGGCCGAGTGGTCGGCTGCAGTCGCCCCCATCGTCTCGACGGTGAAGGTCGGCCTCGAGGTCTTCTGCCGAGACGGGGCAGCCGCGGTGCACGCGGCGCGTCAGGCCGCGGCCGACGCCGGGCAGTCGGACATCGACCTGTTCCTCGATCTGAAGCTCCACGACATCCCCGCCACCGTCGGCGGAGCAGCCCGGGCGGTGGCTCCTCTCGCGCCGTCCTTTCTCACGGTGCATGCCGCGGGAGGTGCGGCGATGATCGCGAGTGCTGCCGAGGCGCTGCCGGACACCCGAATCACCGCGGTCACGATCCTGACCTCGATGGACTCCTCGGACCTCGAGGCCATCGGCATGGCCGGGCCCCCGCGCGATGCCGCGGTCCGGCTGGCGATGCTCGCCGTCGCGGCTGGAGCCCGGGCGATCGTGTGCTCGCCCCAGGAGGTCGCCGCGATCCGGGCCGTCGTCCCTGCGGACGTCACCCTCATCACCCCGGGGGTCCGACCGGCGGGGGCGTCCCTGGACGACCAGCGGCGGGTGGCCACGCCCGAGCAGGCCATCGCCGACGGTGCTGACCTTCTGGTGATCGGTCGACCCATCACGGGAGCCGAGGACCCGCGAGCCGCGGCGCAGGCGATCGCCCGTTCACTCGCCGACGCCTCATGAGCGCCATCCCGGTGCGGACCCCGGAGCAGCGGGCGGAGGCGCTCGCCAAGGCGCTGGCCACCCGACAGGCCAAGGCACGCCTGCGTCAGGACATCAAGGAGCGGCGCATCACGGGCGTCGAGGTGATCGAGGGTGCGACCGACAATCCGCTGTGGGCCACCCTGCGGGTGTCGTGGCTGCTCGAGGCGCTGCCCGGTGTGGGCCCGATCCGGGCCGAACGGCTGATGGAGGACCTCGGCATCGCCTCGAGCCGCAGGATCCGGGGGCTGGGCGATCGTCAGCGCACGGCCCTCCTCACCCAACTGGGACGGGCGCGGCCATGACGGTCTCAGCCGCTCCTCTGGTCGTGGTGTCGGGTCCGTCGGGAGTCGGCAAGAGCACCGTTGTGTCCGAGGCGCTCTCGCGGGATCCCGGGATCTGGCTCTCCGTGAGCGCCACGACCCGTCCGCCACGGACCGGAGAACAGGACGGTCGGGAGTACTTCTTCGTGTCCGACGAGGGATTCGACGAGCTCGTCGCCACCGAGGGGCTGCTGGAGTGGGCCGCCTTCGCGGGCAACCGCTACGGCACCCCGCGCGGCCCGGTCGACGAACGGCGTGCTGCAGGGACGCCAGTGCTGCTGGAGATCGAGGTTCAGGGCGCTCGCCAGGTGCGCGAGCGCGTGCCGGGGGCCCTGCTGGTGTTCCTCGCGCCCCCGTCCTGGGAGGTTCTCGAGGCCCGACTCACCGGGCGAGGCACCGAGGACGACGCCGCGGTCCAGCGTCGGCTCACCGCCGCCCGCGAGGAACTCGCCGCTGCCGACGAGTTCGATGTGGTCCTCGTCAACGCCGACGTCAAGGAGTGTGCCCAGGCCTTGCTACGATTAGTGGCTGATCCGACGAGCGCCCGGCCCTGAGACCCATATCTGTGTCCCGAGGGCGGGACCGCTCCCACCTGTGTGACCGACTGAATGAGGCCGTGACGTGAGCAGTGCGACCACCCCCGAGGGCATCACCCATCCCTCGATCGATGAGCTGCTGGAGAAGACCGACTCCAAGTACTCGCTCGTGATCTACGCCTCCAAGCGCGCCCGCCAGATCAACGCCTACTACTCCCAGCTGGGCGAGGGTCTGCTGGAGTACGTCGGCCCGCTCGTCGAGACCCACGTGCAGGAGAAGCCGCTGTCCATCGCGTTGCGCGAGATCGACGCCGGCCTCCTCTCCAGTGAGCCGATCAGCGCTGAGGAGGCCGCGGGCATCGCGGCGGCCGAGGCCGCTGTCATGTCCAGCGAGGCCTCCTTCTCCAGCGGCGCGGGCTTCTCGGATCAGCCCGAGGCCTGACCCATGGCCCGTCGGGTCGTCCTGGGCGTCGCCGGCGGGATCGCCGCCTACAAGGCGTGCGAGGTGTTGAGAGGTCTGCGCGAGCACGGCCTCGATGTCACCGTCGTCCCGACAGCCGCATCCCTGAACTTCGTCGGCGCCACCACCTGGGAAGCGCTTTCGGGTCGGCCGGTCGCCAGCGATGTGTGGACGCGGGCCGAGGAGGTCCCGCACGTCCGGCTCGGGCAGGAGGCCGACCTCGTCCTCGTCGCTCCGGCCACGGCGGATCTCATGGCCCGAGCGGCGCAGGGCATGGCCGATGACCTCCTGACCAACACGCTCCTCACCGCGCACGGCCCGGTGCTGCTGGCTCCGGCGATGCATACCGAGATGTGGCTCCACCCGGCCACACAGCGCAATGTCGCACTCCTGCGCGAGCGGGGGATCCGCATCCTGGACCCGGCCATCGGGCGACTCACGGGAGCCGATTCCGGCCCGGGGCGCCTGCCGGACCCGTCGGCGATCGTCGCCGCCGCGCTCGACCTCCTGCGGCGCCCGGCGAATGCCGACCTCCGCGGCCTCCGGATCACGGTCAGCGCCGGAGGCACACGCGAGGCATGGGATCCGGTGCGCTTCCTCGGCAACCGCAGCAGCGGAATCCAGGGGGTCGAGCTGGCCCGCACGGCCCTGTCCCGCGGGGCGGAGGTGACCCTCGTGGCCGCGGCCATGGACGTCCCACCACCGGCCGGGGTCGCCGTCATCAGGGCCGAGTCCGCGGCCGATCTGCACGCCGCGATGACCGAGCAGGCCGCGAGCAGCGACATCGTCGTCATGGCGGCTGCGGTGGCGGACTTCCGCCCGGAGGCCGAGGGGGGCAAGGTCAAGAAGGAGGGCGACGCAGGGGTCGACCTCCGCTTGGAGCAGACGGTCGACGTGCTCGCGGACCTCGTGCGGCAGCGCGTCGGAGTCGCTCCGACCATCGTCGGATTCGCCGCGGAGACGGCCGGGAGCCCGGAGCGCCTGCGCGACCTGGCCATGGCCAAGCTGGCTCGCAAGGGGTGTGACCTGCTCGTGGCCAACGACGTGGGCGACGACGCCGTGTTCGGCCAGCCCACCAACGAGGTGCTGATCCTCGATTCGGCCGGCGATGTGCGGGAGGTCCCGAGGGCCGGCAAGGCCGAGATCGCCGATGCGGTCTGGGATGCCGTCCTCGCCTTCCGTGCCTGATCCGCGAGCGGTCCATGGGCGCCGCCTGCACGCCACCCGTCGCCCTCTGGGCTAGACTTCACCGCGGTCACGAGTACCAGCGACAAGTCCCGGCTCGCTGGTCGGCAACCCTCCAGACGCGGTGGGGTGCTCCGGGAGCAGACCAGGCCCCACCAGGGGCAAGCGCGGATCCACCCGTGGGGCTGCGTTCGACGTCAGCTAGGAAGAGGAATCGTTCGTGTCACATCGCCTGTTTACCTCCGAATCGGTCACCGAGGGTCACCCGGACAAGATGGCCGACCAGATCAGCGACGCCATCCTCGACGACCTGCTCAGGCAGGACCCGACGAGTCGCGTCGCGGTCGAGACGATGCTCACCACCGGTCAGGTCCACGTCGCCGGTGAGGTGACCACCAACGGCTTCGCCGACGTGATGGATCTCGTCCGCCAGACGGTTCTCGGCATCGGCTACGACTCGTCCGTCAAGGGCTTCGACGGCGAGTCCTGCGGCATCTCCGTCTCGATCGGCAAGCAGTCGCCGGATATCGCCCAGGGTGTCGACGATGCCTACGAGGAGCGCGCCGAGGGCAGTTCGGATCCGCTGGACCGGCAGGGTGCCGGCGACCAGGGGCTCATGTTCGGCTACGCGTGCGACGACACCCCCGAGCTCATGCCGCTGCCGATCCACATCGCCCAGCGCCTCGCGGAGCGCCTCACCGAGGTACGCAAGGACGGCAGGGTTCCCTACCTTCGTCCGGACGGCAAGACCCAGGTCACGATCGCGTACGACGAGAACGACCGGCCGGTCAAGATCGACACGGTCGTCGTCTCGTCACAGCATGCCAAGGACGTCGATCTCGACACCATGCTCACGCCGGACGTGAAGCGCCACGTCGTCGACCCCGTCCTCGACCTGATCGATCTCGACTCACGTGACTACCGACTTCTGGTCAACCCCACCGGTCGCTTCGAGATCGGCGGCCCGATGGGCGATGCCGGCCTCACCGGGCGAAAGATCATCGTCGACACGTACGGCGGCATGGCCCGCCACGGCGGTGGTGCCTTCTCGGGCAAGGACCCGTCGAAGGTCGACCGGTCCGCCGCCTACGCGATGCGCTGGGTGGCGAAGAACGTCGTCGCAGCCGAGCTCGCCTCTCGCTGTGAGGTGCAGGTGGCCTACGCCATCGGCAAGGCCCACCCCGTGGGCGTCTTCGTCGAGACCTTCGGCACCGGCGTCGTGCCGGACGAGCAGATCCAGGAGGCGGTGCTCCGGGTCTTCGACCTGCGCCCGGCGGCGATCATCCGGGACCTCGACCTGCTCCGGCCGATCTTCCGCACGACGGCGGCCTACGGCCACTTCGGTCGTCCGCAGGGCAGCAACATCCTGCTGGACAGCGACGATCCTGCGAAGCGCACGGCCGTGGGCCCGACCTTCACGTGGGAGGCCACCGACCGCGCCGACGCGCTCAAGGCGGCAGTCGGTCGCTGACCGGAAAACCATCCGCTCCTGTGTCGGGGGCGTCGGGCATGATCACCTCATGACCGGCGCCCCCGACGACGTTCCCGGGCGTGCTGAGGAGCCGGGTGAACGGACCCGGGTCGTCCAGGTCCGCATCGACTCCCAGGTGCCGCATCTGGACCGTCCCTTCGACTACACCGTCCCGGCCTCGCTCGTCGAGTCGCTGGACGTCGGCAGCCGGGTGCGGGTGCGCTTCTCGGGCCGACTGGTCAACGCGATCGTGGTGGCCCTCGACCCGGATTCCGGCCATGAGGGTCGACTGCGTGCGATCGAGCGGGTCATGGGTCCTGAGCCGGTCCTGACCGATGACACCCTCCGACTGGTGCAGGCGGTGGCCGACCGCTGGGCCGGAACGTTCAGCGACGTCCTGCGCTCGGCCGTGCCGCCGCGTCATGCCCGAGCGGAGAAGACGATCGTTCCGCCGGCCGAGTGGTCCTCTCCATCACCGGGCGATCAGGCCTGGACCGACTACACCGCCGGGGAAGCCCTGGTCCGGCGACTGTCCACACCCCCGGCCGGGACTCCCGTCCGCGCGGTCTGGTCCGCAGCACCCGCAGGTGACTGGAGCCGGGATGTCGCGGCGCTGGTCCAGACGGTGACATCGCAGGTCGACGGCACCGTGATCGTGGTGGTCCCCGACGCCGCCGACGTCGACCGGGTGCGTGCCCGGCTGTCGGATGCCTTCGAGGCCAAGGCCGCTGCGGTGCTGACCGCCGACATGGGTCCGGAGCGGCGGTACCGCGAGTTCCTGCGGATCCTTCGCGGGGGCGTGCGTGTCGTCATCGGCACGCGAGCCAGCGTCTTCGCCCCGGCCCATGACCTGCGCCTCATCATCGTGTGGGACGACTCCGACGAGGCCCTGATCGATCCCCAGGCGCCCTATTGGAACGCCCGCGATGTCGCTGCAGTGCGATCTCACCTGAGCGGGTGCCATCTCGTCGTGGGAGCGCCGGCACGGTCGGTGGTCACGCAGCAGTGGGTCGAATCCGGGTGGGCGCGCTCGGTCGAGGCCTCGCGTGACACGGTCCGGGACCGTGCGCCCCGCGTCCGTGCCATCACCGATCAGGATGAGGCGCGGGATCCGGCGGCGGCCGCGGCACGAATGCCCCACACAGCCTGGGAGGCGGCTCGGTCGGCGATAGCTGACGGGCCGGTGCTGGTGCAGGTCGCGCGCCGCGGGTACGTCCCGGGTCTGGCGTGCCAGGACTGCCGGGCTCCGGCCCGCTGCTCGTGCGGTGGCCCATTGATGCTGCGCGGTCGGGCATCGACCCCGGCCTGCTCGTGGTGCGGCGCGATCCGCGGCGACTGGCGCTGCTCCGCCTGCCACGGGGCACGGCTGCGCGCGATGGCGGTGGGAGCCGAGCGCACGGTCGAGGAGATCGGGCGGGCGTTCCCGCACGTCCCCGTCCTGGCCAGCCACGGGGGGCACCGCCTGCTCACCGTCCCTGACACCCCGGCCATCGTGGTCGCCACTCCCGGGGCTGAGCCGGTTGCCGAAGGGGGCTATCGGGCCGTCCTGCTGCTGGATGCCCGATCGATGCTCGGTCGGCCGAGCCTCGACGCGGAGGAGGACGCCGCCCGGCGCTGGTTCGCGGCGGCCGCCCTTGCCGCACCGTCGGCCCCGGTCGTGATCACCGCGGAGAACTCCCTCGCCCCGGTCCAGGCGCTGGTGCGGTGGGACGCTCCGTGGCTCGCCGCGCGGGAGCTCAGGGAGCGCGAGTCCGCCGGCCTCCCGCCCGCCATGCGCATGGCGGCCCTGGTCGGTGCGGGGGAGGACATCCGTGCGGTGGCGCAGAGGCTGCGCACACCCCACCGGCTGCTCGGACCCCTCCCCGACCCCTCCCAGCATGACCCGGACCGTCAGCGCGGCCTCGTCGTCGTCCATCGCCGCGAGGGCCGCGCCCTCAGTCGGGAGCTCGCGGCCATCACCATGACGCGATCAGCGGAGGGACGCTCCAGGCCCGTCCATGTGCACATGGATCCGAGGTCGGTGTAGCGGTCGCCTGCGCCTGTCTACACTCGACGACATGGCCATCCAGCCCATCCGACTCTTCGGTGACCCTGTCCTGCGCACGCCCGCCGCTCCCGTGGAGACCTTCGACAAGGAGTTGCGCAAGCTCGTGAAGGACCTGACCGAGACCATGATGGACGCGCCCGGTGCCGGCCTCGCCGCGCCGCAGATCGGGGTCAGCCTTCGCGTGTTCACCTACTGGGTCGACGATGAGCCCGGACACCTCGTCAACCCGGACCTCGACCTGTCTGACGAGATGATGGACGGTGAGGAGGGCTGCCTGTCCCTTCCTGATCTCGCCTTCGACACCCCCCGCGCGAAGCGGGTCGTCGCCAAGGGCATGAACATGCATGGGGAGCCGGTCGTCATCGAGGGGTCGGACCTGCTCGCACGGGCCGTGCAGCACGAGACCGACCACCTGGACGGCATCTTGTTCATCGACCGGCTCGACCCGGAGATGCGCAAGGAGGCGATGCGCCAGATCCGCCAGGCGGAGTGGTTCGGGGAGCAGGCGCCCGACGTGCGGCTCAGCCCGCACTCCATCTCGTCGCGCTGGATGTAGTCGGTGCGCTGCGTCTTCGCCGGAACGCCGGACGTCGCTGCCGTGGCCTTGGCCCGGCTGCTGGAGTCCTCCCATGAGGTGGTCGCCGTGGTCACCCGCCCTGATGCCAAGGCGGGCCGAGGTCGCGCCCTGAGCCCTTCGCCGGTGGCGGACCTGGCACAGCAGCACGGCTGTGAGGTGCTGAGGCCACCGTCGCTGAGGGATGCCGATGTGCTGACTCGACTGCGCGGGCTCGCCCCGGATGTCGCCCCGATCGTGGCCTACGGCGGTCTCGTTCCCGCCGATGCGCTCGCCATCCCTGCCGCCGGCTGGGTCAACCTGCACTTCTCCCTGCTGCCCCGCTGGCGTGGCGCTGCGCCGGTCCAGCATGCAATCTGGCGCGGTGACGACGTCACCGGCGCCACGACCTTCCTGC
>JAURME010000009.1 GCA_030830865.1 Candidatus Nanopelagicales bacterium | reverse complement strand
CGCCGCGATCGCGCCCAAGGCGGCCGTCGTCGTGCCGACCGCCAAGCAGCCCGTCGTGGCCGCCCCCAAGGCGGCGACCAGCATGCCGCCCGTCCCGTCCTTCGACATGCTCAACAAGTCGGAGGTGATGATGGCCGCTGTCACGGGGCCAAAGCCGGTGCCACCAGCGGTGGCGCCCCCCAAGGCACCAGCGGCGAGCGGTCCGCCCATCCCGTCCTTGGACATGCTCAAGAAGTCCCAGAACCTCATGGTCGCGGCAGTCCCCGAGGCCAAGCCCAAGGCACCGGCGGCGAGCAGTCCGCCGATCCCGTCCTTCGACATGCTCAAGAAGTCCCAGAACCTCATGGCCGCCGCGGCACCGGCGGAACCCAAGCCGCCGGCACCGGCACCGACCGCTCCCGCAGCGCCCTCGCCTTCGCCCTCTCCCTCGCCCCTGCCTTCAAAGACAGGGGGGTTTTCTTTCGGCGGTGAGACCAAGCCGGCCGGTGGAGGCTTTGGTGCCGCTTTTGGCGCCGGCACGGGAACGAGCTCCTCGAGCGCGGCGTCGATGACCACCTCGGTGACACCTTCTGGAGTGGGCCCTTTTGGTCAGAAGGCTGGTTTCGGACAGTCCAGCGGCTTCGGGTCCGTGTCCCAGGCGCCACCGACGGTTTCAGCTTCCGGCGTGTTTGGCACCTCGTCGAGCGGGCCCGAGCCCTCTGGGGCGATTCCCTTTGGCCAGAAGGCAGGTTTCTGTCAGCCAAGTGGCGTTGGACAGCCAAGTGGCGTTGGACAGCCGAGTGGCGTTGGACAGTCGAGTGGCTTTGGGCAGTCGAGTGGCTTTGGGCAGTCGAGTGGCTTTGGGCAGTCGAGTGGCTTTGGACAGTCGAGCGGCTTTGGTGGCCAACCACCGCAGACCCCTGCTGTGCCGTCGAACGTGTTTGGAGCGGCGGCAGCGAGCTCGTCGCCCTTCGTGGGAGCCTCGGGCCAAGCTCAGACTTCGTCGCCGTTTGGGGCACTTCAAGGCACGCAGCAGTAGTCGGTGTTTGGAGCGACTGGCGGCGGGTCCGGACTGGCGACGTCCGTGTTCGGAGCCGGAGCCGGAGCCACGCCGGGCTCGGGGTTCGGAGGGAGTCCGTCGGGGTTCGGCAGCGCGCCGCAGCCAGGAGTTTCCAGTTCCAAGACGATGTGGGCCCCTCGGAAGTAAACACTTTCATGGAAAGTGGTCGTCTGTAACCAGAGTCGGCTCGTCCCGTGACGGGATGGCTTCTCCTGATGATGGAACCTCGTGGCAGCAGCCAGCGTGGCTGTGCGAAGTACCGGTCCCACTGCCCGTTGCCAGCCAGCCCTGTCCGTGCCGGATCGCTTCTAGTCGGCGCGCGGGACGATGTGGATCGATGAGGGCGTCCAGGCACTTAAGTGCCTGGACGAGCAAGCTTGCTCGACCCACGCGATGGCGAGTCCCTCACTTCGAATAAAGAGTTTCGACCACATGGCAGACGACCGTTCCCGTATCCCTCACTTCGAATAAAGAGTTTCGACCCCATGGCAGACGACCGTCCCCGTATCCCTACCCGGGATGTGGTCATGGTGAACCCCGATGGTTCGGAAGGATTCTGTCTATTCATCGCTTGTACGTTGGGGATGATCGCACGGAATCGACAGAATGCTCAGGATCGAGTCGGCCAACTCAGGAAAAACTCTGCTGAGGTCCAGGCTGTTCTTGACGCGTGTATAGAGCAACTCGGCGTCGATTTTCATGATCATGGTGATCACGATAACCGACTGCGGCTCAGGCTCGACGGCGCGCCCATGGGTCTCATCGAGGACTTGGAGGAGAGGAACGGTCTTTCTCTGTACGAGGCATACACGCAGACGCTGCGGATAAGCGGATGGGGTGGTCAGTCTGAGTACGCCGCCATCGCGCGGGCGTGTAACGTGGAGATAAACGTCTACCAAGAGGAGGAAGAAGGCTGGCTCACGCTGCACGATACGGCAGCCCCTGGCGGCGGCGAGAGGGCTGGCCCGCCGATGAATTTGTTCTACCACCACGGGCATTACCAACTCATTTTCCACGAACCACAACCTGCGGGCCGCGCGGCATTGGGCACAGCCACTCTTCCGGCGGCTGCTCGTCCGGCGGCCCGTCGTCCGGCGGCCCGTCGTCCGGCGGCCCGTCGTCCGGCGGCCCGTCGTCCAGTGCCTGCGACCGCATTCGAAGCAGCGGCCGCAGTCGACAGTCGACGTCCACCAAGTTCGACGACGCTTCGCCGCATCAAGTGTGGACAGGTCGTCCGGCACCCGGCGCGTTGTCATCAGCGTGCGCGCATCGGCCCGGGTTTCTCTATACCTTACTTGTCTGGAGACGTCGAGTTCGAGGACATTGTGTTTTTAGCACCGGGACTTTCCCTAGGTGCAATCCAGCCTGGGCCGGACACGGCCAGGCTGGACGGCAGCAACCTGATGACCGTAAGGGAGGCAGCCGACGGATTCAGCATGTTCCATGCGTTCTCGAGGGCGACCTGGGCTCACAACGGTGGCTGCGGGGATGGGTGTCCGGATGCGAGAGGAGGGGCGGGCCGGGGACGGGGCGGTACCTTCGGAGCTCAGCAAGCGGAACGAGAGCTGCGCAATCTCGTCACCCGAGTGCTTGATGAGGTCCGCCAGGAGGATTTCCGCGAGTCTCTCCGGATGTCGGGTGCCGACTTGCACGCGTTTCGCGATCGTGTGCTGGCTGCTGGTGCGACCGAGTTCGGAGATGATGCCGCGCTGCTGCACGCCATGGCCAGGGCATTCGGCGTGAGGATCGACGTCCACGTGCGCCCCGGTAACGATTCGACTCTCGTTCGCGAGGCCGTTTACCTCCCGCAGAGGATCGATCGACCTCTTGGAATCGTGACGCTCGAGCGGCTCCCGCCGGACACGGCCTCGGGGGGCATCCGACCCTATGGAGCTGTCGTTCACCGCTCGTTGATGAACGCGGTGAGGTCGCATCCCATTCGTCGTCTCAAGCAAGGCAACGGCAACAACGACAACAACGACAACAACGACAACAACGGCAACAACGACAACAACGACGACAACGACGACAACGACGGCGTCGCTTGGCGCCGGGCCCGCGGCGTTCAAGCCGCCAGAGAGGCCCGCGGGGCGGATGGCCGGCCGGCCGAACCCGAACTCGGCGGCCAAGCTCTGTTGTACCCGCCGTGCGTCTTCAACCCCTACCTGGAGGTTGTCACGTGGGGCCGCGACGAACGCGACCCATCGGTGACGTCTCGGGTTGAACGAAACATGGTCTTTGGTTGCCGCGAAGCGACGCTGATCCGAGGCGAGGAGGGAGTCGAGATCGTGCAGCCGATGCGCATCTGCCACAACGACGATTCCGTCGTGACGGCGCTCTGTCTGGGCTTCGAGGCTATCCACGATCCTGAGCGCGCGGTCCGCAAGCGAGGCGTCGGGCGGGATTGGCGCGTTGCCCGGGACATGCGGCGGCTTCTCGGACTGCCTGTCAACGGAGACGTTATGGGCACCATCCAGAACTTCAGCAACACGAAGGGCGTTCAAGTCGAAGTCTATCTCGTCCACCGCTTCGAAGGCGTGTGGAAGAGGACGACGACGACGCGTCCGGACGACGCCTGCCTCGTCCCCGCGGACGTCCGCCCAGAAGGCGTCGTACGTGTGGGTATCAGAGGCTGCAGGTATGCAGACCAACTCGAGACCGTCGTTTTCCTGCCTCGACACCATCGTCGGCGGGCGCCCGCAGGGCCGCAGCGCGTCCTTCTCGCGGCCGCCGACGGCCTCGATCGGGAGATTGTTCTCGCACACGACGTCGTTGACGACGACTTCAGCATGATCTCGGCGCTGTTTGTCGGTTACACGGGTCTGGAGAGCCTTCGGCGTGCTCTGACACTCAAGGGTGTGTCCGAGAATAGGCCCGAGGTGCAGGAGATTGGCGCCGTCCTCGAGGACCACCTCGTGGACGATGACTTGTTCCTCGAGGACAGTAACGGCACCGCGTGGGTGTACTCAGACGTCCTGTGGCACTTTCCAGATTTCCGCGAGATGAGCCAGTCGGAGACGGGGCTGGTGCGGTGCACCGACGAGATACGCCAAGCGATCAGCGCCGACTCGGTCAGAGCGCGGCTGCGGTTGCCCGACGAGCGAACGGTCGGTACATCGTACATGCTCAAGTGCTTCGCCAGAGTATACGACGTCCCCGTCCACGTATACGGAAAGCGCGATCGCATCGGAGACTGGGCAAGGCTCGGCGCCTTCGAGCCGCCGGCTCGCCCGAACGGGCCTGCTGGGCAGGAACAGGTTGATGGTGCAGCGAGCGCGATTGTGCCTGCCGCGCAGCCGCAAGTTTGTGGTGCAGCGGGCGCGACCGTGCCCGCCGCGCAGCCGCAAGTTTGTGGTGCAGCGGGCGCGACCGTGCCCGCCGCGCAGCCGCAAGTTTGTGGTGCAGCAGGCGCGACCGTG
>JAURME010000067.1 GCA_030830865.1 Candidatus Nanopelagicales bacterium | reverse complement strand
TCGTTCTGCATGCGCTCACGGGTCATCTCGTCCAGGGCGCCGAACGGCTCGTCCATGAGCAGCAGCGGGGGATCGACGGCGAGGGAGCGGGCGATCGCGACGCGCTGCTGCATACCGCCGGAAAGCTCCCATGGTCGATGCTCAGCGAAGTCCGCGAGCTGCACCATCTCCAGCAGTTCCATGGCTCGAGCCTTGCGCTTGGCCTTGTCCCAACCCTGAAGCTCCAAGGGAAGCTCGACATTGCGTCGCACCGTGCGCCAATCGAACAGCGCCGCTTGCTGGAAGGCCATGCCGTAGAGCTGCTTCTCACGCGCCTCATGCGGGGTCACGCCCGCAACCTTCATCTCGCCCTTGGTGGCTTCGGTGAGGTCGGCGATGACGCGAAGGAGGGTGGACTTACCGCAGCCCGACGGCCCGATGAGGGAGACGAACTCCCCGGTGTCTACGGTGAGGTGGATGTCCTGGAGCGCGGTGACCTCGTTCGCCTGCCCGGCGTTGAAGACCTTCCAGATGCCTTCTGCCGCGACCGCGTGCTCGGTGGTGGCGTTCGTCATGCGTTGCTCTCCTTGGGCAGATTGCGGGTCAGGTAGACGTCGAGGGCGGTGACGAGCGCCGCGACCAGCAGGCCGAGGAGGATCGCACCGAAGACCGCCACGTAGACCTTGGCGGGCTGGGAAGTGATCTGTCGGGCGTACTCGATGAGCAGGCGCCCGATGCCTCCGCGGACACCCGCGGAGATCTCTGCGACCACCGTGCCGACCACCGCGGCCGCCGCGGAGACCTTCAGGGCCGGGACGATGTAGGGGACGGACGAGGGGAACCTGAGCTTGCGGGTCATCTGTCCGGGCGTCGCCGCGTAGGAGCGCATCAGCTCAAGTGATGTCGGGGTGGGTGCCTGCAGCCCGCGTAGCGCCCCGATGGAGAGCGGGAAGAATGCCAGATAGGAGGCGATGAACATGACCGAGTAGGTGGTGGTCCACTGCACCGGGCCGATCTCGATCCTGTTGCCCAAGCCGACGATCAACGGTGCAAGTGCGATGAGCGGCACCGTCTGCGATGCGATCACAAAGGGCAGCAGCCCACGCTCGGCGAACAGGAACCGCTGCATGATCACTGCCAGGAGCAGGCCGACCGTCACGCCGATGATGAAGCCGCCGAAGGCGAGCAGCAGGGAGCGGAAGGCGGCGGAGGCGACGGCCTGCCAGACCGCAGTATCGGAGCCTCGGACCTCCGGCTCACCCATCGCCGCCACCATGGTCCAGACATGCGGCATGGTTGTGTCAGAAGTGTTGAACGGCATCGGCATGAATCCGCCGAGCCACTTGACCAACTCCCACATCACGATGACGAGCCCGATGCCGGCCAGGGCCCACAGGACGGAGATGCCTCCGTTCCGCAAGCGTCGGGCCATGCCGCTCGAGCGCGTCGGACGCTCGATGGCCGCAGCGTTGCTCACGTGTGTTTCTCCTCGATGACGTCGAAGTGTCGGGCGGGGTCAGGACTTGGCGAGCACCGTCTCCTTGATCGCGGGGATGACCTTCTCTCCATAGGCGGCCAGAGTGGCGTCCTTGTCGTCGTGTTGGAGGTAGACGGCGAACTGGTCGACCCCGAGGTCCCTCAGCTCGTTGAGGCGGCGCACGTGGTCCTCGGGCGTGCCGATGATGCAGAACCGGTCGACGATCTCATCGGGCACGAAGTCGGCATGCGTGTTGCCGGCCTGGCCGTGCTGGTTGTAGTCGTAGCCCTGACGGTTCTTGATGTAGTCCGTGAGGGCCTGCGGCACCGCACCGCTATCCCCGTAGCGCTCCACGATGTCGGCCACGTGATTGCCGACCATGCCGCCGAACCAGCGCAGCTGATCGCGGGCGTGGGCGTTGGCCTCAGGTGAGCCGTCTGTGACGTAGGCCGGCGCTGCGACGCAGTTGTAGACGGCGTCGGCTCCGCGGCCCGCAGCCTCGGCTGCCTGGCGCACGCTGCCCATGGTCCACTCGGCGATCGACGGATCGGCGAGCTGCAGGATGAAGCCGTCGCCCACCTCGCCGGTGAGGGCCAGCACCTTGGGGCCATAGGCCGCCACCCAGACCTCGCAGCGGGAGTCGCCCGCCCAGGGCAGGCGCAAGGTGGAGTCCTTGTAGTCGATGGCCTCGCCGTTGACCAGGCCCTTGATGTCGATGACGGCTTGGCGAAGCTCAGCCACGGTGACCGGCTTGCCGTTGGTGACGCGCACGGCCGAGTCGCCACGACCGATGCCGATCACGGTCCGGTTGCCGTACATCTCATTGAGGGTGGCGAACACCGATGCCGTCACGGTGATGTCGCGGGTGGCCGGATTGGTCACCATGGGGCCGACCTTGATGTTGCGGGTCTCGTTGAGGATCTTGCTGTAGAGGACGTAGGGCTCCTCCCACAGGATGTGCGAGTCGAAGGTCCAGACGTAGTTGAAGCCGTACGCCTCGGCCCGACGTGCCAGATCGACGACCCGCGCGGCGGGGGGAGTGCACTGAAGTACGACGCCGATGTCCATGGTCCTGATGCCTCCTGGCTAGCGGGTCTGGGGGAATCCGAGGTCGACGCTGGAGGTCGACGGATCAGGCCACCGGGAGGTGACCGTCTTGGTGCGGGTGTAGAACTCGATGCCCGCCGGGCCGTACATGTTGGAGTCGCCGAACAGCGAGTTCTTCCAGCCGCCGAAGCTGTAGTAGGCCACGGGGACGGGGATCGGGACATTGATGCCGACCATGCCGACCTGGATGTCGAACTGGAACTGCCGGGCTGCTCCGCCGTCACGCGTGAAGATGGCCGTGCCGTTGCCGTACTGGTGCCTGTTGATGAGGTCGACGGCCTCCTCGTAGGTGTCGACCCGCATGACCGACAGCACGGGTCCGAAGATCTCCTCCTCGTAGCAGCGCATGCCCGGCTTGACGTCGTCGATCAGTGACGCGCCGAGGAAGAATCCCTGCTCGGGAAGGTCGGCTGTGCGGCCGTCGACCAGGACGGTGGCACCCTCGCCGGGCGCTCCCTCGAGGTAGGACGCGACCTTGTCGCGATGCTCCGCGGTGATGAGGGGGCCCATGTCGTTGGCGGGGTCGGTCCCGGGCCCGACCTTGACCTGCGGCAGGCGATCCCTGATCGCCTCGACGAGGCGATCGTGCGCATCTCCCACGGTGACGACCACCGAGATGGCCATGCATCGCTCGCCGGCTGACCCGTAGCCGGCGCTGACAGCGGCGTCGGCTGCCATGTCGATGTCGGCATCCGGCAGCACGACCATGTG
Organism: Candidatus Nanopelagicales bacterium; assembly: GCA_030830865.1. GTDB lineage: Bacteria > Actinomycetota > Actinomycetes > S36-B12 > S36-B12 > UBA10649. The sequence goes on along the minus strand of JAURME010000067.1, from coordinate 2,051 downwards.
GTTCTTGGCGCCACCGAGGGCCTGGACGCGCTTGCCGTTCGCCGTGCCCGTCGAGTAGATGTACTTGGCGATCGGGGTCGAGCCGACGAAGCTGACTGCGGAGATGTCCGGGTGCTCGAGGATGCGGTCGACCGCCACCTTGTCGCCCTGGACGACGTTGAACACCCCGTCGGGAAGGCCGGCCTGCTTCAGCAGCTCCGCCAGGAACAGCGTGACGGACGGATCCTTCTCGCTGGGCTTGAGGACGAAGGTGTTGCCGCAGGCGATGGCGTTGGCGAACATCCACATCGGCACCATGGCGGGGAAGTTGAACGGCGTGATGCCGGCGACGACCCCGAGCGGCTGCTTGATGTTGTAGACGTCGATCCCGGTCGCCGCCTGCTCGCTGTAGCCGCCCTTGAGGAGCTGAGGGATGCCGCAGGCGAACTCGATGTTCTCGATGCCGCGAGCCAGTTCGCCGGCGGCGTCGCTGGGCACCTTGCCGTGCTCGATCGAGACGAGCTCGGCGATCTTGTCGCGGTTCTCCTCGACCAGCTGATGGAACTTGAACATGATCGCCGCTCGCTTGGACAGTGACGACTTGCGCCATTCCACGGCCGCAGCCTTGGCCGACGCCACGGCGGCATCGACTTCGGCGACGGACGCGAGACCGACCACTGCCTGCTGCTCGCCCGTGGCCGGGTTGAAGACAGGCGCGGTGTTTCCCGAGGTGGACGGGACCAGATCGTTGTCGATCCAGTGGTCGATGGTGCGCATGTGCAGTGCTCCTTGTCCGGAGTGATCAGGGGGTGGGGCGGATCAGATGAGGTACTGGTTGAGCCCGCGCTTGAGGAACTTGCCGTCGCCCTTGCGGCCGAGGTACTCGTTGTTGTCGATGACGACCTTGCCGCGGGAGATGACGGTGTCGACGTGGCCGTCGATGTTGTACCCCTCCCAGGCGGAGTGGTCCATCGCCATGTGATGGGTCTTGTGCAGTCCGATCTCCGTGCGGCCCGCCGGGTCGTAGACCACGACGTCGGCGTCGAAGCCGGGGCGGATGTCGCCCTTGGTCCCGTAGAGGCCGAACATGCGCGCCGGGGTCGTCGAGCAGAGCTCGACCCAGCGCTCGAGCGTGATCCTGCCCTCGACGACTCCCTGGAAGATCAGGTCCATGCGGTGCTCGACGCTGCCGATGCCGTTCGGGATCTTGGAGAAGTCGCCGACGCCCATCTCCTTCTGCTCCTTGAAGCAGAAGGGGCAGTGGTCGGTGCTGATGACGGACAGGTCGTTGGTGCGAAGGTAGCGCCACAGCTCGTCCTGATGGTGCTCTGCCTTCTCGCGCAGGGGCGTCGAGCAGACCCACTTCGCGCCTTCGAAGCCCGGCTGCGCAAGGTTGTCCTCGACCGAGAGGTACAGGTACTGCGGACAGGTCTCACCGAAGACGTTCAGGCCCTCGTCCTTGTGGGCCTGCAGGGCCTGCACCGCCTGCTTGGCCGACATGTGGACGATGTAGAGCGGCGACTGAGCGATCCGAGCGAGCATGACGGCTCGGTTGACGGCCTCGGCCTCGGTCTCCCAGGGGCGCGTATAGGCGTGGTACTTGGGATCGGTCTTTCCCTCGGCCAGAGCCTGGGCGATGAGCACGTCGATCGCGATGCCGTTCTCGGCGTGCATCATGATCATCGAGCCGTTGCGGTTGGCCTGCTGCATCGCCTGCAGGATCTGGCCGTCGTCGCTGTAGAAGACGCCCGGGTAGGCCATGAAGAGCTTGAACGTGGTGACGCCCTCGTCGACGAGCTCGTCCATCGCCTTGAGGGACTCCGAGTCGACTCCGCCGATCACCTGGTGGAAGGCGTAGTCGATGGCGCAGTTGCCGTCAGCCTTGCGGTGCCACTCCGCCAGGCAGTCCTGCACGCGCTCGCCCTGCTTCTGGACGGCGAAGTCGATGATCGTGGTCGTGCCACCCCACGCGGCAGCACGTGTGCCGGTCTCGAAGGTGTCGGCGGCGACCGTGCCGCCGAAGGGCATCTCCATGTGGGTGTGGCCATCGATACCACCGGGCACGACGTACT
>JAURME010000066.1 GCA_030830865.1 Candidatus Nanopelagicales bacterium | reverse complement strand
GTCATCAGGACTGATCCGGAAGCCGATGGTCTTGTCGATGATCGTGGCGACGACCCACGACATGGCGAACGCGAACACCATGGTGCCGACGATGGCGACTATCTGCTTGCCGAGGAGTTCGAACCCACCGCCGAAGGCGAGACCATCAGCGCCCGCGGCGTTTGCGGCCGTGGCAGCGAACAGGCCGATTCCGATCATTCCGACGATGCCACCGAAGCCATGGACACCGACCACATCGAGGGAATCGTCATAGCCGATCCGGTACTTGAGGCCGACGGCCCAGGCACACACGAGGCCTGCGGCCACTCCGATGGCGAGGGCACCCAACGGGGTGACGAATCCGCACGCGGGGGTGATGGCAACCAGGCCCGCGATGGCACCGGAGGCAGCGCCGAATGTCGTCGGCTTGCCGTCGCGCAACTTCTCGTACAGCAGCCACGACAAGATCGCCCCTGCCCCGGAGATCTGCGTGTTGATCAGGGCGAGAGCGGCGGTTCCGTCGGCCGCCAGGGCCGAGCCGGCATTGAATCCGAGCCACCCGAACCAGAGCAGGCCCGCCCCCAGGAGCACCAGCGGAAGACTGTGTGGGCGCATGGGATCGCGACGGAATCCGATACGTCGCCCGAGGACCAATGCGAGCGCCAGAGCTGAGGCACCGGAGTTGATCTCCACGACCGTCCCGCCGGCGAAGTCCAAGGCACCCAGGCGGTCACCGATCCATCCACCCTGGCCGTCCTGGAAGCCCCAGGCCCAGTGCGCGATGGGTGCATAGACGACCAGACTCCAGACGACCGCGAAGAGGATCCATGAGCCGAACTTCGCTCGGTCAGCGATGGCACCGGACAGCAGAGCCGTGGTCAGCACCGCGAAGGTGAGCTGGAACATGACGAACACGACCATCGGGACCTTGTGGCCCTCGACCCCGTACGTCTGGTCCAGCATGTCGATCATGCCGATCTGACGAAGGTCGCCGATGACACCCCAGGTGCTGGCGCCGAAGGCCAGCGAGTATCCGAGGAAGATCCAGGTGATGGTCACGGCGGCGAGCGCGCCGAAACTCATGAGGATCATGTTGAGAGCGCTCTTGGCGCGAACCATGCCTCCGTACAGCATCGCCAGACCGGGCGTCATGAGCAGGACGAGAGCCGAGCACACCATCAGCCAAGCGGTGTCGGCAGCGTTGATCGATTCCATGTGGGGTCCTCGGGCAGTGAGGGGTCACGGACCCCCGGAGCATGCCCGGTCCATGTTTCGGGGATGTGTCACGCGCCCCGTGCCCATTCAGACGCCCAGTGCCCACTCAGCGATGGGGGTGGGGCAGGCGAGGTCATGTGCGCTGGGCGAGAACCCAGACGAAGCTCTGGCTTCCGCCTGAGGGCGTCGCGTGCTCCTCACGGAGCGTCTCCAGGACGGTGAAGCCCTCCCCCATGGCTGCTGCCAGGCCGTCGGCGCTGTAGCGATGCACGGGCAGGCCCGAGCACATCTCCGGGCCGTCCTCGGCGAACGTCGCGACGACGACGTGGCCGCCGACCGGCACGCTCTCACGGACCTGCGCCCAGTAGCGGCGCTGATCGTCAGGGTCGGTGAGGAAGTGGTACGCGGCCCGGTCGTGCCACACGTCGAACGTGCGGTCCGGCTGCCAGTCACGGATGTCGCTGACGACCCAGTGCACCGGCGCCTGACCCACGCGCTCACGCGCGGTGGTCAGGGCCTGCTGGCTCAGATCGACGACCGTGACGTCGTGATAGCCGCGCTCCAGCAGATGGTCGACCAGTCGGCTGGCCCCGCCCCCGATGTCGACGACCCCGGCCGTGGGCTCACTGACCCGGCCGATGAGCATGAGGCTGTTCTCGGGCGTGGGTTGGTACCAGGAGACGTTGGTATCTCCGATGTCCGCGTAGCGACCGTCCCAGTACTCGGCGGTCACGCCGCCGTGCCCTCGGACTGCACGCCATCATCCGGGATCGTCTCGGCAGGCGGTTCCGCCGGTGCACCACCGGACAACTGCGCCTCCGCTGCCGCGATGGCATCGAGCGCCGCCTTAAGGCGATCCTGCGCCGCGCCGTAGGCCGCGAAGTCGCCCTGCGCGAGAGCCCGCTGGCCGTCGTTGTAGGCACTCTGCGCCTCGGCGATCGCGATGGCGAGATCCATGGTCGGGTCACCGGTGGTCTGCGGCGGCTCCACCGGAGCCGGGGTCGCGGTGTCCCCACCGGTCTCTTCTTCGAGGGTGCCGAGCTCATCGTCGACCGTGGGCTCCGGAGTGGAGTCCGGGTTCGTTCCGAAGACCTTCGCGAGCGCGACGTCGAGAGTGTCCTCCAGGGCCACGTTCTGGCCGTATCCCACGAGCACCTTGCGCAGCAGCGGGTAGCCATCCTGCGCAGCGCGGATGTAGACCGGCTCGACGTAGAGCAGACCCCCGTTGAACGGCAGGCTCAGCAGATTGCCGAGTTCGACGTCAGACCCGCCGCGGCGCAGCAGGCTCAGCTGGCTGGACACGACCGGGTCGGACTCGAAGTTGTTCTGCACCTGCTGCGGACCGGGGATCGTCGTGTTCGACGGCAGCTGCAGCACGCGCATCCGGCCATAGCTCTCCCCCGGTGAGGAGTCGACGGCCATGAACGCCGCGAGGGTCTGGCGCCGCTGCGGGGCGAACGTGGTGGTCAGTGAGAAGGCCGGCTCCTCCTGCCCGGGCATCTGCAGGGTGAGGTAGTACGGCGGCTGGAAGATCTCCGCCGGGCTCACCGTGGGGTCGTTCGGCACGATCCACACATCGGAGGCGTTGTAGAACGTGACGGGGTCGGTCACGTGATAGCGGCTCAGGATCGCGCGCTGGACCTTGAACAGGTCCTGCGGGTAGCGCACGTGCTGCACGATCTCGTCAGGCATCGTGTTTGCGGGCTGAACGACGTCGGGGAACGCCTTCATCCACGTCTGCAGGACCGGGTCGCTGGCGTCCCAGGCATAGAGGGTGACCGTGCCGTCATAGGCGTCGACGGTCGCCTTCACTGAGTTGCGCACGTAGTTGACCTGGTCGCGCGGCAGAAGCGCACTGGGCAGCGTCCGGGTGCTCACCGAGTCGCTCGTCGCCTCGCTCAGGCTGATCCGACTGGCGTAGGGGTACTCGTTCGACAGCGTGTAGCCGTCGACCACCCAGGTGATGCGACCGTTCGCCACGACCGGGTAGGGGTCCTGGTCCAGGGTGAGCCACGGGGCGATCTTCTCGACCCGGGTCAGCGGACCGCGGTCCCACATGATGCGGGAGTCGGCGTTGACGAGGTCGGAAAGCAGGATGTTGGCGTCCTGGAACTTCGTCGCGAACAGCAGTCGACCGAACATGCTGCCCATCGACACACCACCGGTGCCGTCGTAGGTGTTGGTCTTCTGACCGGACGGGCTGGCGTCGTCCGGGTAGTCGAGCTCAACCGGTGGGGATCCCTTCGGGGCGCCCACGATGCTGTAGGTCGGGGAGAGCTCTCCGAAGTAGACGCGCGGCTGCTCGATGTTCAGCAGCCCCTCGGACGGGATGTCGTTCTCGAAGAAGTCCGGCTGACCGTTGTTCAGCGCAGTGTTGTCGTAGGCGGCCACCACGCCATAGCCGTGGGTGTAGACCGCGCGGTCGTTGGTCCAGTTGCGCTGCCCATCCGGAATGCCGGCGAGGTTGATCTCGCGGACGGCGATGATCGCGCCTCGCTTGCCATCATCGAGGGTGTAGCGGTCGACGTCGAGGGTGTTGTTGAACGAGTAGTAGCCCCGGATCTGCTGGAGCTGGTTGAACGTCGGTGACACGACCGCGGGATCGAGGAGACGAATGGCGTCGAGCGTGCCCGCCGAACTGGCCAGCACCGCACTGCTTGGCGGTGCAACAGTGCCCGGGTAATCGGTGATCTCGGCGTCGGCAATGTCGTATGCATCGCGCGTCGCGTTGATGTTGCGCTCCAGGTACGGCTGCTCACGCACGAGCTCGCTTGGGCGCACTTGGAACTGCTGGACGATCAGCGGGTAGAGCATCCCCGCAACGACGCTGGTGACGACCAAAAGGATCGCCCCCATGACCGGGATGGCCCAGTGGCGACGGAAGACGTTGATGAAGAAGAGGATCGAAACGAGCACGGAGACAGCCGCAAGGATGTTCAGTGCCGGCAGGACTGCGTTGACGTCGGTGTACTTCAGGCCGGTGAACCCGGCAACGAGCTGCTGGCTCTTGGTGTCGAGCGCGAATCGGTCGAACCAGTAGGCGACGGCCTTGAGCAGGACGAACAGACCGATCAGCAGGCTGATCTGCGATTGCGCAGCGCCAGAGGCGCGATCGCCCTTGGGCTGCAGGCGCAGGCCGCCATACAGGTACTGGACGATGATGACCGCGACGAGGGAGATGAAGATCGTTGCGAAGCCGAAGGTCAGCAGGAACTGGATGAACGGCAGTGTGAACGTGAAGAAGGACAGATCAAGGCCGAACTGCGGGTCCTCGATGCCGAACGGCGTGGCATTGCGCCACAGCAGGAACGTCCCCCACTCCCCCGAGGCGGCAAGGCCGGCGATGACGCCGAGGGCGAGCGAGATGAGGATCGCGAACCGGCGCCGGTAGGGCTCCAGGGCCTCGCGATAGCGCTCGAGGCTCGCCTGCTCCGGAGTCATCCCCTGGTAGGTGGGCCGGGTGCGCCATGCGATCCACAGGGCGAGGCCCACGACGACGCCCATGACGAGGCCGAAGACGCCGAACATGATCAGACGTGTGACGATCGAGATCGTGAACACCTGAGTCATGCCGACCGAGTCGAACCACAGCCAGTCGGTGAAGTACCCCGAGAAGATCACGAAGCCGCCCACGAGGACGACGAGCACGATGATGGTCGGGATCAGCACGCTCCGGCGACGGGGACGCTCATTGAGGAGCGTCTCCGTTGAACCACCCTGACCACCTTGGCCGCCCATGCCGGGCATCTCGAAACTCACGTCACCAACCTATGCCAGGGGGTGCGGCCGGGCATGACGGGACAGGAACCGGGTGAGGGGTCACGTCGCATCGACCGGGCAGCTCGGCACCGCACCACCGGCGGTGAAGGCCTCGATGGCGGAGATCGCCTCGTCGAGGGTCTCGACCGGTGCCACGGTGAGACCGTCCGGAATGTGTCCTAGCGCCTCGCCGCAATGCACGGCCGGCATGACGAACAGGGAGGCCCCGGCCTCGCGAGCGCCTGCAAGCTTCTGGCGGATGCCGCCGATCGGTCCCACCTGACCCTCGGGTGTGATGGTCCCCGTGCCGGCGACGTGTCTACCGGCCGTGAGCCCGCCCGGCGTCAGCTTGTCGACGATGCCAGTGGCGAAGATCAGGCCCGCGCTGGGGCCACCCACGTCCTCGAGGGTGAAGTCGATCGGGAAGTCCGCTCCGTACAACGTGCTCACCGAGATGCCGATGTAGGGCGTCCCGGGTGACTCCGGGTTGTCCTCGCTGACGACGGTGACGGTCTGCTCCAGCGGCTCGGCCGCCGGGTCGCCGTCCTGTGCCTCGTCGGCAGGAGCACGCTTGACCGTGAACTCCAGGCTCGTGCCGGCCGGAACGGAGCGGACGGCGTCGACGACGTCCGAGGGCGACTCCACCGCTGCGCCGTCGACGGCGATGATCTCGTCGCTGGCCTCCAACTGGCCGAAGGCAGGGGTGTCGGAGTACACGGCCTCGACCACGACTCGGGTCGTCACCGGAAGTCCCAGGTGGCCCATGGCCGCGGCGATCGCGTTCGACTCCGACGTGCTGAACAGGATGGCCTGACGCTGGCGCACCTCATCGCCGGTGATGTCGTCGGGGAACAGCAGCTCCTGCGGCACGATGGCATCGGACGGGTCGATCCACGATGCGATGGCGTCGAGGAACGTCAGGCCGCCGCGCGGGCCGCCGGACTCCAGCACCGTCGTCATGTCGAGGGTGCCGGACACGGGAAAGGTCTCCGTGTCCGTGATCTGGATGACGGGCACTCCGTCGTCGTCTCCGATGACGTCGAACGTCGGGCCGGGCGCCAACTTCACGAAGGGCACGGGGAGAAGGAAAGCAACGCCGACGAGAGCGGCGGTCGCCACGAGGCTGATGAGGAGCATCCACCCGCGACGGGCAGGGCCGTGGTGCGCCGTGGGCTCGTGCGCCTCGGCGTCGTCGGGGCGGACCCCGGCGTCCGGGGGCGAGGGAGGCAGGCTCATGAATCGTCGCCTGCTGGGGCATCGCTCGCGGAGCCGCTCGCGGAGCCGCTCGCGGGGCGGCGATCGGAAGGCAGCGGCCGCTCCATGGCCTTCTGCATGGCCTTGAGGTTCTGCATCGAATCCCTCGCTGCGGTCGGCTTCGTCGGACGACCACGCAGCATGACGAAACCGACAGCCAGCACCGTCGCTCCGATGGGGATCAGCCACCACATCAGGGTCGCCACGCACGCCTCGCTCTCGTCAACTCCCGCGGCCGGATCCCGCCTGTCGCGTCCTGCTGCGTGATACGGGTGGGACGTCACAGTGTCGGGAGGGGTTCCCGCCGGACCCCCAGAGTACGACGATGCCGGTGCCGACACGAACCGGCGCCGATGGGCCACTCTCAGGCCGATGCGCGACTCGAGGAAAGGAACGGACCCCCCGGGGCTCTCCATCGAGGCGCCTTCCCCTTGCGCATCGATGTGTTATCCCGGGGGGTCCAACGACGACAGAACCTAGAGAAGCGCGTGGGCGTCGTCAACGAGATCGTCGGATTCGTCGACGTGCCCTGTGGACGACCTGTGCAGAGCCTTGGGATGACACGGCGTGGCGCTGTGGATCACCCGTGTACGACGCTGGGGACAACGCTGGGGATCATGTCTTCACAGTGCCTCTGATCAGGCGAAATTCTGTACCCACCCTGTGGAGGAAAAGTTGTTGAGGACGGTTGCGGGGCGTTCACCCGCCGGCCACAGTCCGGCCTCGCGTCACACGCGCAGGGCATCGTCGATGAGGGCCCGCACGGAGTCGTCCAACTCCCGAGGCAGATCACCCACATCGAACCAGCGCAGGTCGTCGGACTCCTCGCTCATGACGGCGACGGCGTCGGCCGGCACCCACGCCAGGAACTGCACGTCGAGATGCTCGCTGGGCCCGCCGCCGCAGGGCACCGGGTGCCGGTCCAGACGCAGGGGGTGTCGGGATATCTCGACGTCGGCGATGCCGCTCTCCTCGATCGCCTCGCGTCGGGCGGCCTCGCGGACGCTGATGTCGCCCGGCTCGTTGTGGCCGCCCAACTGAAGCCAGCGACCCACCTTCGGGTGGAGGGTGAGCAGCACCCGCGTGCGGTCCTTGTCCATGAGGAGAGCACTCGACGTGAGGTGACCGATCCGGCACGAACGGACCATGGCGTCGGAGTGCTCGCCCAGGAATGTCAGGTAGTGGGTCCGCAGTTCCTGCTGCCGCTGCTCAGGGTGCTCCCACTGCTGGAGCATCGCGCGGGCATCGGCGTGCAGGTGCGGCAGCTGGGCCGGTTCGCTCACGCGTCGCGGCCCTCGTCGTCCCCTGAGTCACCCTCGACCTCGTCGATCCCGAAGCCCAGTTCGGTGGAACTGGTCTCGATGAAGCCCAACGGGTCCGCCAGGTCGTCAGGGCCGGGCAACAGGTCCGGATGCGCCCACAGCGCGTCGCGTCCCTCGGCCCCGCGACCGGCGCGAACGACGGCGAACAGGGTCGCCGCCTCGCGGGCCAGTCGCGGCCTCAGCTCCATGCCCACGAGCGTCGCGAACGTCCGCTCCGCCGGACCACCGGCCGCGCGGCGGCGGCGCATGCTCTCCCGCAACTGCACAGCTGAGGGCATTCGTTCGTCGATGGCAGCATCGACGACGTCGTCGACCCATCCCTCGACGAGCGCGAGCATCGTCTCGAGGCGCGCAATGGCCGCGCGCTGCTCCTCGGTGTCCTCCGGCTGCAGAAGACCGCTGCCGAGAAGTTCCTGCAGGGCCTCCGGACGCGTGAGGTCGACGTCGCCCATGGCCTCCTGGAGCCGGGTCTGGTCGACCCGGACGCCCCGCGCGTAGGCCTCCACCGCACCGATGATGCGCGGACGCAGCCACGGGACATGCGCGAAGAGCCGCTGGTGGGCGGACTCGCGCAGCGCCAGGTAGAGGCGCACGTCGTCGACTGGGAGCCCTAGGCCCTCGCCGAACTCCGCGACATTGCGAGGAAGGAGCGCCGGCTGCGACGTAGCGGTGAGGGGGATGCCGATGTCGGAAGCACTGACCACTCCCGAGGCGAGTTCGGCCAGCGCCTGACCCAGTTGCATGCTGAAGGCGGCGGCGCCGAGCTGCTGCATCATGCCGAGCATCGGGCCCATCATCTGGGCCATCTCCGGCGGCAGACCGCCGGGGAGCATGTCGCGCATCTGCTCGGGCAATTGCGCGCTCAACTGCTCGAGGTCCATCCCTCCCGTGCCGGACTGGCCGACGACCTGCTGCATGTGCTCCGCGATCGGCTGGACCACCTGGCGCCACACAGGCATGGTCGCCTCGAGCCACTCCGAGCGGCTCCACGCCGCCGGGGCGGCAGACGATGCGGGGAAGGTGAGAGCCGGATCGAGCCAGACATCGGCGAGTTGCACGGCGTCGGTGACGGCACGGCGCTCGGCATCGGACACCGAAGGGTCGCCGGCCTGGGCAAGGGTCTTGCGGGCGACGTCGGTGACCATGCCCCAGTTGACCGGACCGCCGGAGTCCGGACCGGTCTGGCCGGACTGCAGCATCGCACCGAGCTGCTGAAGGGCTGCACCGAGCGAGGACATGTCGAAACCACCCGGCCCGAAGCCGGCGGGCTGGCCGGGGGACGGCTCGCGCTCGTCGTCGCCGTCACCGACCCCGAAGCCGAAAGGAAGACTCATGCCTCAACGGTAACCGCTCACGCTGAGGAGGCCCTCAGCCAGGGATCCACAGAGAAGACGACTCCGGGGAGGCAGCCGATCGGCTGCCTCCCCGGAGTCATGCGCTGGGGCGCGGGCACTCGCATGGGGCGAGTGCCTCTGGGCGTCCGGCCCGTGGACGGGCCGGTCAGGTGCTAGGCCTTGCCCAGGATGCGGGTCACCTTGGTGCCGCACACGGGGCAGATGCCCTTGGCGAAGCGGCGGCCGTTGGTCTCCTCGACGTGACCGGTGAACTCGCGCTTCTCCTTGCACTTCACGCAGTACGCCTCGCCGGTGTAGCTCTCCTCGGCCATCAGGCCCTCCTGTTTTCGGTGAGAACCGCGATTCCGCGGCTGGCGGCGTGTGCCGCCGTGGAGTCCTCACAGCCTAGGGCAGCACGGGGGCCCAACCGGGCATCCGCACGTCCGCCGCACGGGTGTCGGGGCGTGTTGAGGGAAAATTATCACAATGAAACGGACATATCAGGCACGCTTGCGTCGGATCACGGGTTCCGCTCGTAGCAGCGCGTCCACGGCAGGCCGGCCGTCCAGTCCCGGCTCGTCGGCAGGGAGAACCGTGCGCCCTCGCCGCAGATGCCCTGGGCTCGGGCGCGAAGGCGGGCTCGGCCCGGATCATCGTCGTAGAAGGCCGTCCAGAGCACCCAGGCGGACTGCTCCCAGTGGGGCTCGGCCGAGCACGACACCGTCGCCGGCATGGTCCACGGCCGTCGGACACCGCGAGCCCGGGAGCAATACCGCAGGTCCTCGCGCTCCTCGGCGGTCAGGTCCTCGATAGCCGTCGTGAGAGGCAGGACGACGAGCTCCCCGATGCGAGACCACTCGACCGCCACCGCTCCGCACACGAATACCGGCTGCGGTCCCAACACCGCGAAGCTGCGGGCCTCGATGCGCAGTGGTTCCTTCACGACCCCGGCCATGGGGCGGTTCACGCCCACCTCGTTCCAGACACCGAGGGCGCCGCACTCCTCGGACGCGAGGTCCGTGGGGTCGTCCGCCTCCGTGAGGGCCGGCAGCGTGCCCACTCGGGTGACCTCGAAGGTGTGCTCCTGCGTGCACGGCACGGCGACAGGCTCCCTCCAGCCCCCGCGATCGACGAGGGACTCGACCGGCAGGTCGAGGCAATCACCCACGGCGGGCACGACGGCGGCAGGCGCAGCCGTGGCACCGGACGGCATGAGGACGCCCACCGAGGCAGTGGAGACGGCCAGCAGCGCCATCACCGGTGCGCGCAGAGATCCTGTCCCTCCGATCCTGCGCATTGACGCCTCCCCGGTCGTCCGGCCCAAACGGGCCGCCGACGGACCTTGATCATGGCCCTCCCTCTCGCCGCGCACAACCGATTCGCGGCAGGATGCGTCCATGACCACCGCCGACCCCACCATCATCAGCGTCGATGCGGATCGCGTGATCGCCGACCTCACCGAGCTGCTGGAGATCCCATCGGTCAGCGGCTCGGATGCCGAGGTCGACGCGCAGGCGTGGCTGGCCGGCCGTTGGCGCGAGGAGGGTCTCGACGTCGACCAGTGGGACATCGATCTGCCGACGATCACCGCCGATCCGGACTTCCCCGGCATGGAGGTCGATCGGCGCCACGCCCTCGGCGTCACGGCCACTCTGCGCGGCACCGGCGGCGGAGCCACGCTGCTCCTGGACGGGCATACCGACGTCGTACCGCCCGGCGATGTCGATGCCTGGACCGGCGACCCGTTCGTCGTGCGCCGACAGGTTGTCGACGGTCAGGACGCCCTCGTCGCCCGAGGCGCATCCGACATGAAGGCCGGCGTCGCGTCCATGTGGGCGGCCGTGCGCGCGATCGCCGAGGCCGGCATTCGCCTGCGCGGCGACGTCATCCTTGCGCCCGTGAGCGGAGAGGAGGACGGGGGGCTGGGAACATTCGCGCTCCTGCGGCACGGCATCCGGGCCGACATGTCAATCGTGCCCGAGCCGACCGAGCTGAACATCGTCCCCGGGAACGGCGGGGCGCTCACCTTCCGACTCACGGTGCGTGGCCTGGCCGCCCATGCCTCGATGCGCACCTCGGGCGTCTCCGTCATCGAGAGGTTCATCCCGATCTATCGGGCACTGGAGCAGTTGGAAGCCCGTCGCAATGCCGACGTCGACCCGATCATGCATCGCTGGCCCGTCGCCTATCCCCTGTCCATCGGCACCGTCCACGCCGGGGACTGGGCCTCCACCGTCCCAGACCTCCTCATCGCCGAGGGCCGACTCGGGGTGGCCCTCGGCGAGACGGTGACTCAGGCGCGGGCCGAACTCGAGGCCGTCGTGGCCGAGACCTGCGCCGCCGACCCCTGGCTGCGCGACCACCCGGTGGAGGTCACCTGGTGGGGAGGGCAGTTCGCCTCCGGGCGCACCGATCCTGCCCACCCGATCACATCGATCGTCGCTGAGGAGCACCGCAGCCTGCTCGGGAACGAGCCGGAGGTCTACGGCGGCCCCTACGGATCCGACCTCAGGCTGCTCACCGGGATCGGTGGCATCCCCACCGTCCACTACGGGCCGGGGGTCCCGACGTCGGCGCACACGCCGGACGAGTACACCCCCGTGTCACAGGTGGTCGACGCCGCCAACGCCATGGTCCGCATGATCATGCGCATCTGCGGCTGACCCCTACCCCAGGACCCCTGTGGATCACCACTGACGATCCACAGGGACCGACCGCCACGGTTCGGGCATGCAGCCCGCCGACGTGCATGCCCAGCCGACCTGCCGGGGGGATGACCCCGAAGCCTCGCTGCCAGAACTGGTGGGGCTCAAGCGTCCGCGACTGCGTCCGGACATCCCGATCCTGTGGCGAACGAGCACGTCGGTGCAGATCGGCGACCGCGTCACGGTGTCATCCGTCACCAGAGCCCTCGTCTCCTGGATGACGTCCCTGGACGGCAGCAGCAGCAGCCGGGTCATCGCCGAGTCTTTGACGATCCCGGAGAACCAGGCCCGTCGACTCCTGCGAGCCCTCCTCGCCGCCGGCGCACTGGACGACGCCGCACGGCTGCCGGCAGCCGTGCGCTGGGCGACGGCCGAGGATCGCCCGACCGAGGTCGGGCGGTTCGCCGCGACGTTCGCCGCCTACCGGGATCTCGATCGGGCGCACGCCGCGAGCCGCCACCGCAGCCGACGACGCGTCGGGGTCATCGGCGAGACCCTCCTCGCCGACCGCGTCCGGGAGTCGCTGTCCGACGCGGGTCTGGTGGTCGACGATCACCATCCCCACCTGACGGTCCTCGCCGAAGCCCACCACCCCGACGTGCCTGTCGACTTCGACCATCCGGCGATGACCCGACCGCATCTCTTCGTCGCCACGTACGCCGAACGGGGAGCCGTCGGGCCCCTCGTGGTCCCCGGACGCACCGGCTGCCTCCGCTGCCGACACCTGCATCGACGGGACGCCGACCCGGCCTGGCCCGTCGTCGCCGTGCAGTGGTCGCACGCCATCTCGGCGTTGACCTCCCTTCCGATCGATCCCCTCCTGGCACGCATGGCTGCGGACTGGACCGCCCTCATGACACGGACGTGGGTCGATCTGCCGCGCGAGATCGACACGTGGGGCGGGTGGAGGCTCGAGATCTCCCTGCCCCTCGGAGATCCCCGGGTCGTCGAGTGCCCTCCCCATCCGCTCTGCGGATGCCGCTGGGACGTGCGGCCGCCTCCGCCGCAGGACGAGCGGCCGTGCACGGTGACGCAGGACAGGTGACAATGGGGACGTGCCCGAGATCCCCCGCAATGCGCTGACCCGCAGCGTGAAGATCGCTGCCTTGCCCGCTGCCCACGCCGGCCGGGCGGCGTGGGGCCTCGGCAAGCGCATCGGCGGCAAGCCCGCCGAGATGGTCACCGCGGAGCTCCAGGCGCGCACCGCCGAGCAGATGTTCGCGGTGCTCGGCGAGCTCAAGGGCGGCGCCATGAAGATGGGGCAGGCGATGAGCATCTTCGAGGCCGCTATGCCCGAGGAGGTGGCGGCTCCCTATCGAGCAGCCCTGACCAAGCTCCAGGAGTCTGCACCGCCGCTGCCGGCCGCATCCATCCACGCGATCCTCGCCGAGGAGCTCGGGGCAGACTGGCGCGAGCGATTCGCGGAGTTCGACGACACTCCCGCCGCTGCTGCCTCCATCGGCCAGGTCCACAAGGCGGTGTGGCACGACGGCCGGGTCGTCGCAGTGAAGGTCCAGTACCCCGGCGCGGACAAGGCATTCATCTCCGACCTCAACCAGATGACCCGGATGGGCAAGCTCTTCGCCTCGTGGGTTCCCGGCATGGACATCAAGCCCCTCCTTGAGGAGCTCAAGGCCCGTGCGATCGAGGAGCTGGACTACCTGCGCGAGTCCGACAACCAGCGCCAGTTCGCCGCCGCCTTCGAGGGTGATCCCGAGTTCGTCATCCCGCACGTCCTGGCCGCGGCACCCCACGTCGTCGTCTCCGAATGGGTCGACGGGCGCCCCCTCTCGTCGATCATCGCGAACGGCACACCTGAGGAGCGCGACACCGCCGGCCGGCTGTACATCCGCTTCCTGCTTGCCGGGCCGGCCCGCGCGGGCCTCCTGCACTCCGACCCCCATCCGGGAAATTTCCGGATGACCCCTGATGGGCGCTTCTGCGTCCTCGACTTCGGTGCTGTTGCACACCTTCCGGGCGGGCTGCCGACGGCCATGGGGCGGCTCCTGGCCATCGCGATGCGAGGGGATGCCGACTCCGTCGCGGATGGCCTGCGTGAGGAGGGCTTCATCCTCCCCAACGTCGATGTCGATCCCGAGCAGGTGCTGAGCTACCTCGATCCGTTCGTCGAGCCGGCTCGGCAGGAGCGCTTCCACTTCACCCGCAGCTGGATGCGCGGACAGTTCACGCGGCTCAACGACGTCCGCAATCCTGACTTCACCATGGCGCTGAAGCTCAACCTCCCGCCGTCCTACGCGCTCATCCACCGGGTGTGGTTGGGCGGCATCGCGGTGCTGTGCCAGCTCGACGCGACCGTGCCGATGCGAGCCGAACTCGAGGAGTGGGTGCCGGAGTTCGCGGAGAACACGTGATCGAGGTCGACGCCGACGACCCCATCCTCGCCGACCTGCTCGCCAGCACCCTCGACCTCGTCGCCGACGCCGGTGGCTGGGTCCATCCGCAGACCCGCATCCTCGCGCGGGACGGCCAGTTCTCGGTGGAGTGCGGGGGCGAGGTCGACACCCCGCTCCTGGGCATCCCACGGACGGCCTTCCTCCGCGTGGATGCGGTCACGTGGGATGAGGACCCGAGCCTCCTGCGCGTTGTGGACGTCCCCGACGACATCGGCGACACCGAGATCTCCCTGCTCCACGTCCAGGCGGCGCTGCACAACCAGGCCGGGCGCCTGGAGTGGATCGCGCGCACGCACCCGGCGGTCGCCGACCTGCTCCCGGACGTCGAGTCCGCGCTGCGCGACCTCGTGCCCGGCTTCCGTCTGGTCCCCACAACGCCGCGTGACGTGCTGTTCGCCAACCGCTGCCTGCGGGTCGACCTCGGCGACGGACGCGGGGCGCAACGCGTGCTCGTGCCCCTGCTCGACCTGCTGAACCACCATGCCGCCGGGGCAGCCGCGTCGTGGGACGGGGAGTCCTTCGCGATCTCCGTGCGGCGTCCTTTCGGCACCTCCGAGTGCGCCCTGGACTACGGGTTGGATCGCGACGCCCTGGAGCTGGCGGCCGTGTACGGGTTCACCGACTCTGAGGCAGGCCTCGCACACCTTCCGGTCACGTGCACTGACGTGCCCGGCATCGGCATGGTGTCGGTGGTTGCCGCGGGGCGGCAGGCCACGGGCGCTCTCGCACCGCTGACGGTTGAGCGCATGGGCAACGAGACGCGGATCAGCCAGCTCACCTTCACGACGGATGCGGTGACGATGCATGCGCTCGTCACTCAGCTTGCGCAAGCGGCCGACTGGGACACCGCAGCAGCACGCGCTGCCCTGCAGGCCGTGGGTGCACGAGCTCGCGAGAAGACGCTGGAGCTTCGTGACATGTGCGTCGGAGATGACGACGTCATCGCCGTCATCCGAGGAGCAGCAGCCCGTCAGGGCGGGGTGCTCGCGTCGGCGCTCGCTGCGCTCGATACCGGCTGATGGCGCTCACGTATCAGAGCAGCTTCCTGTCTGGTCACGTACTGCGTTCTCGTGATGAGATCGATGAGCGAGCGACGGTCCTTGCGCACCCAGGCCACAATCGAGTCGACCAGTAGGAGCACGAGCAGGGGCGCGATTCCCAGCACGGCATAGGGGAGCCAGCGCCACGCCCACCGCACGACGAGTGCCACCCATCCCGCGCTCCGCGCCGAGTCGTCTGAGCGGACGAGGGCCAGATGGACAGCGATCCGGCCCGGGCCTGCGCGATCACGACGCAGCATCGGCAGGATCACGAACAGGGCGAAGGTCGCCGCCGCGTTGATCGGCCAACGCTCCCCGATGGTCTGCGGTTGCGGCAGCCCCAGCGCATTCCACGCCAGCACTCCCAGTGTCGACAGCAGGACAAAGGTCCACAGGTCGAGGACGAAGCCCAGCGCCCTGCGGCGGCGCGTCGGTGGCTCATCGTCGTCCACCCGAACGGGTCGAGCATCGGGCAGGATCCGCACCAACGCCAGGCCGATGAACCAGCCGATCAGCCCGCCTGCGGTGTTGGTGATGAGGTCGTCGACGTCGGCCATCCGGTACGCACACGGGGCGAGACCCCAGATCGCGGTGCCCTGTGTCGTCTCCATGGCCACTGACACCCCGAACGAGGCCAGCAGCGCTGTGACGATGCCGCGTCGGTAGCGGTAGGCGACGTAGATGCCCAAGGGAACGAAGAACACCACGTTGAAGAGGACCTGGAGGAACACTCCGGAGGACAGCGTCTGCAGCAGGGTGTGGTCACTGGCGTAGGCCGTCACGTCATCCAGGGACGCGAGCGGCTGCAGATTCAGGTGTGATCGGGAAGCGTGCCTGGCGCAGTAGTCACCGGCGAAGTCCGGCAGCGGGAACAGCGCGAAGGCCACGAGTGAACTGGCGTACAGCACGATCGAGGCGGAGACGAGTGCGGGCCATCCGCGGAAGTGCCCAAACCTCCGGTACTGCAGGGCCACCCATGGCGCCACGAGCAGCACCCCGATGACCGCGAAGAAGACGAAGGCGTACTCCGCGCTGCTGATCCAGGAGTCCACGGCAGACCCCTACTCCCGATCGAGCACGAGTCCGACGACCGCCTCTCCGTGCTCGGCGAGCTTCTTCGGCCCCACGCCCGGGATCTCCGCCAGCGCCTCGAGATCTCGGGGCAGCTGCTCGGCGATCGCGATGAGGGTGACGTCGGTGAAGATCACGTAGGCCGGCACCGACTTCTCCCGCGACAGGTGCAGCCGCCATTCCCGCAGCGCCTCGAGCAGACCCTCGTCGACGTCGGAGGGGCATGACGCGCACCGTCCGAGCGTGCGTTCGGGTGCGGTGACCAGACCCTTGCGGCAGACCCGGCAGCGGGCCGGCCCCTTCTGCTTGCGCTCGGAACGACGTCGCCCTGACCCGCGATGCGCCACACCGGCCCGGCCGGCGACGGGAATGTCGTCGATGCGCAGATCACGCAGGAAGCGACTGAGCGATCTCGTGGCACGACCACCCGCATGGCGACTGCGAGCCCACGAGAGGACCAGCCGGTCGGCCGCCCGAGTCACCGCGACGTAGAGCAGGCGACGCTCCTCCTCGATCTGGTCGTCGGTCTCCGCGTAGGACAGCGGGATGAGCCCCTCGCTGCAGCCCACGACGAAGACCACCGGCCATTCCAGGCCCTTGGCAGCGTGAACGGTCGCCAGGGTGACACCGTCGGCCACCGGCGCGTGCTGCGCCGCCGCCCGGGCGTCGAGCTCGGTGATGAAGGCCGCGAGGGACTCGTCGAGTGAGGGCCCGAGATCGTCAGCAAGGGAGACGAGAGCGGTGAGGGACTCCCAGCGCTCGCGGACCGCTCCTGCCGTGCGCGGCGGCTCATCCGACCAGCCGGCCGCGGACAGCACGGCGCGCACCTCGTCGCCGAGCGGCCCACTGGCCTCGCCGGCCCGGGCAGCGCCCCGCAGGCGCGTCACCGCCTCGCGGACCTCGGGCCGCTCGAAGAAGCGCTCGGTGCCGCGCAGGACCACGGGGACACCAGCCTCGGCGAAGGCCTCCTCCAGCACCTCGGACTGGGCGTTCACGCGGAACAGCACGGCGATGTCCCGTGCCGGGATGCCGTCCGCCAGGTGCGCCTTGACCGCTGCGGCTATCTGAGTGGCCTCCTCGACGTCGTCGGCCCACTCCTGGATGACGGGAGCGGAACCGGCAGGGCGCTGAGACGTCAGCGTCAACGAGGTCGGGGAGCCGTCGACCATGATGCCGTTGGCCCACTGGACGATCTGCGGGGTGCAGCGGTAGCAGCGCTCGAGCCTGACCTCAGTGGCATCCGGGAACTGACGGCGGAAGTTGGTCAGATAGGACGGGGTCGCGCCGGTGAAGGTGTAGATGGTCTGGTTCGCATCGCCGACGACACAGACATCGTCACGGTCGCCGAGCCACTGCTTCAGCAGGTAGTGCTGCAACGGGTTTACGTCCTGAAACTCGTCGACCGTGAACCACCGATAGGAGGAGCGGATCTCATCGGCGATGTCCGGACGACGATCGAGAGCCCCGGCCGTGTTGAGCAGGACGTCCTCGAAGTCGAGCAGGCCGCGGGTGGACTTCGCCTGCTCGTACGCGTCGAGGACGGCGGCCATGGCCGGTGGAGGCACCGAGAGAGCGCGACCCACCTGGGCCGCCCGGACCCCGATGGCCTCACCGCTGAGGAAGTTGACCTTGGCCCACTCGACATCGGCGGACAGGTCGCGCACCGTTGCCGTGTCGGTGGGTACCGAGCAGCGGGACGCGGCCTCGGCGACGAGTCGTGCCTTGCTCGGCAGCAGTTCGGGGAACTCGCCACCGCTGAGCCGCGGCCAGAAGAAGCGCAGTTGGCGCAGGGCCGCAGAGTGGAAGGTGCGCACCTGGACGCCGTCGACACCGAGGTCGCGAAGTCGCAGGCGCATCTCGCCCGCCGCCCGGGTGGTGAAGGTGACCGCGAGGGTGCGTCGAGCCTCGTGACGGCCGGTGGCGACCGCGTAGGCGATGCGGTGGGTGATGGCGCGCGTCTTGCCGGATCCTGCGCCGGCCAGGACGACGACGGGCCCCTCCAGGGCCTCGGCCACGGCCCGCTGCTCGGGGTCGAGCCCGGCGAGGATGGCGTCGTCGCCACCTGGGAATGCGTCGTCGTTCACGGGAGCGATCGTGTCACAGGGGTGCGACTCCCCCATCCGTGGTTCGCTTGACCCGCACAGGTGCGCCCCGCCCTTGCCGCGAGTGGTCAGTTGTCGGGGTCGCACGGCGGCTGTGCGCCCCGACAACTGACCACTCGCGGAGGTGGAGATGCCATCGGTCGCGCTTGTCGCCAACCCGCGGGCCGGGGGCGGCCGGGCGCTGTCCGCCGCTCGGACCGCTCAGGCCGGCCTCCAGGCTGCCGGGATCCGCGCCGAACTCCTCGCTCCTGCCGGACTCGACGACCTTCCCGCGGCCGTGACTCGAGCGCAGGGCAGTGCCGCCGTCATCGCCTGCGGCGGCGACGGCACCGTGCACCAGGTGCTTCAGCATGTGCAGGGCACCGACCTGCCACTGGGCATCCTCCCCACCGGCACTGGCAATGACATCGCCCGTTCCCTCGGCCTGCCGCTCGGCGACGTCAAGGAGTGGGTGGAGCTCATGGCTCCCCTGATGCGCGCAGGGGCGACCCGCGCCGTCGATCTGGCCCGGCTGCACATCGACGGACGTACGGAGTGGTCACTGGCCGTGACGTCGATCGGATTCGACTCATCCGTGAACGAGCGAGCAGACCGCATGCAGCGTGTGCCCGGCACCCTGCGGTACGTCGTCGCCGTCCTCGGCGAGCTCACGGCCCTGCGCTCCCACCCGGTGACCCTCAGGGCCGACGGCGAGACCCTGCAGGGCGACACCACCCTCGTGGCGATCGGCAACGGCCCGAACTACGGCGGGGGCATGCGCATATGCCCGGACGCCCGACTCGATGACGGCCTGCTGCACGTGACGTGGGTCGATGCAGCGCCACGTCGCACGATCCTGCGGGTGTTCCCGCAGATCTTCCGCGGCCGACACGTCGACCATCCGATGGTGCACACCCTCACGGCCCGCGAGATCGTCGTCGACGCCCCCACCGCCGTGGCGTACACGGATGGCGAGCGGGTGGGCCGCGCATCGCTGACGATCTCCGCCGTTCCCCAAGCCCTCCGTGTGCTCGCTCCCTGACCTCGTCCGATGTCCGGCGACGACCGAGCCGCGGACTGGCGGCAGGCGCGCTAGTTTGACGCCATGACCTCGCTGCTTCCCCTGACGATGTACTCGACCGTGTGGTGCGGCTACTGCCAGCGCCTCAAGGCACAGATGACCCGGGAGGGCATCGAGTTCGTCGAGGTCGACATCGAGCACGACGATGCCGCCGCGGCGATCGTCGAGGATGTGAACCACGGCAACCAGACGGTGCCGACGCTGCAGTTCCCGGACGGGTCGTTCGCGACGAACCCGTCGATCAAGCAGGTCAAGGAGCACCTCGGCCTGGGCTGAGGAGTGAGCGCAGCGAGCCCCGCAAGGGCAGGCCCATGGGCGCGCCTGGGCTGATTCCAAACCGCAGCGTCACAACCGCCACCGTTTGTGACGCTGCGATACGGAATCAGCGCTTGGTGCCCAGGGGGCGAGACCAGTCGCCGGGCAGTTCCCCTCCGTACCACCGCTCGATGAGGCGTCGGGCGATCGAGATGTCCGGTGGCAGGCGCACCGTCCCCGCCTCACACTCGCGCACCAGCTCCTCGCGCGAGAACCACCGCGCCTCGGCGATCTCGACGCCGTCGACGGTGATGTCGGTGCTGACCGCCCGCGCGTGGTAACCCAGCATCAGCGAGGCCGGGAACGGCCACGGCTGGCTGCCGAGGTACTCGACGTCATCGACGCCGTCACCGATGACGACACCGGACTCCTCCTGCACCTCGCGGCGCACGGCCGCCTCAGCGGACTCCCCCGGATCGACGAAGCCGGCGAGGGTCGAGAACCAGCCGTCCTGCCACCGACCCTGACGCCCCAGCAGGGCGTGGTCGTGCTCATCACGCACCAGAACGATGACGGCCGGGTCGGTGCGCGGGAAGTGCTGGGAATCGCACGCCGCGCACTGGCGGGACCAGCCCGCCTGCTTGGGCAGCGTCAACGCTCCACACTTCGGGCAGCGCTGGTGGCTGGCCCGCCAGTTGTCCAGCGCGACCGCCGTGACGAGGAGTCCGGCATCACGGTCGTCGAGCAGCGAGCCGACGGTGCGCAGTTCCCCCCACTCCTGGTCCGGGTGGCACGCCCGGTCGGGGACGTGCTCCGCGAACCAGGCCACCTCATGGGAATCGATGCCGAGGAAGGTGAGGTCCTGCGGCCGGGCATCGGTCTCCAGAACGGACCGGCTCAGCAGCCGGACACCGGCGTCGTCCGTCACGATCGGCGCGCCCCCCTCGTTGACGCACGTCACCCGAGAGCGCGCGTCGGAGAGCCGCGCCGTGATCCAGTCCTCGTCACCCCGCTGCTCTGCGCATCGATCGACATCGGATCGCGCGAGCATGAGAGTGTCGAGGAGGGCCACGGTCCGCGAGCCTAACCGGGAGGTCGCGCCCCCGCGTGCCACGATGGCCGAACGACAGGCATCGGCCCAGGGACCCCCACGTGAACGTGTTCATCCGGCAGCTCACCGGCATCCGCTTCATCGCGGCTGCCTGGGTGCTGCTCTACCACCTGCAGGGTCCGCTCAATCAGCTCGGACTGCTGTTCGTCGGCCTCGCGGACGTCCTGCGGGTGGGTCGACTCGGCGTCGACCTGTTTTTCGCGCTCTCGGGCTTCATCCTCACGCACACGTACCTGCACCGCCTCGGGCCGGCGCTGCGCAACCGGGGAACCTTGGACTTCTGGTTCCTTCGGCTGGCGCGCATCTACCCGGTCCATCTGGTGATGCTCTTCGTTGCCGGGGGCGCCGTGATCGCCCAGGCAAAGGTCACCGGTGATGCCCTTGATCGCGACTGGCTCAATCCCGTCGACTTCATCAAGAACCTGCTCCTGATCCAGGAGTGGGGGGCGAACCCTCAACGGGGCTGGAACTTCGTCG
>JAURME010000065.1 GCA_030830865.1 Candidatus Nanopelagicales bacterium | reverse complement strand
GTCAGTCGTCGGGCGCCGGCGTCGTCGGATGCCTCGAGGATCCTGATGAGCAGCAGGAGTGCCTGATCGGGGTCGGCAGCACCGCCGAGGTCGGTGATGACGTCTTCGTCGGACGCGGCCGCCAGGAGGGGAACCAGCCGTTCATGCGCGAGCAGGGCACGCGCGCGATCCATGTCGGTGAAGCCGGCCCGGATGAGCCGCCCGGTCTCTGTGGGCGCGCGCTCGCTCATGCGGACGACACGACTCCGAGGGTGCGGGCTCGGTTCCAGACCAGGTCTCCCCAGGCACGGATCGCCGGGCGCCAGGCCGTGATCAGGTCCGGCTCCCGGGCCCAGACAGAGTCCGCCGCCTCCTGCGCGGTGCAATCGGTGCGGGGCACCGCGGCGGGGCACTCGTCGACCCAGTCCTGGAAGATGAGGGGAGTGACCTCTGGATGCATCTGCAATCCGTAGGCCGACTCTCCCAGTCGGAATGCCTGAACGTGGCAGGCAGCGTTGGTCATGAGGAGCACGGCACCGTCGGGAAGTTCACTGATGTGGTCCAGATGCCATTGGGCCGCCGGGACCGTGGTGCCGGATACCGGCACGGCCGCACCGATGACTGCGTCGCCGAGACCGTCCATCGTGCGCGAGACTTCGCTCACCCCGATCTCGGTGACCTCGGCAACGTCGACGCGCCCACCGGTCGACGCGGCGAGCAGCTGACCACCGAGGCACAGTCCGAGGACGGGAACACCGGAGTCGACAGCATGGCGCAGCAGAGCCCTCTCGGCGGGAAGCCAGGGGGCATCGTCATCGTCATTGGCGCCCACGGTGCCTCCCAGGGACAGCACCGCATCGACGTCCTGGGGGACCTCCGTAGGCACTTCCACCCCGTCGCAGGCCTCAACGATCCGCAGAGCGAGCCCCTCCTCGAGCAGCCACTCCCCCACCAGAGCCGGTGGGCAGGTCCCATCGTTCACGACGACGAGGACCACGGGGCGCCCCTCGGGGCGAACGGCGACGGACATGGGCCGAATCTAGTACGACGGCTCGCGCAGAACGACGCTCAGAGCATCGGCAGGTAGCGGTCCAGCTCCCACTGCGTCACCTGACGGCGGTAGTCCTCCCACTCCGCCTGCTTGTTGCGCAGGAAGAACTCGAACACGTGCTCCCCGAGCGTCTCCGCGACCAGCTCGGACCGCTCCATGGCCTGGATGGCCTGGTTCAGACTGCTCGGCAGCGGTGCCATCCCCAGCGCTCGACGCTCCCCGGACGTCAGGGCCCAGACATCGTCCTCGGACCCGCGCGGCAACTCGTAGCCCTCCTCGATGCCCTTCAGTCCTGCCGCCAGCAGCACGGCAAAGGCCAGGTAGGGGTTCGCGCCGCTGTCGAGGGAGCGGAACTCCACCCGGGTGCTGTTGCCCTTGGACGGCTTGTACATCGGAACGCGGATGAGTGCTGAGCGGTTGTTGTGGCCCCAGCAGATCCATGCCGGTGCCTCGCCACCGCCGGCAAGCCGCTTGTACGAATTGACCCACTGGTTGGTCACGGCGGTCAGTTCGGGGGCGTGGACGAGGAGCCCGGCGATGAACGATCGAGCCACCTTGGACAGCTGGTACTCCGCACCCGCTTCGAAGAATGCGTTGCGATCACCCTCGAACAGGGACAGGTGCGTGTGCATCCCTGATCCTGGCTGGTCGACCAGCGGCTTGGGCATGAAGGACGCGTACATCCCATGCTCGAGTGCGACCTCCTGGACGACGAGACGGAAGGACATGAGGTTGTCGGCCGTGGTGAGGGCGTCGGCGTAGCGCAGGTCGATCTCCTGCTGGCCCGGACCACCCTCGTGGTGGCTGAACTCGACCGAGATGCCCATCTGCTCGAGCATGGTGATCGCCTGGCGGCGGAAGTCATGGGCGAGACCGTGCGGCGTGTTGTCGAAGTACCCGTAGCTGTCCGCCGGAACGGGCGATCCATCGCCGGGCGCCCCCTTGAACAGGTAGAACTCGACCTCAGGGTGCGTGTAGAAAGTGAAGCCGAGGTCGGCGGCCTTGGTCAGGGTCCGCTTGAGGACGAACCTCGGGTCCGCATAGGACGGCGACCCGTCAGGCATCCGGATATCGCAGAAGAGTCTCGCCACCCCCGGCCCCTCGCTGCGCCACGGCAGGAGGGCAAAGGTGCTGGGGTCAGGCTTGGCCAGCATGTCGGACTCGTAGACGCGGGTGAAGCCCTCGATGGCCGATCCGTCGAAGCCGATGCCCTCGGCGAAGGCGCCCTCGAGCTCGGCCGGGGCGATGGCCACCGACTTCAGAGTGCCGAGAACATCCGTGAACCACAGCCGTACGAAGCGGATGTCCCGTTCCTCGATGGTGCGGAGTACGAACTCGGCCTGCTTGTCCATGGACTCATAGTGGCCCTGATCGTGTTACATCGCGGTTAACCGGGCCGGATTCCTCCGGCAGTAGGCTCCCTGTCGTGTCAGGCCTGCGCATCGCCCTCGCCCAGATCAACCCCACCGTGGGCGACCTGGAAGGCAATGCCGGGCTGATCCGCCGGGCGGTGGCCGAGGCCGCCGCGGCCGGGGCGCGACTGGTCGTGCTCCCCGAGATGGTGCTCACGGGCTATCCGGTCGAGGACCTCGCCCTCCGACCCTCCTTCCAGGACGCATCGCGGATGGCCTTGGAGGCCCTCGCCGGCCACCTGGCCGATGACGGATTCGGTGACGTCACCTGCCTGATCGGCTACCTCGACCGCCTCGATGATGCAGCTCGCGATGGCGTGAGCGAGCCACGGCGCCGGCCGGTCAACGCCGCCGCCGTCGTGCGGCACGGGACCGTGGAGGCGCGGTACTCCAAGCGACACCTTCCCAATTACGGGGTGTTCGATGAGGCCCGCTATTTCGTGCCCGGCGAGGAAGAACTCACGATCGACGTCGACGGCCTGCAGGTCTCTGTCGCGGTCTGCGAGGACCTGTGGCGGGAAGGCGGAGCAGTCGATGCTGCGCGTCGATCCGGCGCCGACGTCCTCGCCGTCCTCAATGCCTCGCCCTACGAGCAGGACAAGGACGACGTCCGGCTCGACCTGTGCCGGCGTCGGGCGCGCGAGGCCGAGGCCACCCTCGTCTACTGCAACATGATCGGTGGGCAGGACGAACTGGTGTTCGACGGCGACTCGATCGTCGTTGCCTCGGATGGCACCGTCCTGGCGCGCGCACCCCAGTTCGAGGACGCACTCCTCGTGGTCGACATCGACCCCGGCGCTGAGGCGCCCACCCCTGGCGCCGAAGCGCCCCGGCTCGACGCCCACGCCGAGGTCTACGCCGCTATCGTGATGAGCGTCCGCGACTACGTCGAGAAGAACGGATTCCGCTCCGTCCTCCTCGGGCTCAGCGGTGGGATCGACTCGGCACTTGTGGCCGCGATCAGCGTCGATGCGCTCGGACCGGACCGAGTGTTCGGTGTCGCGATGCCCAGCATCTACTCATCCGAGCACTCCCTCGCCGACGCCTACGACCTCGCGGCGAGGACGGGGCTGTCGATCCGCACCGTGTCGATCGCACCGATGGTGGAGGCCTACCTGACGTCGATGGCCCTGACCGGGCTGGCCGAGGAGAACCTCCAGGCACGGGTGCGCGGCACGACGCTCATGGCCCTGTCGAACCAGGAGGGCCACCTCGTCCTGGCGACCGGCAACAAGAGTGAGCTCTCCGTCGGCTACTCGACGATCTACGGGGACGCTGTCGGCGGGTTCGCCCCTATCAAGGACGTCCCCAAGACCCTCGTCTGGGAACTTGCGAGATGGCGCAACCGGCAGGCCGAGGGGCGTGAGGAGACTCCGCCGATTCCGCCCAACAGCATCGAGAAGCCACCCAGCGCCGAGCTGCGCCCGGATCAGAAGGACACCGACTCACTGCCGGAGTACGAGGAACTCGATCGGATGCTCGAGAAGTACGTGACCGGTGACCACAGCGCCGCAGACCTGGTCGCGGCCGGTTTCGCGCCCGACGTCGTCGAGCGGATCCTGCGCCTGACCGATCTGGCCGAGTACAAGCGCCGCCAGTACCCGCCGGGCACGAAGATCTCCCTGCGCGCCTTCGGTCGCGACCGGCGCCAGCCGATTACGAACAGGTGGCGGGAGTCCTCACCGCGCTGATTCCTCGGCGCCCAGTCCGGTGAGCAGGAGATCGATGACCGCGTCGACGGAGACGTCCTCCACGCCGCTGCACATCCGCCACATTCCCAGGTGCATCATCGGGCCCACGAGGACGGGCACGACCGCCTCGAGGTCGATGCCGGGACGCAGTTCCCCGGAGGCCATGCCGTCACGGATGACCTGGCGCAGTGCTTCGCGACGCGGCTCGAGAACACGGGCGTGCACAAGAGCCGCGATGGACGGGTCGCTCACCCCCTCGGCCGCTGCACGCATCAGGACGCGACCGCGGATCGTCCCCGGAGCCTGACGAATGGAGTCGAGGGCGACTTTCAGTCGTTCGCGGGGGGCGCCGCCCAAGACCCGCTCTGACAGGTCGTCGTTCAGGGTCTCCAGCGCACCGCGGATCAGATCCTCCCGACACGGGTAGCGCCGGTAGATGGTCGTCTTCGCGACGCCGCTGCGGATCGCCACCTCCTCGACGGTGAAGCGTCCGAAGCCCTCGTCAGCCAGCAGGGCGAGCGCTGCCGCGAGGATCTCCCCATCCACTCGAGCGTCCCGAGGGCGCCCGGCGCGTCCGGAGTCCACGACCGCCGCGGTCACGTCGACCCACCGCCGCTGCCCCGGTCACCGGGAGCCTCACCTAGCTCCTCGGCGAGCTGCTCGGAGTAGTGCTCGACCTCGTCATCGACCCGTCCTTCGGCACTCCCCGGTGACACATCCTGCGGCTGCTCGCGCCGCTCCGGTGGGGTGATGACCGGCAGCAGGAACAGGACGACGAGAGCCGCAACCCCGAGGACTGCGGCGGCGATGTAGGACGTCAGGTGCGAAGCGCTGAGGAAGGACTCGAAGGCGCCGGAGCGGAACATGTCGATGGCCTGTTGGGGCATCCCCTGCTGCGAGGCCTGGTCGAGGATCCCGTTCGCGGCGACGATGGACTCCGAGGCGCCCTCCACCAGTCGCGGGTCCACCGGGACGGGAGAGGCCTCGGCTGCTGAGGTGAGGTTCTTCGCGTACTGGGTGGCCACCACGGTGCCGATGATGGCGACACCCAGTGCGCCCGCCACCTGACGCACCGTGTTCTGGACCGCTGAACCGGCTCCAGCACGCGCCAACGGGAGGACGTTCTGCATCACGGTCGAGCCCGGGGCCATCACGTTGCCCATGCCGAGGCCGAACAGGAAGAAGAAGCCGATGAGGAACCACAGATTCGTGTCGATCTCCAGCTGTGCGAGGGCCAGCGCGGAGATCGCCACCATGACGAGTCCGGTGGTCATCACCACCCGATAGCCGAACCTCTTCACCATCGCCGCACTTCGCGGGGCTGCGATGAGCTGGCCGACCGCGAAGGGGAGGAACATGAGCCCGGCCTGCAGGGTGCTGTAGCCACGCAGGATCTGCAGGTAGAACGGCAGCGTGAAGGTGATGCCCGACAGCGCGAAGAAGGACAGACTCACGGCACTCAGGCTGACCGCATAGCCGCGATTGCGGAAAAGCGTCACGTCGAAGCTCGCGTGGTCGGACCGCGCCTCGGTCCAGATGAAGATGGCCAGCAGGGCCAGGCCGATCAGGATGGGGACGATGACGGATGGAGCGAGCCAGTCACGCGTCGACGAGGCGTCGATGATTCCGTAGACGATGAGCACGAGTCCCGCGGCCGACATCACCAGGCCGATGAGATCCAGACGCCTGGCATGGGGATTGTGGCTCTCCGGCACGATGCGGATGATGAAGAAGGCACCGATGAGGACGATCGGGACGTTGATGAGAAAGACCGAGCCCCAGTCATTGCCGGTCAGCCAACTGCTCCACGTCGGGTGCTCGAGAAGGACCCCGCCGAGCACCGGGCCCAAGGCCACGGCCGCTCCCACGGCACCGGCCCACATACCAATCGCCTTGCCACGCTCATGCGGGGGAAAGACCACGGTGATGATGGCCAGCGTGACGGGCAGCACTGCCGCGCCGCCGACGCCCATGCCGGCTCTCAGGAGGATGAGTACCGTCGCCGAGCCCGCGAAGGCGCAGGCGAACGACGCCGCGCCGAAGATGAGCAGTCCGGTCAGCAGGACCTTCTTGCGACCATAGCGGTCACCGAGCACGCCCCAGGTGAAGAGGAGAGAGGCGAACACGAGAATGTACGAGTCGATCGCCCACACGAGTTCACTCTGACTGGCCTGCAGATCAGCCTGGATCGTCGGGAGCGCGATGTTGAGGACGGTGTTATCGAGGATGACGACCAGCAGGCTCACCACCAGCACCGCGAGGATGGCCCACCGACGGGGGTGGCCTTCGCCTGACGTCATCCAGGCCGTGTCTCTGGCGTCCACATTTCCTCGTCTCTTCCCGCGGACCGGGCAGGGGGGCGGGTCATCGACCCGCGGATACGAAACGCGACCGTAGCGTAATGGTGCCGAATCGCGGCAGAGGACTCACGTCGTGCCATAATGCTCACGTCCGGGGACTCCACAACGGAGCCTCGAGATCGGAGTGTTGCGATGTCCTTCCATGCCCTGCCCGACGAACGGCGTGTCACCATGCGCGACCTCGCCGAAGCGACCGAACGCGGCGAGCGCTGGCCGATGATCACCGCCTACGACGCGCTGACCGCCCGCCTCTTCGACGAGGCCGGCATCCCAGCCATCCTCGTGGGCGACTCTGCGGCGATGGTGGTCTACGGTCACGACTCGACGCTCCCGGTCACCGTCGACGAACTCCTGCCGCTGGTCAAGGCCGTCGTCCGGGGCGCTCCCCGTGCGTTCATCGTGGCCGACCTGCCCTTCGGGTCGTACCAGGCATCGGCGGCACAGGCACTCGAGACCGCCGCGCGGTTCATGAAGGAGGGCGGTGCGCACGCGGTCAAGCTGGAGGGCGGCGTGGCCATGCTTCCGCAGGTCGAGACGCTGGCCTCGGCGGGGGTTCCGGTCATCGGACACCTCGGGCTCACCCCGCAGTCGATCAACCTCCTCGGCGGCTACCGAGTGCAGGGGCGTGGCGAGGCGGGCGAGTTGCTCATGCGCGATGCCAAGGAGCTGGCGGCCGCCGGCGCCTGCGCGATCGTCCTCGAGGCCGTTCCCTCGGAACTTGCAGCACGCGTGACGGAGATGCTCGCGATCCCCACCATCGGCATCGGGGCCGGATCAGCCACAGACGCCCAGGTGATCGTCTGGCAGGACCTCGTCGGTCTCACCACCGGACCTGCACCGCGCTTCGTGAAGCGCTACGCGGACGTCCACAGCGTCATGCTCGACGCCGTCACGCGCTGGAGTGATGACGTCCGCACCGGCGCATTCCCGACGGAAGCGCAGTCCTACGCCTGAACCTCGTTCAGACGTCGGTGACGCGGATGCCCGCGTGCGCCTTGTAGCGGCGGTTCATCGAGATCAGGTTCGCAGTCATCGCCTCGACCTGACCTGCATTGCGCAGCCGACCGCCGTAGATGCCGCGCATGCCGGCGATTCGGCCCGCGAGCGCCTGCACGATGTCGGTGGCCTCGCGATCGTCACCGAGGACAAGGACATCCGTGTCGATCTGGTCGACCGACTCGTCCAGCAGCAGGACGGCCGAGATGTGATGGAAGGCCGCGACGACCGTGCTGTCCGGAAGGAGCGCTGCGGCCTGCTGGGCCGCAGACCCCTCGTCTACATCAAGGGCGAAGGCGCCCTGCTTGTCGAAGCCCAGTGGGTTGACGCAGTCGACGACGATGCGACCGGCGAGAGCCGGCTGCAGGGACCGGAGGAGCTCTCCGTGCCCGGCCCACGGGACGGCGACGATGACGACCTCGTTTCCCGTGGCGCAGTCCTCGTTGGATGCACCACGGACGCCATGGCCCAGTTCGCCGGCCATGTCAACCGCGCGCGCAGCGTCGCGTGATCCGATGGTCACCACGTGCCCTGCCATCGCCAGGCGGCGCGCGAGTCCACGTCCCTGTTCGCCGGTGCCACCGAGCACACCAATCGTCACGGCCGAGACGTCTGGCAGATCGTGCGGATCGTTGCTCTGAGTTGTCGTCATAGCGCGACATGTTTCCACACCGGGCGATGTTCGGCTCGTCGCCCGCACAGAGTCGCTGAACATCGAGTCGGAGATATCACACACGAGTAGAAGGCCCGAGTTCCGCGCGTCGCACTGCAGCATCGAGACCGCATGGCCGACATCGGTGACCGTGACACGCGGAGTGACTTGTAAGGCGATGCCTTTGCCTTTGTGCTACTGCTCTGTCACAGTTATCCACAGTGAACTTCGCACCAAGGCGAAGTCCCATTACACGGGAGGCAACGTGGCGGTCGCAAAGAAGACTGCAGCGAAGAAGACGGCCCGCAAGGCCGCACCGAAGAAGGCCACCAAGAAGGCAGTCAAGAAGGCTCCGGCCCGCAAGGCCGCAGCCAAGAAGACCGCCAAGAAGGCGGCCAAGAAGGCACCCGCGCGCAAGGCAGCAGCCAAGAAGGCTCCGGCCCGCAAGGCCGCAGCCAAGAAGACCGCCAAGAAGGCGGCCAAGAAGGCTCCCGCGCGCAAGGCAGCAGCCAAGAAGGCTCCGGCCCGCAAGGCAGCAGCCAAGAGGGCTCCGGCCCGCAAGGCAGCGCGTCGTCGCTAGTCGATCGCGCACCTCACGTGACTGTGGGCCCGCACCGAGAGGTGCGGGCCCACAGTCATGTTCAGGGCAGGGAGGTCAGTCCTCGTCGGAGTCGAAGGCCTCGTCGCGCCGTGTCGTCGTTGGCGGTGTGTCGACGTCCTTCTCGCCCACCCGCGCGAGCAGGACCACGGTCGCCATGAGCCCTTCGCCGTAGACTCCTCGCATGTCCGCGACGAAGCGTCCACCCCTGGTTCCCGGAATCGTCGCACCCCAACGCAGCGTGCCGGCCGAGATCGCACGACCGGAGTATGTGGGTCGCCCGGCACCCCAGCCCTTCACTGGGTCCGAGCGCAAGGATCCGGAGACGATCGAGGCGATGCGCATCGCCGGTCACATCGCAGCTGACGCGCTCGCTGAGGTGGGCCGGGCGATCCGACCGGGCGTGACGACCGATGAACTCGACCGGATCGGCCACGAGTACCTGTGCGACAACGGCGCCTACCCCTCGACCCTCGGCTATCGCGGTTTCCCCAAGTCGCTGTGCACCTCCCTCAACGAGGTGATCTGCCATGGCATCCCCGACTCAACCGCCCTGGAAGACGGCGACATCTGCAACATCGACATCACCGCCTTCATCGGCGGCGTCCACGGCGACACCAACGCCACCTTCCTCGTCGGCGATGTCGATGAGGAGGTTCGGCTGCTCGTCGAGCGCACTCACGAAGCCATGATGCGTGCGATCAAGGCGGTGCAGCCGGGGCGCCCCATCAGCGTGGTGGGCCGCGTGATCGAGAGCTACGCACGCCGGTTCGGTTACGGAGTGGTCCGAGACTTCACCGGGCACGGGATCGGGACCGCGTTCCACACCGGCCTGATCATCCCCCACTACGACGACCCTGCGAACGACAGGCTGATGGAGACGGGCATGACGTTCACCATCGAGCCCATGATCACCCTGGGTGGGTTCGACTGGGACATGTGGGACGACGGCTGGACTGTCGTGACCCGCGACCGGCGGTGGACGGCGCAGTTCGAGCACACCCTTCTGGTCACCGATGCGGGAGCGGAGATTCTCACCCTGCCGACAGGCGTCACACTGGAGGGCGGGTAGATGACCAAGGCCCACACGGAGACGACCTGGCCCGCCGACGTCCGGACCCTGTCCATCGACATCGGCGGAAGTGGCATCAAGGCATCCATCGTCAACGCCCAGGCCGTGATGGTCTCCGACCGGGTCCGCGTCGACACCCCGTACCCGTGTCCACCGGAACTTCTGGTCGAGACGGTGACCGAACTGGTCTCCGACATGCTCGACGTCAACCGCGTCTCTGTCGGCTTCCCCGGTCTCGTCCGGCATGGCCACGTGCTCGAGGTTCCGTCCCTGACCCGCCTGGAGTACGGCGGCGAGCGGGATCCCGGGATGATGGCGCGCTGGAACGGCTTCGATCTCGGGCATGCCTTGGCCAAGGCCTTCGAGCTGCCGACCAAGGTGGTCAACGACGCCGACATGCAGGGCTGCGCGGTGGTCCGAGGCGACGGGGTGGAGTTCGTCCTGACCCTCGGCACGGGTGTCGGCACGGCCCTGTTCAGTGATGGCGTGCTCCTCCCCCACTTCGAACTGTCGCACGGCCCGTTCATGAAGGACATGTCGTTCGACATCGCGCTCGGCAACGCGCAGCGCAAGGAGATCGGGAACAAGCGCTGGGCGAAGCGCGTGCGCAGCGCGATCCAGGCCTTCGATGACATGTACTTCTTCGACCATCTCTACGTCGGCGGCGGCAACGCCAAGCACCTCGACGAGTCGGACATCGGTCCGAAGGGCGAGGTCGTCCCCAACACCTCGGGCATCCTCGGGGGCGTGCGCGTATGGGATCTCGACGCATGACACGCTGGCTCACGGACGAGGAACAGGGCCACTGGCGGGCGTGGCTCGCGGCGTCCAACCTGCTGAACGACCGCCTGTCGCGTGACCTGCAGGAGCAGCACGATCTCACCATCACCGACTATGAGATCCTCGTCCAATTGTCGGAGGCCCCCAAGCGACGCATGCGTATGAGCGACCTCGCCGACCGGACCCTGTCGTCGCGCAGTCGACTGTCGCACCAGATCGACCGCATGGCTGCGCGCGACCTCGTCGCGCGAGAAGCGTGTGTCGACGACCGCCGCGGATCTTTCGCCGTCCTCACCGACCACGGATGGAAGACCCTGATCGCTGCCGCGCCCGACCATGTGGAAAGCGTGCGTCGGCACCTGCTCGACGTGCTCTCGTCTGAGGAGTTCGCGGCTCTCGGCGAGGCGTGCAACCAGGTCGCGTCCCGACTGGAAGGCCAGTCCTAGCCGTAGCACGACAGCAGTCGGCCGGCACCCGATCGAAGCACGGGTACCGGCCGACAGGCGTTGCGGTCAGCGCGTCAGCAGGCGCGCTTCTCCTTGATCTCCGTGGTCTGGCCGTCCACGGCCTTCACGACGATGCGGATCTGGTCGCCGAACTGCGGATCACAGGTGAAGGCACCCGTCCAGGACGTTCCGGCACCGTACTCATCGCCCATGTAGCGGAAGGCCTTGGAGAGCTCGGCGCCCTCGTCGTTCGCCTGGAATCCAGTGACCGACTTGATGCCGAACTCGCCACCCTTCGCCTTGGAACTCGCGGTCAGCTCGTAGGTGAGAGCGTAGGTGGCCCCACGCTTGCGCTTGGTGATGGTCACCTTGGGCGGAGCGATCGTGTTGGCGGTCGCGGTGGCCGTCGGGGTCGCGGTGGCCGTCGGGGTCGCGGTGGCCGTCGGCGTAGCGGTCGCCTGAGCGGTCGGCGCAGCGCTTGCCGTCGGGGCGGGTGCCACCGGCTCGGTGGTCGGAGTGGGATCCGCGGTCACCGGCGTGTAACGGCCAAGCCGGACGACCATCTTCTTCTTGCCCGTCGGGCTCTGCTTGGTGAAGGTCAACGTCGCCTTGGTGAGGACCCGCTGGCCGCCCTGGACCTTCGGACTGTTGAGGCGGACCTTCACCGCGTAGTCGCGGGTCGTGCCGGCGACGCACGTCGGCTTGCAGTCATTGACCTCGTAGTAGCCGGTACCGGTGGCCCTGCTGTTCGACCAGCCCTTCCACTTCATCTCGGTAAGCATCGAGTTGGCATCGGCGCACGAGAACACCAGGTCGCCGGGCTTGATCTCCAATTCACCGCAGTTGTTGACCTTGGCCCGTCCCGCCGCCGAGGCAGGAGCGGCACCGACGGCCACCACACCAGCGCCCAGGGCCACGACCGCGGCGAGCGCGGTGGCCGAGCGCATCATCTTCTTCTTCATCGTCATCTCCGATCTCACCGCCGGCCGTCGTGCCGGACGGCAGGACTATATGGTCGCGAGGGTCACTGGCGACGAATCCGGGCGAACATGGGGTACTAGGACCCCGCGAAGGGGACGAGCCAGCCTGTAAGCCGGATTCTGTGACCCGCCGAGGCGGACCGGTGATCATCCATCTGCGACGGCCGTTGCCGGCCGCCTGGTGCGGTCTACCCGCAGGCATAGAGCGGGCCGCTCACCTGCGCAGGCTGGTCGCCCAGCCCTTTTTGACCTTGCTCCGGGTGGGGTTTACCAAGCCACTGCAGTCACCTGCAGTGCTGGTGGTCTCTTACACCACCGTTTCACCCTTGCCGCGATCTCTCACGGCGGTCTGTTCTCTGTGGCACTGTCCCGCGGGTCACCCCGGGTGGGCGTTACCCACCACCCTGCCCTGTGGAGTCCGGACTTTCCTCGACACTGGAAGTGCCGCGATCACCCGGCTGGCTCGTCCGCCGCAAGGGTAGCGCGCCGACTTCGCCAACGTCGGGTCGTCTAGATGACATCTGTGCTTCCATGGGCGCAGTCGAGTCAGGAGGATCCATGTCCGCACCCGAGGTCGAGGGCAGTCTCCTCGATCCCGAGATCGCCGCGTGCCCCTTCGCGCACTACCGCGAGTTGCACGAGAAGGCCCCGATCCATCGCATGCCCGAGACCGGCTTCTACGTGGCCTCCGGCTACGACGACGTCCGCGAGATCCTCTCCGACCCGGTCACCTACTCGAACAACTCCCAACTGTCACAACGGGTCGGCGAGTCTGCTGCTGCCCTCGGCCGTGTGTACGAGGAGCATCTCGCCGACCTGGGCTGGGGGCACGTCCAGACCCTCCAGCGCACCGATCCACCCGACCACAGCCGCTACCGGCGCCTGCTCAACCGGGCGCTCACACCTCCCCTGGTCCGAGCGATGCTGCCCGACGTCGAGCGCATCACGGACGAGCTGATCGACGCCTTCATCGACCGCGGCTCCTGCGACTTCATCGCCGAGTTCGCATTCCCGTTGCCGGGGAAGGTCATCGCCGGCCTGATCGGCCTCGACGACTCCGACATCACGACGTTCAAGGCCTGGGCTGACGCCATGCTCGCGCCATCGCAGGGGCTGCTGACGAATGAGGACACGGCGAGGCACTACGCGAGCCTGGAGGCCGAGGCCCAGCACTACATGGCCGGTGTCCTCGAGGAGCGGCGGGCGCAGCCCACCGACGACATGCTCTCGGCGATGGTCGCTCCGCCCGACGAGGGCGATGCGCCGTTCACGATGCACGAACTGCAGAACCTGATGAACCAGCTCATCACCGGCGGATACACCACCACCGCGGACGCCATCGGCAACGCGATGCTGCTCCTGCTGGAGCACCCCGACCAGATGGAGCTGCTGCGATCGGATCGCTCGCTGCTGCGCAACTTCGCCGACGAGGCCCTGCGTCACAGCAGTTCCGTCCAGGGTCTCTTCCGTCGCACAACGCGTGATGTGACACTGAGCGGCGTCGACATTCCCGCCGACTCGATCATCCACGTCCGCTATGGCGCCGCCAATCGCGATCCGGCGATGTTCGACGCCCCGGATCGGTTCGACATCACGCGGGGCAATGCGAGTCGACACGTCGCCTTCTCCCGGGGTCCGCACTTCTGCGTCGGGCAACCGCTTGCGATGCAGGAGATGGTCATCGCGTTCGACCGCCTTCTCGATCGACTCGACGACATCGCACTGGCACCGGGCGCGACCCTCGAGCGCGCTCCCGGCTTCTTCCTGTACTCCCTCGTCTCGCTGCCGCTGACGTTCACGGCGCGCTGAGACGCCGGGAACCGTCACCATCTAGCCTGCAGGGATGCTCATCCTGCTGCCGCCCAGCGAGGGCAAGTCCGCCCCGGAGTCCGGGCCCACCTTGGACCTGGGCAACCTCTCCTTCCCGGAGCTGACCGAGGCGCGCAGCCGCGTCCTCACCGCTCTGACGCGCTTGTGCAGCGGATCGGTGACGAAGGCGGCCACGACCCTCGGCCTCGGCCCCACCCAGCACGGCGAGGTGGACGCCAACACCAGGCTCGATCAGGAGCCCTGCGCACCGGCCATCGAGGTGTACACCGGTGTGCTCTACGAGGCACTCGATGCCGAGTCCCTCACCCGTGCCGCCCGCACGAGACTCGATCAGCAGGTGGCCATCGCGTCCGGCCTGTGGGGCATGCTGCGTCCGAGTGACGCGATCCCGTCGTATCGCCTCAGCGGTGGTGTCACGCTCCCTCGACTCGGGAAGCTGTCGTCCGTATGGCGCGGGCACATCACCGGGCTCCTCGCGGCCTGCGACGACCTCATCGTCGACATGAGATCGGGCACGTACGTTGCCCTCGGCCCCCTGCCCGACTCCGCCGCCGGTCGTGCCGTCACGATCCGCGTGCTGACCGAGCGCAAGGGCAGGCGCACCGTCGTGAGCCACCACAACAAGGCCACGAAGGGACTGGCCGCGCGTTCACTGGCGCAGTCCCGTCGACGAGCCACGACGATCGACGACCTCATGGACATCCTCTCGGACGCCGGTCATGAGGTGGAGTTGTCACCTCCTGCGAGGGGCGCCGTCCAGGTCCTGGACGTGATCCTGCGCGCGTAGCCCGGACTACACGCCGTCTGGGGTGTTGATCTCCCGCAGGTGGGACGCCTCCGCGAAGCTGAACATCGAGGAGTTCCCATCCGGGAACCAGGCGAGGGCGCTCAAGGAGCAGGGCGGCAGCTCCATGCGGTACAGGCTGTCCAGCGGTGCTCCCACCGCATGAGCCACCATCACCTTGATCGGGGTCACGTGGGCAACGACGAGGACGCGTTCGCCGGGATACCTCTCCACCAGGTCGCGTCGGGCACTGAGCACCCGCGCCTGGCAGGCCTCGAAGGACTCACCGCCAGGGGGAGCAACCGAGGTCGATGCCAGCCACTCCTCCAGTTCCAGAGGCCACCGTTCGCGGACCTCCGCGAAAGTGTGACCGTCCCAATCCCCGAAACCGCACTCGGCAAAGCCGTCCATGACCTCGACCGGGAGTCCCAGCGCATCGGCCACGATCTGGGCGGTCTGGCGGGTGCGCAGGAGGGGCGACGCGATGATGCGTTCGATGTCGCGGCGGGTGGCCAGCTCGAAGGCGAGTGCCTCCGCCTGCTGCTCACCGAGCCGGGCGAGCGGGGCGTCGAATCCGCCCCGGCCGCTGAAGCGCTTCTCCAGACTCAGCTCGGTTGCTCCGTGACGAGCCATCACGGTGTAGGTCGGGGGGGCCGAATTCGCCCAGCCGATCACGACTCGTGGGGGCTTGGCCGCCGCCTCCTGGATCACGGCACGGCTGTGCTCGACCTCGATGCTGCCGACCACGTCCTCCGCCAACTCGTCCTCGGCGGCGACGCCGTCGAGTCGACGGATGGACCCGCCGGTTCCGGCGAGGGCTGCGTCGATCATCTCATTGACGAGGGCGTCGGCCGCCGCGTTCTCCGCGCGCGGCACCCACACGTACGTCACCTGGCCCGGAGGCATCACGGCACGCGCCTGCTTGGCCAGGTCGCGCATGGCGGGGTGCTTGATCTGCCAGCGTCCGCTCATCTGCTCGACCACCAGCTTGGAGTCCAGGCGCACCTCGACGTTGGCCTCGGGATCGATCTCCCGCGCGTGCTCCAGTCCCGCGATCGCCCCCCGATACTCGGCGACGTTGTTGCTCACCTCGCCGAGGTACTCGGCGAGCTCCGCCAGCAGGGCACCGGTGGTGGCATCGCGGACGACGGCTCCGTAGGCGGCCGGCCCGGGATTGCCTCGGGAGCCGCCGTCAGCCTCGACGATCAGGGAACGCGACACGGACTACAGACCCGACTCCGGGGTTCGGACCAGGATCCGTCGGCACTCCTCGCAACGGACCACCTCGTCCGCCGGCGCTGCACGGAGCTCCTCGAGCTCCGTGGGAGGCAGTGTGAGCCGGCAGCCCTGACACGCACCGCGGTGCAGAGGTGCGGCGCCGACGCCACCGTGCTCGCCGCGGATCTTGTCGTAGAGGGCAAGAAGTTCCGGCGCGACGCCTGCCGCGATCTCCTGCCGCTCCGCCTCGACACCGCGTCGTTCCTCGGCGATCTCAGACAACTTCGCCTGGACCGTGGCCGCCAGGGATTCCTGCTGCGCCGCATGTTCGTCGCGCTCGACTGTGAGCTGGGCGACCGCCGCCCGAGCGCCCTCGACTCGCTCCATGATCTCCAGCTCGACGTCCTCGAGGTCCGTCTGGCGGCGCACAAGATTCTCGAGCTCGGCCTGGATGGACTGCAGCTGCTTGGGGTCCCCGATCGAGCCAGAGTCGAGCAGTTCCTGGTCGCGGGCGCGCCGTTCGCGGACCTGCTCGACATCGCGGTCAGCGCGCTTCTGCTCATCCTCCAGATCGCTGGCGATGGTCTCGGCCGCGACGACCTCGTCTCGCGATCGGCGAAGTCGTGCCTCGACCTCGGCGAGCTCAGCGGATTCCGGCAGGTGCGTGGCTCGGTGATCCAGCTGAGTCAGGCGGGTGTCGTGCTCCTGCACATCGAGCAGGAGGAGCTGGATCGCGGGGTCGGCTTTCAGGACGGGCTCCCTCGGTGCAGGGTCCAGGGGTCGGTGACGATCGTGGACACGTGGACCTCCACCGTAGTGCCGAGGACCTGCACGTCGTGCTGCAATGCCCCCGCGGCGACGGGGAGCCACGGCCACTCGCTGGCCCAGTGCGCCACGTCGATCAGGGAACAGCCGCCGTCGACCAGATGGTCCTGGGCCCGGTGGTGGCGCAGGTCCGACGTGACATAGACATCGGCGACCTGCGCCGCGACATCGAGGAAGGCGTCGCCCGACCCGCCGCACACGGCAACCGTCTCGACGAGACGCTCGAGGTCCCCGGACACCCGCACACCGTGATGGGTGACCGGCAGCCGTTCGGCGACGCGGTCGACGAAGGCTTCAAGGGTCAAGGTCTCGTCGAGACGGCCGACGCGTCCGGTCCCGACGCGTGGATCGTGCGCCGAGGGCACCAGTGGTACGACGTCGCCGATGCCCAGAACGTCAGCCAACGCATCGGACACCCCGGGAGAGGCGTGGTCGGCGTTGGTGTGCGCGCAGTAGAGGGCGATTCCGTGCGTGATGAGCGTGTGGAGCACCGTCCCCTTGTGGGTCACGGGGGCAACGGAGTGGACTCCCCGCAGCAACAGGGGGTGATGAGTGACGATGAGGTCGGCCTGCAGCACAAGTGCCTCATCAACGACGTCGCGAACGGGATCAACGGCGAACAAGACGCGAGAGATGGTGGCGTTGGGATCGCCACATACGAGGCCGACGGCGTCCCAGTCCTCGGCGAGCGCCGGTGGATACCGATCCTCGAGCAGGCCGATGATGTGGCCGACAGTGGCGGGCATGGCCTCAGGCTACCCAGCCCTCCCCCGCCGGCGACCGGATCGGTAGCCTCCCTGCGGGCCTATAGCTCAGTTGGCTAGAGCGCCTCCCTTACAAGGAGGATGTCGGCGGTTCGAGTCCGTCTAGGCCCACGAGCGAGCAAGCGCGGGGCGCGGCGACGGAGTGGGCCCATCAGCGCGGGCCCACGAGCACGGTCATTCCATATCTGGGCGTCGCATGATCCCCGGGGTGTGACGCCCAGATATGGAATCAGCGAAGAGCCGCTAGCGCCGCGGCGTAGTGGTCGGCGTCCCGGCCCTCGCCCGGTGGGTTCACGACCAGCCAGCGGATCACGCCCTCCTTGTCGATGACGAACGTGCCGCGGGTCGCGAA
Organism: Candidatus Nanopelagicales bacterium; assembly: GCA_030830865.1. GTDB lineage: Bacteria > Actinomycetota > Actinomycetes > S36-B12 > S36-B12 > UBA10649. The sequence continues at coordinate 10,687 of JAURME010000065.1, read as the reverse complement.
GCCCTTGTCCTCCAGGAACACGCCATACGCCCGGGACACCTCACCGTGTGGCCAGTAGTCGCTGAGGAGATGGTGGGTGAGGTTCTCCTGCATCGAGAACACCTTCAGCGACGGGACACTGTCGCAGGAGATGCTGAGAGTCACGGTGTCGTCGTTGTCGAAGTCCGCAGGGCGATCCCGTAGGACCCCCAGTTCACGGGTGCAGGTCCCGGTGAACGCGAACGGATAGAACATGACTACGACGTTCTTCCTGCCTTGGAAGTCCGAGAGCGAGATCTGCTCGCCGTACTGGTTGCTCAGCGTGAAGTCGGGTGCTGTCTCCCCGACTGTCGGGATTGGCGAGCCCACCGCGTCAGCGCTTGGCGCGCGGGGCAACCAATCGCGTGCCCTGCCAGTCCGCCGCAGCGCTGATGGTGCTCGTCTGCTGCAGGCCCGCAATCGGTGCGGCGTCGGAGATGTCCTCGGCCTCGATATGGCCCTCGACTCCCGGCTTGGGCGTCAGCAGCCAGACGACGCCGTGGTCGGCCAGCGGGCCGATGGCATCGAGGAGGCCGTCGGCAAGGTCGCCGTCGTCCTCACACCACCACATGAGGACCACGTCGACGACATCGTCGTAGTCCTCGTCCACGGTCTCACCGCCGATGATCTCCTCGACGGCCAGGCGCAGCCCCTCATCGACATCGGTGTCGTAGTTGATCTCCTGGACGGTGATCCCGGGCTCGAGCCCGAGTCGACCGGCACGCATGCGCGCCTCGTCGTCCACAACGGGGGCCACGTCACTCCTTGTCGTCTCGGCCTGTGAGTGTCCCCTCACGGCCTCCTGTGGTCCGTAGTCCACCGGACCTTGGCTCCCAGCGCAAGCCATCGGGCCGAATTGAGACCATTCTTGCCAGGACGTCGACGAGTCGACGGTCGACGGGGCGTGGTCGAGCACGATGCGCAAGGATGGACCCACACCCGCAAGACCCGCCCGCCGGGCCCGGCGATCCCGAGCCCGCCCGAGTCGAAGGACTGCCGTGACCCTCGGACGCGACCGCGACCCCCTCATCGCCAGTGGCCTGCCCACTCAGTACGTCGACGTCGACCCGGATGAGACGTCCGAGTGGATCGAGTCGTTCGACCGCGTTGTCGAGAATGCCGGCAGCTACCGGGCGCGCTATCTGATGCTGTCGCTTCTGCGCCGGGCCGCCGAGCAGAACGTCGGCGTGCCGAGCCTACGGAGCACGGACTACATCAACACCATCCCGCCGGAGCGCGAACCGTCCTTCCCGGGTGACGAGAAGCTCGAGAAGCAGATTCGCCGCATGATCCGCTGGAACGCGGCGATCATGGTGCACCGAGCCCAGCGCCCGGGGGTCTCCGTCGGTGGGCACATCTCCAGCTACGCCTCATCGGCGACCCTCTACGAGGTCGGCTTCAACCACTTCTTCCGCGGTCCGGACCATCCCGGAGGCGGGGACCAGGTGTTCTTCCAGGGCCACGCGTCCCCCGGCGTCTACGCCCGTGCGTTCGTCGAGGGCCGGCTCACCGAGCACCAGATGGACGGGTTCCGCCAGGAGGTGTCCCACCCGGGCGGTGGTCTGCCGTCGTACCCGCATCCCCGCCTCATGCCGTGGTTCTGGCAGTTCCCGACGGTGTCCATGGGCATCGGCCCGCTCAATGCGATCTACCAGGCACGCTTCAACAAGTACCTCCACGACCGCGGCATCAAGGACACCTCACAGCAGCGCGTGTGGGCCTTCCTCGGAGATGGCGAGACCGACGAGGTCGATGCGGTGGGAGCGTTGTCGCTCGCGGCCCGCGAGGAGCTCGACAACCTCACCTTCGTCGTGAACTGCAACCTGCAGCGTCTCGACGGCCCGGTCCGGGGCAACGGGAAGATCATCCAGGAGCTCGAGAGCCTGTTCCGCGGCGCCGGATGGAATGTCATCAAGGTCGTCTGGGGACGCCGGTGGGACCAGTTGCTTGCAGCAGACCGCGACGGGGCCCTCGTCAACATCATGAACAACACGCCCGACGGCGACTTCCAGACCTTCAAGACCGAGGACGGCGCGTTCGTCCGCGAGCACTTCTTCGGCCGTGACCCCCGCACCGCGAAGCTCGTCGAGGCCTGGAGCGACGAGGACATCTGGAGCCTGCAGCGCGGCGGCCACGACTATCGCAAGATGTATGCCGCATACGACGCCGCATCGCAGGTGAAGGGACAGCCGACCGTCATCCTCGCGAAGACCATCAAGGGGTGGACCCTCGGCTCGCACTTCGAGGGCCGCAACTCCACGCACCAGATGAAGAAGCTCACGCTCGACGACCTCAAGGAGTTCCGCGACCGGCTGCACATCCCGATCACGGATGCCCAGCTGGAGGAGAACCCCTACCTGCCGCCGTACTACCACCCGGAGCCACAGGACGAGGCGATGCAGTACATGCACCATCTCCGACGCGAGCTCGGTGGCTCCTACCCGTCACGACGCTCGGTCTCCAAGCCCCTGGCACAGCCCGCGGACGAGGCCTACGCCGTCGTCAAGCGCGGCTCGGGCAAGCAGGAGGTCGCCACGACCATGGCGTTCGTACGCCTGCTGAAGGACCTCATGAAGGACCCGGAGATCGGGCCCCGGTTCGTGCCGATCATCCCGGACGAGGCACGCACCTTCGGCATGGACTCGCTGTTCCCGACCGCGAAGATCTACTCCCCGCATGGACAGCAGTACCTGTCGGTCGACCGCGAGCTCATGCTCAGCTACAAGGAGTCCCAGCAGGGTCAGATCCTCCACGAGGGCATCAACGAGGCCGGTTCGGTGGCGTCGTTCACCGCCGTCGGCACGTCGTACTCCACCCACGACGAGCCGATGATCCCGATCTACATCTTCTACTCGATGTTCGGCTTCCAGCGCACGGGTGACGGCTTCTGGGCCGCCATGGACCAGATGACGCGGGGCTTCGTCATCGGCGCCACCGCCGGGCGCACGACCCTCAACGGCGAGGGCCTGCAGCACGAGGATGGCCACTCGCATCTGCTTGCCGCGACCAACCCTGCAGTCGTGGCTTACGACCCTGCCTATGCCTACGAGATCGGCCACATCTTCAAGGACGGTCTGCGCCGGATGTACGGCAACGATCCGGAGAACGTCTACTACTACTTGACCATGTACAACGAGCCGTATGTCCAGCCGGCCGAGCCGGAGGACGTTGACGTCGACGGCATCCTGCGCGGTATGCACCTGATCAGCGCGGCACCGGCTGACGCGCAGGGCCCGCGTGCCCAACTGCTCGCCAGCGGCGTCGGCGTGAACTGGGCACTCAAGGCGCAGGAACTCCTGCGGGATGAGTGGGGCGTGCAGGCGGACGTCTGGTCCGTGACGTCCTGGAACGAGCTCCGCCGCGACGGCCTGGCCGTGGACCGGCACAACCTGCTCCACCCCGGAGACGAGCCTCGTGTCGCCTACGTGACCGAGCGGCTCACCGGTCGGCCCGGACCTGTCATCGCCGTGTCCGACTACATGCGCGCCGTGCAGGACCAGATCCGCGATTGGGTGCCCGGTGACTTCGTGTCCCTCGGCACTGACGGCTGGGGGATGTCCGACACCCGCGGTGCGCTGCGTCGGCACTTCCTCGTCGACGCTGAGTCGATCACGGTCCAGGCCCTCGCTCGCCTCGCCGATGCCGGGGAGTTCGACGGCACGCGCATCGCCGAGGCGATCGCGCGGTACCAGCTTGACGATCCGGCAGCGGCCGATGCCGGGAACACCGAGGGCAGCGGCTGACCATGGCGAACGACCCTCGGCGCTTCCTGCGCTACCTCCAGGCGGAGCGCAACGCCTCGCTGCTGTACCGGTCGCTCGCGGAGCTCGTCGACGGCGACCGACGTGAGGCGATGCTCGAGCTCGCCAGTATCGAGGACGAGCACGCCGCTCACTGGGTTGCGAAGCTCGAGGAGAACGGCATCGAAGTGCCTCCGGCGCCGACGACGCTGGACGTCTCCGACGCGGCCCTCGTCGCCCGTGCGCAGAGTGCTGGCTTCGTCGACGTACTGAGGCACCTGGAGGAGGCAGAGGGAGCCGACGCCGGCATGTACGACGACGAGCCCGAGGCGCCGGACTTCATGTCTCAGGACGAGCGCGAGCACGTCGAGATGTTCCAGCAGATGCGTACCTCGCTGGAGCAGCCGGGCGCTGCCATGACGATGCTGTCGTCACGCAAGGCCGTCTCCGGCGGTGAGTCGTGGCACCGTACGGACAAGTCGGGGTCCATGCGCGCTGCGGTCTTCGGCGTGAGCGACGGCCTTGTCTCGAACACCGCCCTGGTCATGGGATTTGCCGGAGCCGCTCCGAGCAATTCGACCATCCTCTTCGCCGGACTCGCCGGCCTGCTGGCCGGGGCCTTCAGCATGGCTGCCGGCGAGTACGTGAGCGTCGCCAGCCAGCGGGACCTCTTCCGCCGCGAGATCGAGATGGAGGCGGCGGAGCTCAGGGAGAAGCCCGAGGAGGAGATGAAGGAGCTCGAGCTGATCTATCGGGCCAAGGGCCTCGGACGCGAGCAGGCGGCTGAGGTCGCCCGACAGATCATGGGTGATCCCAAGACGGCTCTGGACACGCTCGCCCGCGAGGAGCTCGGACTCGACCCGAGCGAGCTCGGCTCCCCCATCAAGGCTGCCCTGTCCAGTTTCCTCGCCTTTGCCATCGGCGCCTCGGTGGTGGTCATCCCCTACCTGTTCTTCATGGGTGACGGCGCGTCCACCACGATCCCTCTCATCCTGGCGATCAGCCTCGCCCTCATCGCGATGGTGGTCGTCGGTGGTGTCGTCGGTCGACTGTCCGGTCGCGGCGTGGTGTTCTCCGCCGCGCGCCAGCTTCTTTGGGGGGCGGGCGCCGCACTGGTGACGTACGCGATCGGAAGCATCGTCGGCATCCAGGTCGGCTAGCGCACCGTGTCGAAGCCGACCCTGGGCAGCCCGGCCGAGCGGGGCGCGCGTCACGAGACGGCAGCGCTCACCCGGGCCACGGGCGAACTCACGACCGCCGCGACGCGACGGATGGACGAGACCCTGCCGTGGTTCCGCGAGCTCGGTCCGGATGAGCGCTCCTGGGTGTCCCTGGTGGCCCAGGCGGGCATCACCGCCTTCATCGACTGGTACGCGTCCCCGGACCGCCCCCCGGCGCTCACAGCCGACGTGTTCGGGGCCGCTCCCTCGGAACTGGCGCGCGTCATCTCCCTGGAGCAGACCGTCGATCTCGTGCGCGCCACCGTGGCGATCGTCGAGACCGCCATCGAGGAGCTGGTGGCCGAGGGCGACCGACCGCTCCTGCGGCTCGCTGTTCTGCGGTACTCCCGCGAGATCGCCTTCTCGACCGCGGAGGTCTACGCCCGTGCAGCAGAGGCGCGAGGAGCCTGGGACGCCCGTCTCGAGGCGCTCGTCGTCGACGCCCTGCTGCGTGATGAGGTGGACGACTCGGTCCTGGGCCGCGTCGCAGCATTGGGATGGTCGGCATCCAGCATCCTCATCGTCATGGCCGGCGCTGCTCCGGTAGGCGACGCCGGCACCGCACTGGAGGTACTCAGGCGTACCGCCGAGCATCACTCGCTCGCTCTTCTCAGCGGGATCCACGGCACCACGCTGCTGGCCGTGGCCGAGGGCGGTGCCGACCCGCTGCGGACGGCACGACTGTTCACCCCGCACTTCGGCCCCGGACCGGTCGTGGTCAGCGCGCCCGTCGAGGGGGTGGCACAGGTGCCCGAGGCCGCGCGCTCGACGATGCAGGGACTCGATGCGGCGTGGGGCTGGCCTGATGCGCCCCGTCCGGTACTGGCATCGGATCTACTCCCGGAGCGCGCGCTGCGGGGCGACACGGACGCCACGACGACCCTCATCCGCCTCGTCCACGAGCCCCTGATGAGCGACGCCGCCCTGTACGACACCGCGAGCGCCTTCCTCGAGCGCACCCCTTCGCTCGAGGCCACCGCCCGAGCGCTGTTCATCCACCCCAACACCGTGCGCTACCGCCTGCGCCGCATCACCGACCTCACCGGGTACAGCCCCACCGATCCCCGGGGAGCCTTCACGCTGCGGATCGGCCTCACTCTGGGGCGCCTTCTGAACGACCCCTTTACCCCATAGTTGTAGGATTCCTACAATTCTCACCTCCTGACATTGGTGGCGTCAGCAGCGCGCGTCCCCTCGACTTCACGGAAGGCTACGACCGTGCTCGTTGTCGTCGCGCCCGGACAGGGCTCCCAGTCACCCGGTTTCCTCACCCCCTGGCTCGAGATCCCCGGAGTCCGCGACCGCCTCGAATGGCTGTCCGCGGTCGCTGGCATGGACCTGGTGGAGCACGGCACGTCGTCCGACTCCGACACCATCCGCGACACCGCCGTGGCCCAGCCGCTCATCGTCGGTGCCGGCCTGGTCACGCTGCTGAGCCTGTTTCCCCACCCCGCCAATGCGTTCTCGCGCATCGGGGCCGGCGCCGGCCACTCGGTCGGTGAGATCACCGCGGCCGTCGGTTCCGGCGTCCTCACGGCCGAGCAGGCCATGGTGTTCGTCCGCGAGCGCGGCCGGGGCATGGCCGCCGCCGCTGCGGTCACCCCGACCGGCATGAGCGCCGTCCTCGGCGGGGAGCCCGGCGTCGTCGTGGCCAAGGCCACCGAGCACGGTCTCACCCCGGCCAACATGAATGGGGCAGGTCAGATCGTGGTGGCCGGCACGCTCGCCCAGCTCGAGGCCTTCGCAGCGGATCCGCCGGAGGGCGCCCGCGTGCGTCCGCTGGAGGTCGCCGGCGCGTTCCACACCGAGCACATGGCCCCGGCCGTCAGCACGCTCGCGGGCTACGCCAAGGCGATCAGCACCCACGATCCGCGCATCCCTCTCATCTCCAACGCCGACGGCCAGATCGTCCACGACGGTCGGGAGGTGCTCGGCCGGATGGTGACGCAGGTGAGCAGCCCGGTGCGCTGGGACCTGTGCATGGACACGATGCGCGACATCGGCGTCACCGCCGTCATCGAGATCCCCCCGGCAGGCACCCTGACCGGCCTGATCAAGCGCGCCCTTCCCGGCGTTGAGACGCTCGCCCTGAAGACCCCTGACGACCTGCCCGCCGCCTGGCGCCTGATCAACGACCACGGCAAGCCATCCGGCCTCGACACGCACCCCACCTGGCGCATGCTCGTGGCTCCGATCAAGGGCACCTTCCGCCTGGCCGGCTCCACCGGCGTGGGCGAGGAGATCCCGGTCGGCGCCACGGTCGGCCATGTGGCGACGCTGCGCGACACCATTCCTGTCGTCGCACCCCACGGCGGCATGGTCGTGGAGTGGCTCGTCGAGGATGGCGACCCCATCGCCCCGGGACAGCCGATTGTGCGTCTGCATCCCGTCGGTCAGGACTCCACCGCATGACCGCCGCGATTCGCCCAATCACCGGCGCCGCGCACGGGCGCATCCTGTCCGTCGGCTCCTACCGCCCTGACAGGATTGTGACGAACGACGAGCTCTGCGAGCGCATCGACTCCTCCGATGAGTGGATCCGCGAACGTTCCGGGATCATCGAGCGCAGGCATGCCGCAGCGGACGAGAGCGTCGCCGACATGGCGACGGTGGCTGCGAACGAGGCCATCGAACGGGCTGGCATCGCGCCCGAGCAGATCGGCATGGTGCTGCTCGCCACAGTGACGCACCCCTACCAGACCCCCTCCGCAGCCGCCGAGGTCGCGCACCGCATCGGCACGAACGGCGCCGCTGCGATGGACATCTCCGCCGCATGTGCCGGCTTCTGCTACGGACTCGAACTGGCCAACAGCCTCGTCCGCACCGGCAGTTGCGCGTACGTCGTCGTCGTGGGCGTGGAGAAGCTGTCCGACTGGGTGGACTTCGACGACCGCAGCACCGCTTTCCTCTTCGCGGACGGCGCCGGCGCCGTGGTGGTCGGACCCTCTGACGTGCCCGCGATCGGACCGGTCGTCTGGGGCTCCGACGGTGGCCAGCTGGACGCCATCACCATGACCCAGTCCCTCATCGAGTACAAGACCGAGGGCGGCGACATCTTCCCCGCGCTGGAGATGCAGGGCCAGCAGGTCTTCCGTTGGGCCGTCGGCGAGGTCGCCAAGGTCGCCCGACAGGCACTCGAGGTGGCCGGTGTCTCTGCGGACGACCTCGACGCCTTCATCCCGCATCAGGCGAACATGCGCATCACCGATGCCATGGTCCGAGCCCTGAAGCTGCCTGAGCACGTCCCCGTCGCTCGCGACATCGCGTACACCGGCAACACCTCTGCCGCGTCGATCCCCATCGCCATGAAGGCGATGCTCGATGCCGAGGAGATCCCGCACGGCGGCACCGCCCTGACCATCGGATTCGGCGCCGGCCTGGTCTACGCAGCTCAGGTCGTGACGCTGCCCTGACCCCGCCCGTAGGGTGCTCACCACAGTCCCTTTTCCCCTGACCAGTAGAACCGACAACCCTCCGCCCCGGCGGAGACCGAAAGGAATGCAGATGAGCCAGGAGATCCTCGACGGCCTCGCCGTCATCGTGAACGAGGTCGCCGGTGTCCCCGTCGAGGACGTCCAGTCGGACAAGTCGTTCGTCGACGACCTCGACATCGACTCGCTGTCCATGGTGGAGGTCGTCATGGCCGCCGAGGACAAGTGGGGCGTGAAGATCCCGGACAGCGAGGTCAAGAACCTCAAGACCGTCGGCGACGCCGTCGCCTACATCGCGGCCAACCAGTAGCCGCCTGCGCGGGCGCTGCCCGCGCACTGGAACACCCGCCGGTCGGCGGCTCGAGGAGGCTCCCCGAGTCGCCGACCGCACCCCCACCCCGTCACCGAGGAGGAGCGACCATGAGTCGCGAAGTCGTTGTCACCGGACTGGGCATGACCACGCCCGTCGGCGGTGATGTCGAGTCCACCTGGCAGGCCCTGCTCGCCGGCACATCCGGGATCAGCGTCATCGACGCGCCCTGGGTGGCCGAGCAGCCCGCGAAGATCGCCGGGATCATGGCCGTCGACCCGGCGGAGGTCGTGGAGCGGGTGGAGGCCCGACGCCTGGACCGCAGCCAGCAGGCCGCCCTCGTCGCGGCGCGCGAGGCGTGGGCGCAGGCCGGGAAACCCGAGATCGACCCCAACCGACTCGGTGCCGTCATCTCGACGGGCATGGGCGGCCTGACGTCTCTCATGGACGCCTACGACACCCTGCTCGACCGCGGCCCCTCCCGCATCTCTCCGCACATGGTCACGCAGATCATGCCCAACGGGCCGGCCGCCATCGTCGGCCTCGAGGTCGGCGCACGCGCCGGGGTCCACGGCCAGGTCAGCGCCTGCGCCTCCGGCGCCGAGGCCGTCTCCTACGCAGCCCGGATGATCCAGACCGGCCGCGCCGACGTCGTCGTCTGCGGCGGGACGGAGGCCGTCATCCACCCCATCACCATGGCCGGCTTCGCCGCCATGCGCGCCCTGTCGACCCGCAACGACGACCCCACCGCCGCCTCCCGCCCCTACGACCTCGGCCGAGACGGCTTCGTCATGGGCGAGGGTGCCGGCGTCATGGTCCTGGAGTCCGCCGAGTTCGCCGCTGCTCGCGGCGCCACCATCCTCGGCATCTACGGCGGTGCCGGCCTGACCTCCGACGGCCATCACATCGCGCAGCCCGACCCCGAGGGTCTCGGGGCCGCCCGTGCCATGGGATTCGCGATCGAGGATGCCGGCCTCTCGCCCACCGACATCGTCCACATCAACGCCCACGCCACGTCGACGCCCCAAGGCGACATCGCCGAGTCCGTCGCCATCCGCGGCGCGCTCGGTGACCACACCGACAACGTCGTGGTCACGGGCACCAAGTCGATGACCGGCCACCTCCTCGGGGGGGCCGGCGCCATCGAGTCGGTCTTCACGATCCTTGCCCTGCGCGACCGACTCGTGCCGCCGACAGCGAACCTCGTCGACAAGGATCCCGAGGTCACCCTCGATGTCGCCGCCGGTGCGCCCCGCGCACTCCCCACGGGCGACATCGCCGCCCTGAACAACTCGTTCGGATTCGGCGGCCATGACGTCGCCCTCGTCTTCAGGAGCGCATGACATGACCCAGGCGGCCGCCGACACCGAACTCGACCCGCGTCATCCGCTCGTCCGCCTCGGGAAGTTCTTTGACAACGGCGAGTTCACGACCATCACACCGGTCGACGACCGTGGTGTCATCGCCGGTGTCGGGCTCGCCAAAGGCACGCACGTCGTCGCGTTCGCCACGGATCCGACCGTGCAGGGCGGCGCGATGGGCAATGAGGGCTGCCGCGCCATCATCACCGCCTACGACCGTGCCTTCGCCGACTCCGCCCCCGTGATCGGCCTGTGGCACTCCGGCGGCGCCCGCCTCCGTGAGGGAGTCGCCAGCCTCGACGGTGTCGGCCGGGTCTTCGCCGCCCAGACCCGCATCTCGGGCAAGGTCCCGCAGATCTCCGTGGTGCTCGGTCCCGCCGCCGGTGGTGCGGCGTATGGACCGGCACTGACCGACATCGTCATCCTCGGCCCGGCGGGCCGCATCTTCGTCACCGGCCCGGAGGTCGTCCGCTCCGTCACCGGCGAGGACGTCGACATGGACCGCCTCGGCGGCCCTGAGCCGCACGGTCGCCGCAGTGGCGTCGTCCACATCACGACGGACTCCGAGGACGAGGCCCTGGAGCAGGCACGGGTCCTCGCGACCCTC
>JAURME010000064.1 GCA_030830865.1 Candidatus Nanopelagicales bacterium | reverse complement strand
CCGCCAATGTGGACGCCTCGTGCGATGTCGCCGGCGTCACCGACGAGGTCGAGCACATCCTCAGCGATTCTGATGCCGAGCTCGGCGAGACGCTGAGCCTGACCTGCGCCGAGGGCTGGTCGGTCGCCACAGTGGTGGTGAAGGCACCCGACGCCAAGACCGAGGAGACGTTCGTGTTCCGCGGGCTCGAGGGCGACTGGGTCCTCACCTCCGCAATCGAGGCCTGCGACGAGGGCGGACCGCTGGCTGCACCGCGCTCGATACGTGACTCCATCTGCTGAGACGGCAGGGGGTCGGCTACTGACTATTCCGCGACGCGGACGATCACCTTCATCGCCGCAGGATCCTGCCGCGAGTATGTCAGCGCCTGCTCCACCTCGTCGAGGCCGAAGGTCTTCGACACCAGAGCGTCCAGATCGATCGCTCCTGACGCCACGAGGGCCACAGCCTTCGGATACGTGTGCGCGTAGCGGAACGTCCCGGTGACCCACAGCTCCTTGGCCTGGATGACGCCGTGGGGGAGTTCGACCATCGTGCTCGGGGCCATGCCGACGAGGACGACCCAGCCGGCCGGTGCCACCGACCGGATCCCCTGATCGATGGCCGGGGCTGCGCCACTGCACTCCAGCAGCGCATCGGCTTCCACCGCATCCGGCAGCGCCATCGACCTCGAGTCGATGGTCGCGAAGCCGAGCTCGGCAGCGCGGGCCAGACGATCGGGATTGACGTCGCTGATCGTGATCTCCGTTGCGCCGTTCGCGCGTGCGACCAGTGCGGCCATCACCCCGATCGGGCCAGCGCCGGTGACCAGCACCCTGGTGCCGACCCGGACACCAGCCTTCTCACATGCCCACACGCCGACGGACAACGGCTCCAACAGTGCTGCCGCGTCGTACGACACCGAGTCCGGCACTTGGTGAGCGAAGGCTTCGGGAAGCACCACGTACTCGGCGAAGGCCCCGTCGATCGGCGGCGTCGCGAAGAAGCGGACATCCGGGCAGAGGTTGTAGCGACCGGCTCGGCACTGATCGCAGGAGCCGCATGGCACACCCGGTTCCATCGCGACGCGGGAGCCGACCGCGAGATCGACTCCGTCACCGACCGCAACGACTTCTCCGGACGCCTCGTGCCCGAGCACGAGCGGGGTCTCGACGACGAAGTCGGCGATACGACCATGCTCGAAGTAGTGGATGTCGCTGCCGCACACACCCACGGACCGGACGCGCACCAGCACCTCACCGGGTCCGGGCGTCGGGACGGGTCGCTCTTCGACGGAGAGTCGAAGGTCGGTGTCAAGGACGCTTGCACGCTGACGGGTCGGCAGATCGGTGGTGCTCACGATGCTCTCCTCAATCTCCGGACGCCAGCCACGCCACGGTGGCCTTCGACCCGTCAGTATGCAGGCGTTGGAGCACCTCGAGGTACGGCTCGGTGAAACGGGGGTCATCGACGAGGTCACCGAAGAGCGTGCGGTTCTCCAGAAAGGCCAGAGGCTCCTCCGCCTGCCGCTGCGCGATGGGCACGAGTTCGTCCTTGAGGGGATCGACGATGGCGATGGGTTCACCGTTCTCGTCGACGGCCTCCGCATAGCGTGCCCAGCTCGCGACGATGGCCGCCGACATCGGCACGGCACCTCCCTGCCCGAGGCGGTCACGCACCACCGGGATGAGCCACTTGGGGATACGGTCCGACGACTCCGCACACAGGCGCGGCACCGTGTCGCGCACCTCCGGGTTGCTGAACCTCGCGATCAACTCTGCCTTGTAGGCCTCAAGGTCAACCCCCGCGACCGGGTCAAGAGTCGGTGTGGCCTCCTCGTCCATGTAGCGACGCAGGAAGGTCGCGATGGCGGGATCCTGGGTGGCGTCATGCACGAGTCCGTAGCCGGCGAGGTGGCCGAAGTAGCACAGGCCCTGGTGGCTGCCATTGAGCAGACGCAGTTTCATCTTCTCGTAAGGCGAGACATCGTCGGTGACCTGGACACCGGCCTGTTCGACGGGCGGTCGACCCAGCGGGAAGTGCTCCTCAAGGACCCACTGGAAGAACGGCTCGCACACGACCGGGCATTCGTCCCGCACACCCAACTCGGCACTGACGGCCTCGACGTCCTCCGGCGTGGTCATCGGTGTGATGCGGTCAACCATCGAGTTGGGGAATGCGACCGACGAGGCCATCCACGTTGCGAGGTCGGTGTTGCTCCGCTCGGCGAATGCCAGGAACATGCGGCGGGCGACATCCCCGTTGTGCTGGATGTTGTCGCAGGACATGATCGTGAAGGGCTCGATTCCGCGGGAACGACGACGATCCAGAGCAGCGCAGATGATGCCGAAGACCGATGCCGGTGCGGCGCCGGGAACCAGTTCGGCGGCCACGACAGGGGTGTCGACCATGAACTCACCCGTGAGTCGATCGAAGTTGTACCCACCTTCCGTGATCGTCAGGGAGACGATGCGGATACGCGGGTCAGCAAGTGCCTCGATCACCGCATCGACGCCATCGGGGGCGAAGAGCACTCCGAGGATGCTGCCGATGACCCGGTAGTCCCATGTGCCGTCGGACGACTTCTCCACGAGCGCGTAGAGGCCGTCCTGTGCCTGCATCGCGCGGGCAAGACGCTCGTCGCCGGGCAGCAGGGCGATGCCGAGGATGCCCCAGTCACGGGCCTCACCGGCGTTCAGTAGTCGGTCGACCACCAAGGCCTGATGAGCGCGGTGGAAGTTACCCACGCCGATGTGGGCGATGCCGGGCGTGACAGTCGATCGATCGTATTCGGGCACGTGGACTTTCGAAGGCAGCGAATCCAGGGTTGCCGCGCTGAGACGGGAGATCGTGGGCATGACTCGAAGTATCCCGGCGGTGGAGGGCCCTCGCGAGCGTTCTGCCAGAGTGTGCCGACCGTTCACATCAGGAGGCACCGATGGCCGCGCTGCTGGCCCTCATCTCGAGTATCGCGTGGGGCATCGCCGACTTCGGTGGCGGCCTCGCGACCCGCAGGATCGGAGCACTGCGGGTGCTCACCGTCTCCTACCCCGCGGGTGCGATCGTCGTCACTCTGCTCGCCCTCACCATCGTGCCGGGCACGCTGTCCTCATCAGTGCTGTGGCTGTCGGTCTACACCGCGGCGGTCGGCACCATCGCGATGGTGCTGCTCTACGCCGCACTGGCCGTCGGCCCGATGGGCATCGTCTCCCCGCTGACGGCGGCCGGTGGCGCAGCCGTCCCAGTGATCGTCGGACTCGCCCGCGGAGAATCCCTGACCACGTTGATCGTCCTCGGCATCGTGCTGGCCGGCATCGCCGTCATCCTGGTGAGCCGCGAGTCCGGACCGCATCCGAAGGTCTCCGCCCGCGGACTGCTGCTCTCCGGAGGGGCCGGCCTGTTCATCGGCCTCTACCTCGTGGGCCTCGGTGTGGCGCCCGAAGGCTCCGGGGTCTGGGTGGCGGCGCTGAGCCGGTGGTGGTCGACCCTGGGCGTCGTCATCGTCGTGCTTGTCATGTTCGCGCGAGGACGCGGTGGGGTCTGGACTCCCTACCCGTGGGCCTTCGCGCTCCTCGCCGGCTCCCTGGATGCCACCGCGAACGGACTGTTCCAGCTTGCCGCGTCCGGCGGAGATCTCGTGGT
>JAURME010000063.1 GCA_030830865.1 Candidatus Nanopelagicales bacterium | reverse complement strand
CGTCCGGCGACGCGTGGATGGCGATGACCTCGGCGCCGAGGCGGCGAAGCGCCTCGGGGGACACCACTGATGCTGCGCCGTTGGCGCAGTCGACGACGACCTTCAGTCCATCCAGCCGCACATCGACGGTCGAGAGCAGGTAGTCGACATAGCGGAGGCCGGCAGCTTCCTCGGCACGGATGCGGCCAACGGCCTCGCCGACCGGCCGCTCCCAGGGCTCACGCAGCCGCTGCTCGATGGCGTCCTCGATCTCATCGTCGAGCTTGTGGCCGCCGCGGGAGAAGAACTTGATGCCGTTGTCGGGCATGGGGTTGTGCGAGGCCGACAGCATGACGCCGAGATCGGCCCCGGTCTCCGCGACGAACCAGGCGACCGCCGGGGTGGGCAGCGCGCCGACCGTGATGACGTCAACCCCTGCGCTGGCCAGGCCTGCGACGACCGCGGCCTCGAGGAACTCACCGCTGGCCCGGGTATCACGCCCGACGATGGCGACCGGCCGGTGCCCCGCGAACGCCCCCGCATCAGCGAGGACGTGCGCGGCAGCAACGGACAGGTCGAGGGCAAGCTCTGCGGTGACCTCGCGGTTCGCGAGGCCACGCACTCCGTCGGTGCCGAAGAGGCGACCCACGGATACCGACTAGCGCTTGCTGTACTGGGGCGCCTTGCGGGCCTTCTTCAGGCCGTACTTCTTGCGCTCCTTGGCCCGCGGGTCGCGGGTGAGGAAGCCGGCCTTCTTGAGGATCGGGCGGTTGCCCTCCTCGTCGATGCCGTTGAGCGCACGGGCCACGCCGAGGCGAAGAGCGCCGGCCTGGCCGGAGATGCCACCGCCGTCGATGCGGGCGATGACGTCGAACTTGCCCTCAGCACCCAGCACCGTGAAGGGGTCGTTGACCTCCTGCTGGTGGACCTTGTTGGGGAAGTACTCGTCCAGCGTGCGGCCGTTGATCGTCCACTGGCCGGTGCCGGGCACCAGGCGGACGCGGGCGATGGCCTGCTTGCGGCGACCCGTGGCGGCACCGGGGGCGGTGACGATCTCGCGGTCGATGGTGGGACGGGTCGGGGTCTCGGAGGTGTACTCCGAGGGAGCCTCGAACTCGTCGTTGGTCTCGTCGATGGTGGCCTCAGACACTGCCACTAGTCCTCTCGTTGGATCCGCGCGCCACTACTGGGCGACCTGGGTGATCTGGAACGGCTGCGGCTGCTGCGCAGCGTGGGGATGCTCAGAGCCGGCGTAGACCTTGAGCTTCTTCAACTGCTGACGACCCAGCTTGTTGTGGGGGAGCATGCCCTTCACGGCCTTCTCCACCGCCTTGCGAGGGTCGGACTCGAGCAGTTCGGCGTACGTGGTGGCCGTGAGGCCGCCCGGATGGCCGGAGTGGCGGTAGGCCATCTTCTGCTCGCGCTTGGCGCCGGTGAGGGCCACCTTGTCAGCGTTGATGATGATCACGAAGTCGCCCATGTCCATGTGAGGAGCGAAGGTCGGCTTGTGCTTGCCACGCAGGAGCTGCGCGGCGTGGGTGGCCAGACGGCCGAGGACGACGTCAGTGGCGTCGATGACGTGCCAGACGGGGGTGTTGTCTCCCGCCTTGGGGCTGTACGTGCGCATAGAGCCGCACCTGTCTCTCACTCGTAGGGACGTGGATTCTGCACACCCGGCCGATCCCGAAGGATCCGTGGGCGCCGTACTGGACGTCATCCCTGACGCCCAGGCCTCGCGGTCGGGGGTACTTCGGGGGAAGGACCCGCCGCACGGCAGCGCTCAAGGCTACCGGGGGCGCCCTCAGGCCTCCAAATCCGGGGTCCCGATGCTGAAAAAGCCATGACGGCCCCGTGGAGCCGGGTCTAGCCTCGATGGACATGGGAATCCTGCGCCCCACAACCCTGACCGCTGCCGTAGCGCTGGCCGCCTCTGGTCTCGCCACGTTCCCGGCCCAGGCAGACACCTTGACCGCCAACACCGGGACCATCAACTCGGCCACGTTCAGCGCATCTCCCCCTCCTTCTGGTGCTCCCGGCGGAGTGTCCCCCGAGGTCTACTACGACGCCGCCACGGGCACCTACTACCTGCTGACCACAGGACAGCCCCGGTCCGTGCAGTACACCTCCCGCGACGGCTCGTCGTGGACGCCGACCTCCGTGCAGCTCCCTGATCGCGGCATCGACTGGTCGATCGTGCAGGAGGGTCCGTCGAGCTTCCGCCTCTACTACGCGGAGATGGCCGCCACAACACCCGGATCCGGACCCCAGCAACCCTGCACACCGGGCTCGAAGGTCCTCAAGTACGCCACGTCCAGCGACCTGCAGACCTGGACACCGCAGCCGGGAACCCTCCTGGGCGACGTCGGCTGCGGCGTCCCCCACGTCATGAAGACCTCCGCCGGGAGGTACTTCCTGTACTTCAACAAGGCCGTTCCCCAGGAGGGTGTGTGGATCTCCACATCCACCGACGGCCTGAGCTGGTCCGCACCGACCGGCCCGATCAACGGTGATGACCAACTCGTCGATCCAGCTCCACTCGAGCTTCCCGACGGTACTTTCGTCATGGTCGGGTCGACTCGAGGCAACCCCATGAAGGGGGAACTGCAGTACCTCCAACTGCTCGCCTCGTCCGATGCCGTGAACTGGGTCAAGCGGACCAAGGCGCTCTATGCCCCCTCCGGTGCCGGCGCCTTCGACCCGTCCATCGAACTGGTCGACGGCAGGCTGCGTGTGTGGTTCGGGTACTCCCCCGGCGGTTCCTACGACGCCGCGGCCATCACCGACGGCGTGCTGACCCTCGGCCCGGGGAAGAGCGCTACCGGGGCCGGGGTGAAGGCCAAGGCCGGGAAGAAATGCACCAAGAAGGGCGCCTCGAGCGGCACGCTTGTGTGCGCGAAGGTCAAGGGGAAGTTGATCTGGAAGCGTCGCTGATCCTCCAGGACGTTTCTGTGTATTCCACGTCCAAGAGACACACCAGAAGTTCATGGGAGGATGTGCGGTCGCTGCCATCGGTGAGTGTTGGTCAGGAAGATGAGCCGCCAACGGCGCTGGGTGATGAGGCGCCGTGCAGGTGAGCCTTGCGACGGTCCACCCATCGCAGGAGCAGGAAGAAGACCACGGCAAACGCGATCGCCAGCCCGATCCCAATGATCAGGCGCACGAACGAGGGTGAAGTGCCTGAGAACTCATTGAAGACCGATCCCGCGAGGACGTCTGCGAAGCCCTGCGAGTTCAACACCCATAGCGGAACTTGAAGGATGCCGACCGCCAGCCCGAAGGCAAACAGCAAGGCCGTCTCCAACGCCGGATGCGTTCCCAACGGAGCGATGGAGACCGCCGCCAGCAGCAGTACCGCAAGAACACCGATGGACATCCAGATGATGTCGGGCAGCCCCGAAGCGTTGATCGCCACGAGCCACTCGTACCACTCCTCCTGAAGCGTCTGCGCGAGTTTGTCGACCCTCTCTTGATCTGCCGATGGAAGCGTCAGCGACGAGATCCACTGCTGCGTGGCATGCATCTGCTCTTTTGACTCGGAGGATGCGGCAATCGAGATCTCCTCGATGTCGTGAGGAAGGGCGGCAAGGAGGGCCGTGAAGTGAGCCTGACCCTCAGCAAGGTCATCGGGCGCGGCATACTCCACCTGATCAAGAATGGCGAGATTGGTCTGCACGATCTTGTTCGCGGAGTTGTAGATCTGCTGATCTTCAGACCACACAGTATTGATGGACAGAGTCACGGAGAATACGAAAGCGGTCGTCAGCATCGCTTGCACGACCTGATATTTGGCCCTAGCTGAGTCGTCGAACATGGGGCGCAACGGCAACAGCCGGAAGACGAGCACGATGATCATGGGGGGTAGCAGTGCGATCGCAATGCATGCCCACAGGGGAAGCTCATAAGCCAAGTAGCCGATGTGCACCACGTCACCGTAGCGAAATCGTCTCGGGCATGGGGAGATTCAGCTAGCCGGACCCCAGTGCACGAAGTGTCCGCGTGTCACGCTGTCGCGCAGCCCATTCCTCCGGTGGCGGGTAGCCCACCTCGTCGAGGACCAG
Organism: Candidatus Nanopelagicales bacterium; assembly: GCA_030830865.1. GTDB lineage: Bacteria > Actinomycetota > Actinomycetes > S36-B12 > S36-B12 > UBA10649. The sequence continues at coordinate 20,210 of JAURME010000063.1, read as the reverse complement.
CGGGTATCCCGGCATGACCGTCACACCCGGATCCTTTTCGCCAGAGGCGAGGACGGCGGCGGGCCACTCGACCGGCCGTCGACGGTCCCCCACCGGCAGCATCACGCCGACCAGTGATCGAACCATCGAGTGGCAGAACGCGTCTGCCTGCACCATCATGACCGCGACACCGCTGGCGTCCCGCGACCACTCAAGTCGGATCAGGCGGCGGATCGTCGTCGCGAAGTCCCGCTGTTTGCAGAATGGCGCAAAGTCATGCTCACCCAGCAGTCCCTGGGCCGCCTCGTTCATAGCCTCGAGGTCCAACACTCGAGAGTGCGGCAACGTCAGGTGTCGCTGAAGCGGGTCGGGCCCGTCCGGCGAGTCGCTCACCCGATACGTGTATCGCCGCCAGATCGCGCAGAAGCGGGCATCGAAGTTCATCGACGCTTCTTCGATGCTCGTGACCCGGACGTCATCGGGCAGCGCCCGGTTGATGCGACGAGCCTCGATGTCCGACGGCCATGAGGCCACGTCCATATGGGCGACCTGTCCGGTCGCGTGGACACCGGCATCGGTACGTCCCGCGCACTGGATCTCGATTGACTCACCGAACAGATGGGTCAGCACGCGTTGGAGTTCTCCCTGCACGGTGCGCAGGCCCGTGGCCTCAGGCTGGATGGCCCAGCCATGGAAGTCGCGACCGTCGTAGGCGATCCCCAACCGCAGACGGATCAGCCCGCCACCGGTATCGGTGGCGGGCTGATCGTTGTCGTGCGTGTCAGTCAGGGCGCGACCTACTTGTCGTCCTCGGCGGCCTCATCAGCGGCTGCCTCGTCAGCGGCGTCGGCCTCAGCGGCAGCCTCCTCGGCAGCCTCCTCGGCACCGGGGTTGTCTGCGTCAGCGGCCGCGGCGACCTCCTCAGCGACGGCGTCATCCGCGGCACCGGCCTCAGCGTCGACGTCGGCAGCAGCGGTCTCCTCCGCCGGGGCCTCCTCAACCGCGGTGGTCTCCTCAACCTCGGCAGCCGGAACAGCCTCAGCGGCAGCCTTCTCCTTGGCCGCGCGCTTGGTGGCGCCCGTGGCCTCGGCGACAACCTGCTCCGCCATCGGCTCGACGAGCTCGATCACGGCCATGGGGGCGTTGTCGCCCTTGCGGGGGCCGATCTTGGTGATGCGGGTGTAGCCGCCGGGACGGCCGGCGTACTGCGGGCCGATCTCGGTGAACAGCACGTGCACCACGGACTTGTCCTTGACGACCGTCATGACCCGACGGCGGGCGTGCAGGTCACCGCGCTTGGCGAACGTGATCAGACGCTCGGCGAGGGGACGAAGGCGCTTGGCCTTGGCCTCGGTGGTGGTGATCCGGCCGTGCTCGAACAGCGCGGTGGCCAGGTTGGCCAGCATGAGCCGTTCGTGAGCCGGGCCGCCGCCGAGACGGGCACCCTTGGTTGGCGTAGGCATGAGTTCTCCTTGTCGCTTCCTGCAGCCCTTAGAGCTGCTCGTCCTCGGCGTACGCCAGGTCGTCGTCGTCATCATCGCTGTAGTACACGGCCGCACCAGGGTCGAATCCGGGCGGGCTGTCCTTGAGGGCCAGGCCGAGGCCGGCCAGCTTGACCTTGACCTCGTCGATCGACTTCGCGCCGAAGTTGCGGATGTCGAGGAGGTCGGCCTCACTGCGGGTGATGAGCTCGCCCACGGTGTGGATGCCCTCACGCTTGAGGCAGTTGTAGGAGCGCACCGTCATGTCGAGCTGCTCGATCGGGGTCGACAGCTGCTCGGCGACGAAGGCGTCAGTCGGCGAGGGGCCGATGTCGATGCCCTCGGCCTCGACGTTCAGCTCACGGGCGAGGCCGAAGAGCTCGACGAGGGTCTTGCCAGCCGAGGCGACCGCGTCGCGGGGGCGCATCGACTGCTTGGTCTCGACGTCGAGGATCAACTTGTCGAAGTCGGTGCGCTGCTCGACTCGAGTGGCCTCGACCTTGTACGAGACCTTCAGCACCGGGCTGTAGATGGAGTCGACCGGGATCCGACCGATCTCCTGGCCCGCCTGCTTGTTCAGCACGGCGGACACGTAGCCGCGGCCACGCTCGACGACGAGCTCGATCTCGAGCTTGCCCTTGGCGTTGAGGGTCGCAATGTGCAGGTCGGGGTTGTGCACCTCGACACCGGCCGGAGGCTGGATGTCGGCTGCGGTGACGTTGCCGGGGCCCTGCTTGCGCAGGTACATGACCACCGGCTCGTCATGCTCGGAGGAGATCACGAGCTGCTTGATGTTCAGGATCAGCTCGGTGACGTCCTCCTTCACGCCCGGAACGGTCGTGAACTCGTGGAGGACACCGTCGATGCGGATGCTCGTGACGGCGGCACCCGGAATCGACGACAGCAGCGTGCGACGCAGCGAGTTGCCGAGGGTGTAGCCGAAGCCGGGCTCCAGGGGCTCGAGGACGAACCGCGAGCGGAACTCGCTGATCGGCTCCTCGGTGAGGATCGGGCGCTGGCTGATAAGCACGATGAACTTCCTTCCCGCGACGACCGCTATTTGACGTCGCGCATCTTGTCGGCCGGCAGAGCCGGTGACGATTACTTGGAGTAGAGCTCGACGATCAGCTGCTCGTTGACCTGGGTGTCGATGACCGCACGGGCCGGGAGCGCGTGCACCAGGATGCGCATCTGGGAGGGGATGACCTCCAGCCACGCGGGGACGGGACGCTCGCCGATCTCGGCGTGAGCGACGATGAACGGAGTCATCTCCCGCGAGCCGGGGCGAACCTCGACGATGTCGTTCGGGGAGACCCGGTACGACGGGATGTTGACCTTGCGGCCGTTCACCATGAAGTGCCCGTGGGTCACCAGCTGACGTGCCATGTCACGGGACTTGGCGAAGCCCGCCCGGAACACGACGTTGTCCAGACGGGACTCCAGGATCTGGAGCAGGTTCTCGCCGGTCTTGCCGGACTGCCGCTGGGCTTCCTTGTAGTAGTTCGAGAACTGCTTCTCGAGCACCCCGTACATCCGGGTGGCCTTCTGCTTCTCACGAAGCTGCAGCAGGTACTCGCTGTCCTTCGAACGACCGCGACCGTGCTGCCCCGGGGGGTACGGCCGCTTCTCGAACGGGCACTTGGGGGACTCGCACTTGGCACCCTTGAGGAAGAGCTTGGTCTTCTCGCGGCGGCACCGCTTGCAGTCGGCGTCTGTGTAACGCGCCATGTCTCAATATCTCCTAGATCCGATGTCCGCGATCAGACGCGACGACGCTTGGGGGGACGGGTGCCGTTGTGTGGCGCCGGGGTGACGTCGGCGATGGAGCCGACCTCGAGGCCCGTGGCCTGCAGCGAACGGATGGCGGTCTCACGGCCGGAGCCGGGACCCTTGACGAACACGTCAACCTTGCGCATGCCGTGCTCCATGGCGCGGCGAGCGGCCGCCTCGGCCGCCAGCTGCGCCGCGAACGGGGTGGACTTGCGGCTTCCCTTGAAGCCGACCTGCCCGGCGCTCGCCCAGGAGATCACCGCACCCGTGGGGTCCGTGATCGACACGATCGTGTTGTTGAACGTGCTCTTGATGTGAGCGTGGCCGTGGGCCACGTTCTTCTTCTCCTTGCGGCGGACCTTCTTCGCGCCGCTCTTACCCGCAGGTGCCATAAGTCAGTTTCTCCAGTCTCGGTAGCCGCTCGAGCTACTTCTTCTTGCCAGCGACGGTCTTGCGCGGACCCTTGCGGGTACGGGCATTGGTATGGGTGCGCTGGCCGTGGACCGGCAGTCCCTTGCGGTGACGCAGGCCCTGGTAGCAGCCGATCTCCACCTTGCGGCGGATGTCCGCGGCGACCTCGCGACGGAGGTCACCCTCGACCTTGAGGTTCTCATCGATCCAGTCGCGGAGGGCGACGAGCTGATCATCATTGAGATCATCGGATCGCATGTTGGGATCGATCCCGGTGGCCCCGAGGGCCTTGGCGGCCTGCGAGCGACCGACACCGTAGATGTACGTGAGTGCGACGGCCATGCGCTTGTTGCGCGGCAGGTCGACACCGACGAGTCGTGCCATGTGGCGTTCTCTTTTCCTTGTCGTTCACGAGGTCTCGGTACGGCACCAGCCCTGCCCGCCAAGGCAGGTCCCCGGCCTCGTGACCGGGGGTGTCGTCCCGCTCGGCGCACGCGCCTCGCGGGGGTCGGGTACCGCGTTTGGTTTCGGTCGTCCGGGTTGTCTCCCCGGTGACCGCGTCAGGAACTGGTCAGCCCTGACGCTGCTTGTGGCGAGGGTTCTCGCAGATCACCATGACGCGACCGTGGCGACGAATGACCTTGCACTTGTCGCAGATCTTCTTGACGCTCGGCTGCACCTTCATGATGGCTCTTTCGGTTCGTTCTGGTCTGGTTGTCGGTCGTGCGGCTTACTTGTAGCGGTAGACGATCCGGCCGCGCGTGAGGTCGTAGGGCGAGAGCTCCACGACGACCCGGTCGTCCGGAAGGATCCGGATGTAGTGCATCCGCATCTTGCCGCTGATATGGGCGAGCACCTTGTGCCCGTTGTCGAGCTCGACCCGAAACATGGCGTTGGGCAATGACTCGGTGATCGTGCCCTCGAGCTCGATCGCGCCGTCCTTTTTGCCCATGCCCTCAACTCTCGTTGTCTTCCGGTGCCGAACGATCCCGACTTTCCGCGCGCACGAACGCACACCGCTCTCGCGGATGGCGAAGGTGTGGAGGCGGGGAAGCCTGAAACCGACCGTCAAATACTACGGGTCGTGCGTTCGTTCACAAAATCCGGGGTCCGATTCGCCGGAAAAGCGCTATCAGGGGCGGGTATGGGGGTCGATCCCCTCGGCGGCGAGCCGGGCGGCGGCAGCCTCGAAGGCCGCCTCGAAGGCGTCCGGATCCGGGACCCGGCTGCGCCACTTGTCCAGCCCCACTCGCTCGGCCGGCATGTGGTCGGTGAAGAACTCCCGCATGCCGGGGTCATCGGTCAGGCCGAGGAACTCCAGGACCCTGCCGTAGCGCGCCTCACGGTCGAGGACGACGAGGTCCTCCAGGGACAAGGTGAGCACCCGAGCCTGAGGCAGGCCGGCCAGGCCGGCATGGGCCCGCCGCACGCGCTTCTCCCACCAGGAGATCGCTTCGAGCGGATCGTCCGGGCCCCAGCGTTCAGCCATGACCGAGGCTGCCGTGGCCCGGCCGTCGCGGACCATCCAGATGAAGCGGGCCTCGGGCCAGAACTCGTGGATGCGTCGGGCATTGGCGATGTTCGGCGGCGAGGTGTCGATCCACCAGGGCTCCCCCGCATCGCCACGCTGGGCTCTGGCCATACCGGCGAGGAAGGATCGCCCAGCTCCCGAGGGGTTATCGTCAAGACCCGCTCGCAGGTCGGACAGGAGTCGGTCGCGGTCAGACTCCTCGATGCTTAAATGAAGTCCGCTCGCGCGACCCAGGCGGTTCGTGCGCAGCCACCACGGGCCGCGCATGCCCTCCTCGAAGGTGCTCCATCGGTCGGCCGGCGACGATCCTCGACCCAGCCTGCGGCGCTTCGCGCCCTCAGGGCCGATGACGAGGTCGAGCAGACCGCCCTCCTTGTTGACGAACTTGACCTCGCGAGGCCAACTCGCGCGCACGGAGGGATGACGGTGCAGGAGACCGGCGATCACCGTGGTGCCGCTTCGCCCGGTGCCGCCGGCCATGATCGGGGTCACGGGTGCCGTCGTCGTGGTCATCGGCGATGAGTCTAGTTGCCGAGACTGGCGAGCTCGGGACATGCCGCGGCGCTAGGAACGGGCGAAGACCTCGATTCCGTCAGCCGCCAGTCTGGCCGCGGCCTGCTCATATGCCCCCTCGAAGGCCCTCACATCAGGGACCCGTCGTCGCCAGGAGTCCAGGCCGACCCGGTCGGGACGCATCCGATTCTCGAAGAACCGACGCATCCGGGGGTCATCGTCCAAGCCCAGGAAGTCCATCAGCCGCGCATAGGTGGCATCGCGATTCAGCACGACGAGGTCCTCCAGTGAGACGGTCAGCACCACATCGCCCGGGGTTCCCGCCAACCCGGCCTCCCCCGCTCGCAGCTGACGCTCCCACCAGGCCACAGCCCCCTCCGGGTCATCGGGCCCCCAGCGCTCGGCCATGACGGAGGCAGCGGTGCTCCGACCGTCCCGCACCATGCGGATGAACCGCGCCTCCGGCAGCAGGCGGTGGATACGGTCGGCCTCGGAGATGTTGGAGGGCGACGTGTCGACCCAGAGGGACTCTCCCTCGTCATCGGACTGCGCCCGGACGATGCCGGCCAAAAAGGCACGCCCCGCCTTCACAGGATCATCGGAAAAGCCCTCCGCCAACTCCTCGATGAGCCGTTCGCGATCCTCCTCCGCGATGGTCAGGTGCAGGCCACTCTCACGGCCCATCCGGTTCGAGCGGACCCACCAGCGCCCACGCATCTGTTTCGCGAAGGCAGCAAGGCGCCAGCGGCGAGACCCTGGGAGCGCCGCCAGCAGGCGCATCCGGCGCTGCACCCTCGCCGGCGCGTGATCGCTGGGTTCCAGGCACAGGTCCAGCAGGCCCACGGGTTCGGTCACGATCTTGACCTCACGTGGCCGACTGGCCCGCACGTCACGGTGCCTGCCCAGCAGGCCCGCGATGACCGTGGTTCCGCTGCGACCGGTGCCGCCGGCCATGACAGGGGTGAAGTCCAGCACGCTGGAGGAACCGTGCGGCAGGACGGTGGAACGGGCGGACATCACCTACGAGCCTACGAAGCCCACGTCCAGTGTTCGAGCCACATGAGTCGCACTCACGTCACAGGAAAGTCTCAGGCGTGTGAGACGTCGCCTCGTCAGGTATCGGGTGGAAGGCCGTGCGCTAGAGGCGGATGTCGTCCAGAGCGGTCAGCACCCAGGGGCCGTCCTCGGTCACCGCGACCGTGTGCTCCCAGTGGGCGGCGTGCGACCCGTCCATCGTGGCCACCGTCCAGGCGTCGTCGAGCACCGCCACATCGGGCTCCCCCAGAACGACCATGGGCTCGATGGCCAGGGCCATGCCGGCGCGCAGCACCGGACCGCGACCGGGTGAGCCGTAGTTGAGGATGTGAGGATCCATGTGCATCCTCGACCCGATGCCGTGACCGCCGTACTCCTCGACGATCCCCAGCCTCAGGCCCCCAGCGGACTCGGCCGCCACGATCGTGGTCTCAACCGCATGGCTGATGTCCGTCAGGTGGGCATCGACCCGCGCCTGCGCAAGACCGGCCCACAGCGACTCCCGGGTGACCCTGCTCAGCTCACGCAACTCAGGTACCACCTCGCCGACCTCGATAGTGACGGCAGCATCGCCGTTCCAGCCGTCGACGATGGCGCCGAAGTCCACCGAGAGCAGGTCACCATCGCGCAACACCCGCTCCCCCGGGATGCCATGGACCACCTCGTCGTTGACCGAGGCGCAGATGACCCCCGGATAGGGAACGGCGCCATGCGCCTTATAGCCGAGGAAGGACGAGGTCGCGCGGTTGTCGGACAGCACGTCCCTGGCGATCAAGTCCAACTGCCCCGTGCTGACCCCGGGGGCTGCCGCCTCGGTGATCGCCGCGAGCGCGCGGGCGACGACGAGACCGGCCTGACGCATGACCGCCAACTGGTCAGCGGACTTGATCTCGATGGCGTTCCGACGGCGGAACACCGGCTAGTGCTCCAGGGACAGGGCCGCCACGATGCGGCCGGTGACGTCCTCGATCCCTCCGAGTCCGTCCACCTGCACCAGCAGGCCCTGGGACCGGTACAGGTCGATCAGCGGAGCTGTCTGCTCGAAGTACACCTCGAGGCGACGTCGGACGACGTCCTCCGTGTCGTCACTGCGGCCCTGCTGGCTCGCGCGGTTCACCAGGCGGGCGACGACCTCGTCCATGTCGACCGTGAGCTCCAGGACTGCGTCCAGCTTGTGCTGCGACGAACCGAGCATGGCGTTCAGCTCGCCGACCTGCTCCACCGTGCGCGGGTAGCCGTCGAGGAGGAAGCCGGGTCGGCAGTCATCGTGGGACAGACGATCGCGAACCATCGCGTTGGTGACGCCGTCGGGGACATATTCCCCCGCGTCCATGTACCGCTTCGCCTCGACGCCCAGGGGCGTGCCCTGCGAGACATTGGCGCGGAAGATATCGCCGGTCGAGATGTGCGGAACTCCCAGCATGGATGAGATGACCGCAGCCTGGGTGCCCTTGCCTGCCCCCGGGGGCCCCATGATCACGAGCCTCATCAGCGAAGGAACCCTTCGTAGTTGCGCTGCTGCAGCTGCGCCTCGATCTGCTTGACGGTGTCCAGGCCGACGCCGACGATGATCAGCAGGCTGGTTCCGCCGAAGATGAAGTTGCTGCCCACGCCCATGAACCCGAAGGCGAACACCGGGAGGACGGCGATCGCGCCCAGATACAGCGAGCCAGGGGCCGTCAGGCGCGTCAGGACGTAGTCGAGGTACTCCGCCGTGGGGCGCCCGGCCCGGATGCCCGGGATGAAGCCGCCGTACTTCTTCATGTTGTCGGCGACGTCGACGGGATTGAAGGTGATCGACACGTAGAAGTAGCAGAAGAACACGATGAGGGCGAAGTACAGGGCCAGATACCAGGTGCCCTGGCCGGTCCCGAGGTTCTGCTGGACCCAGATGGACCACTCCGCCTGACTGCCGGTCAGCTGGACGAGCAGGACCGGCAGGAAGAGCAGCGAGGAGGCGAAGATGACCGGGATGACGCCCGCCATGTTGACCTTGAGCGGGATGTACGTGGACGTACCCCCGTACATGCGCCGACCCACCATGCGCTTGGCGTACTGCACAGGGATACGACGTTGCGCCTGCTCGACGAAAACGACGAAGGCGACGACCGCCAGGCCGACGAGCAGGGTCATGGCGAAGGCGAAGGCACCCTGGGCGCCGAGCACCGACGCAAACTGAGCCGGGATGGTGGCGATGATGGACGTGAAGATCAGCACGGACATGCCGTTGCCAACCCCGCGCTCGGTGATCAGCTCGCCGAACCACATGATCACGGCCGTGCCGGCTGTCATCACGATGATCATCACCATGATGACCCACACGGAGTCATTGGGGATGACGGCCTCGTTGCAGCCGCTGAACAAGGCCCCCGGGGTCCTCGCCAGCGAGATGATCGCGGTGGCCTGCAGAATCGCAAGACCGATGGTCACGTAACGCGTGTACTGCGTGATCTTGGCCTGGCCCGCCTGCCCGTCCTTCTTCAGCGTCTCCAGGCGCGGGATCACGACCGTGAGCAGCTGCAGGATGATGCTCGCGGTGATGTACGGCATGATGCCGAGCGCGAACACCGACAACTGCAGCAGCGCACCTCCCGAGAAGAGGTTGATCAGCGCATAGACCGAGTTGTCCTGGACGACATCGATGCATCGCTGGATGGCCGCGTAGTCGACACCGGGCGTCGGAAGGACCGCACCCATGCGATACAGCGCCAGAAGCCCGATCGTGAAGAGGATCTTCTTCCGCAGGTCTGGCGTGCGCAGGGCAGCCCCGAACGCACTGATGTGCACTTAGCCTCCTGCAGGTCCGTTGGTCAGTCGATGACGGCGAGGGCTCCGTCAGGAGCCCCCCACGGTACTAGAGGACCGTGGCCGAGCCGCCCGCTGCGACGATCTTGTCACGGGCAGAGTCGGAGAACGCATCCGCACTCACCGACAGCGCGACCGAGACGTCGCCCTGACCGAGGACCTTCACGAGCTGACCCTTGCGGACGGCGCCCTTGGCGACCATGTCGGCCACGGTCACGTCACCGCCCTCGGGGAACAGCTTGTTCAGCATCGCGACGTTGACGACCTGGTACTGGACCTTGGCCGGGTTCTTGAAGCCCTTGAGCTTCGGAAGCCGCATGTGCAGCGGCATCTGGCCGCCCTCGAACCGGGCCGGAACCTGGTAGCGGGCCTTGGTGCCCTTGGTGCCGCGGCCGGCGGTCTTGCCCTTGGACGCCTCACCGCGACCCTTGCGGGTCTTCTCGGTCTTGGCGCCCGGGGCGGGACGCAGGTGATGAACCTTGAGAGCCATGGTCAGTCGACCTCCTCGACGACGACAAGGTGCGACACGGTGTTGACCATGCCGCGGATCTCGGGGCGGTCCTCCTTGACGACGGTGTCGCCAATGCGCTTGAGGCCAAGCGAGCGGAGCGTGTTGCGCTGACCGCTCGTGCCGCCGATCTCGGACTTCTTCTGGGTGACCTTCAGACGAGTCATCACGCACCCGCCCCAGCATTGGCGCGCAGCAGCGCGGCCGGAGCGACGTCCTCGAGCGGGAGTCCGCGGCGCGCGGCCACGGCCTCCGGCGACTCCAGGCCCTTCAGCGCGGCAACCGTGGCGTGCACGATGTTGATCGCGTTGTCGGAGCCCATCGACTTGCTGAGGATGTCGTGGATACCCGCGCACTCCAGCACGGCCCGAACCGGGCCGCCGGCGATGACGCCGGTACCGGGTGAGGCCGGACGGAGCATGACGACACCGGCAGCAGCCTCGCCGACGATGGGGTGAGGGATGGTGCCCTGGATGCGGGGGACGCGGAAGAAGTGCTTCTTGGCCTCCTCGACACCCTTGGCGATCGCGGCCGGCACCTCCTTGGCCTTCCCGTAGCCGACTCCGACCATGCCATCGCCGTCACCCACGACCACGAGGGCCGTGAAGCTGAAGCGACGGCCGCCCTTGACGACCTTGGCGACTCGGTTGATGGCGACGACCCGCTCGACGTACTGCGACTTCTCCTCGCGAGGAGCGCGATCACGGCGCTCCCGGCGCTCGCCACCGCCACCGTTGCGGCGCGACGTTTCTGACATCTGGACTACCTCTTCCTGGAAGGTCGTACGTCGTTAGAGGGACAGGCCGGCTTCGCGGGCGCCGTCGGCGACAGCGGCAACGCGACCGTGGAACTTGTTGCCACCACGATCGAAGACCACGGCCTCGACACCTGCCTTCTTGGCACGCTCGGCGACCAGCTGGCCGATCTTGCGGGCCTTGGCGGTCTTGTCGTCGGACGCACCGCGGAGGTCAGCCTCCATGGTGGATGCCGACGCGAGGGTCACGCCCTGGCTGTCGTCGACGACCTGCACGATCATGTGGCGCGCAGAGCGGGTGACGACCATGCGAGGCCGGGCGGCTGTGCCGGTGACCTTCTTGCGCACACGCAGGTGGCGACGCGCACGACCGATAGAGGTCTTGGTGCGGGTGCCCAGCTTGGGAGCGAAGGAACTCATCACTTACCAGCCTTTCCGGCCTTGCGGCGAACCACTTCACCCTCGTACCGCACGCCCTTGCCCTTGTACGGCTCCGGCTTGCGGATCTTGCGGATGTTGGCGGCGACCTCACCGACCTTCTGCTTGTCGATGCCCTTGACCTTGAACTTGACGGGGCTCTCGACCTCGAAGGAGATTCCGTCGGGGGCCTTGACGACCACCGGGTGACTGAAGCCGAGCAACAGCTCCAGGTCGGTGCCCTTGGCGGCGACGCGGTAGCCCGTACCGACGATCTCGAGGCCCTTCTCGTAGCCGTCGGTGACACCGACGACCATGTTGTTGACCAGGGTGCGAGTCAGGCCGTGACGGGCTTTCGAGTCCCGCTCATCGTCGGGGCGGGTGACGACGAGTGCACCGTCCTCCTGCGAGACGACGATCGGCTCGGCGACGGTCATGGACAGCGACCCCTTCGGGCCGGTGACCGTGACATTGCGGCCGTCGACCGTGGCTGTGACACCCGACGGAATGGCGACGGGCTGACGTCCGATGCGCGACATGTCGACCCCCTACCAGACGTAGGCGAGGACTTCCCCACCCACGCCCTTCTGTGCGGCCTGACGGTCGGTCAGGAGTCCCGACGACGTCGACAGGATGGCGATGCCCAGTCCGCCGAGGACGCGCGGAAGCGCGGTGCTCTTGGCGTACACGCGAAGGCCGGGCTTCGAGACGCGGCGCAGGCCGGCGATCGACCTCTCGCGCGACGGGCCGTACTTGAGATTCAGGGTGAGGGTCTTGCCCACGGGGGCTTCCTCGACATCCCAACTGGCGATGTAGCCCTCACGCTGCAGGATCTCGGCGATGTTCGCCTTGATCTTGGAGTGCGGCATCGCCACGATGTCGTGATAGGCGGAGTTCGCGTTGCGCAGTCGCGCAAGCATGTCCGCGATGGGATCGGTCATCGTCATGTTCTTGGCCTACGGCCTTCCTCGCTGCGGTTTCCGCCCAAGAGCGGACCTTCAACGTCGTTGGTTACCAGCTGCTCTTCGTGATGCCCGGGAGCTCCCCGGCGTGGGCCATCTCGCGAAGGCACACGCGGCAGAGTCCGAACTTGCGGTACACCGAGTGCGGACGGCCGCACTTGTTGCACCGGGTGTACGCCCGAACCTTGAACTTCGGGGTCTTCTGCTGCTTCTCGATCAGCGCTTTCTTCGCCATGCGGCTCAGGCCTCCTTGAAGGGGAATCCGAGAAGGCGAAGCAGGGCGCGGCCTTCGTCATCGGTCTTGGCGGTCGTGACGATCGTGATGTCCATGCCGCGGACGCGATCGATCTTGTCCTGGTCGATCTCGTGGAACATCGACTGCTCGTTGAGGCCGAAGGTGTAGTTGCCGTTGCCGTCGAACTGCTTCGGCGACAGGCCGCGGAAGTCGCGGATGCGGGGCAGCGCCACGGACAGCAGTCGATCGAGGAACTCCCACATGCGATCGCCACGGAGAGTGACGTGCGCGCCGATGGGCTGTCCCTCACGCAGCTTGAACTGAGCGATGGACTTGCGGGCCTTGGTGACCTGCGGCTTCTGGCCGGTGATGTCGGTCAGGTCGCGGATGGCGCCCTCGATGAGCTTGGAGTCGCGAGCAGCGTCGCCGACGCCCATGTTCACGACGACCTTGGTCACGGTCGGGATCTGCATGACGTTCGCGAAGGAGAACTCCTCCCGGAGCGCCGGCGCGATCTCCGCGCGGTATCGCGTCTTCAGACGCGGTGCAGTGGTGTCAGTGGTGGCAGTCATAGTCCTCAGTCGCCTTCTACAGATCCTTGCCGGTACGACGCGATACGCGCACGCTGCGCTCCGCCTCATAGGTCGAGCCATCGCTGCGACGCTTCTCGACGGTCTCCTTGCGGTAGCCGACGCGCGTGGGACGGCCGTCCTCGGGATCCACGATCATCACGTTGGACACGTGGATCGGGGCCTCCATGGTGACGATGCCGCCTGTCTTGGCGCCACGGGAGTTCTGGCCCACCTTGGTGTGCTTCTTGATCCGGTTGACACCCTCGACGATGACGCGATCAGCCTCGGGGTAGACCTCGATGACCTTGCCCTTGACGCCGCGGTCCTTGCCGGAGATGACCTGGACGAGGTCACCCTTGCGGATGTTGAGAGCCATGGCTACAGCACCTCCGGGGCCAGCGAGATGATCTTCATGAACTTCTTCTCGCGCAGTTCGCGCCCGACAGGGCCGAAGATGCGCGTGCCGCGAGGCTCGCCGTCGCCCTTGAGGATCACCGCGGCGTTCTCGTCGAAGCGGATGTAAGAGCCGTCGGCGCGGCGGCGCTCCTTCTTGGTGCGGACGATGACGGCCTTGACGACCTCGCCCTTCTTCACTCCGCCACCGGGGATGGCGTCCTTGACGGTGCAGACGACGACATCGCCGATGCCCGCGTAACGACGGCCGGAGCCACCGAGGACCCGGATGACAAGGACCTCCTTGGCACCGGTGTTGTCGGCGACTCGAAGTCGCGACTCCTGCTGAATCACTGCATTCTCCTGATCGTCTGCCGGTTCTCGCGAGAGCCTGGCGGAACTGTTGGGGTGGCTACTTGGCCTTCTCGAGGATCTCCACGACGCGCCAGCGCTTCGTCGCCGAGGTGGGCCGGGTCTCCATGAGGAGCACGCGATCGCCGATGCCGGCGGCGTTGGCCTCGTCATGCGCCTTGAGCTTGCTCGTGCGACGCACGACCTTGCCGTAGAGCGGGTGCTTGAAACGGTCCTCGACCGCCACGACGACGGTCTTGTCCATCTTGTCGCTGACCACCAGGCCCTCACGGGTCTTGCGGTAGCCGCGCGTTGCGTCCTTCACGCTTGCCTCATTCGTGCTCATGCGACACCTGCCGCGTCGTCGGCCGAAACTCCATCAATCGGGGTGATGCCGAGCTCGCGCTCGCGCAGGATCGTGTAGATCCTGGCGATGTCCTTGCGGACCGCACGGAGCCGACCGTGGTTCTCCAACTGGCCCGTCGCGCCCTGGAAGCGGAGGTTGAACAGCTCCTCCTTCGCCTCGCGGAGCTTCGTGGTCAGCTCGGCGTCATCGAGGTTGCGGAGTTCACCGACCTTGGTGCCTGCGGACATCAGTTCTCACCTGCCTCATCGCGCCGAACGATCCGGCACTTCATCGGGAGCTTGTGCATGGCGCGGGTGAGCGCCTCGTGTGCGATCGTCTCGTCCGGGTAGGACAGCTCGAACATCACACGGCCGGGCTTGACGTTCGCGACCCACCACTCGGGCGAGCCCTTGCCGGAGCCCATACGGGTCTCAGCAGGCTTCTTGGTCAGCGGACGATCCGGGTAGATGTTGATCCACACCTTGCCGCCACGGCGGATGTGCCGCGTGATGGCGATACGAGCGGACTCGATCTGGCGGTTCGTCACGTAGGACGGCTCGAGCGCCTGCAGACCGTAGGTACCGAAGGTCACCTCGGTGCCGCCCTTGGCCACGCCGCGGCGCGTCGGGTGGTGCTGCTTGCGGTGCTTGACCCTGCGGGGAATCAACATGACTAGCCCTCCTGCGCTTCGGTCACGGGCTCGACGACGGCTTCACCGGTCACGGCCTCGGCGGCCTGCTCGGTCGCGGCGACCGCCACGGCCTCGTCGTCACGGCGGGGGCGGCGCGGGCGATCCGGGCGCGAACGCGGGCCGGAGAGACGAGCCTGGGCGGCGGCGGCCTCGCGCTCCGCGCGCGAGCCCAACGCCTCGCCCTTGTAGATCCAGACCTTCACACCGATGCGGCCGAAGGTCGTACGGGCCTCGTAGAAGCCGTAGTCGATGTCCGCGCGCAGCGTGTGCAGGGGCACGCGACCCTCGCGGTAGAACTCCGTGCGGGACATCTCTGCGCCACCGAGGCGGCCGGACACCTGAACGCGGATCCCCTTGGCACCGCTCTTCATGGTCGTCTGGATGCCCTTGCGCATGGCGCGGCGGAAGGAGACGCGGCTGGAGAGCTGCTCGGCGATGCCCTGGGCGACCAGCTGAGCCTCGATCTCGGGGTTCTTCACCTCGAGGATGTTCAGCTGCACCTGCTTGCCCGTCAGCTTCTCGAGGTCACCGCGGATGCGGTCGGCCTCGGCGCCACGGCGGCCGATGACGATGCCCGGACGTGCCGTGTGGATGTCGACGCGCACGCGGTCACGGGTGCGCTCGATCTCCACACGGGCGATCCCGGCGCGCTCCATGCCTGTGGACAGGAGCTTGCGGATCTGGACGTCCTCCTGGACGTAGTCGCGATAGCGCTGACCGGACTTGGAGCTGTCCGCGAACCACCGGGAGTTGAAGTCGGTGGTAATGCCGAGGCGGAAGCCGTTCGGATTGATCTTCTGGCCCACGTCGGTCAGCCCTTCTGCTCTGCGTTGTCGTCGGACACAACCACCGTGATGTGACTGCTGCGCTTGCGGATGCGGTAGGCGCGGCCCTGGGCGCGGGGACGGATCCGCTTCATGGTCGGGCCCTCGTCGACGAAGGCCTGGCTCACGACGAGAGACCGCGCGTCCATCGCGTGGTTGTTCGTCGCGTTGGCCACGGCGCTGTCGAGCACCTTGCCGATGGGCTCGCTCGCGGCCTGGGGCGCGAACTTGAGCATCGCCTGGGCGTCGGCCACGTTCATCCCTCGGATGAGGTCGATGACGCGGCGCGCCTTCATGGGCGTGACGCGGACGTACCGCGCCTGGGCCCTGGCTTCCATGTCTTTCCCCTTGCTTTCGGTCTGGCTGCTCTGTAGGTGGTTCTGGTCTTCGGTGGTCGGCGGTCTCGCTGGCCCCCTGGCTGACGCCAGTGGGATGCTTACCGACGCTTGGCCTTGCGGTCGTCCTTCACGTGGCCCTTGAACGTCCGGGTCGGGGCGAACTCGCCGAGCTTGTGCCCGACCATGTTCTCCGAGACGAAGACCGGGACATGCTTGCGGCCGTCGTGCACGGCGATGGTGTGGCCGAGCATGGCGGGCACGATCATCGATCGCCGCGACCAGGTCTTGATCACGTTCTTCGTTCCGGCCTCGTTCTGCGCGTCCACCTTCTTCATGAGGTGGCCGTCGATGAACGGGCCCTTCTTCAGGCTGCGAGGCATCTTCTATCCCTAACGCTTCTTGCCGGACTTGCGGCGACGGACGATGAACTTGTCGCTGGCCTTGTTGGCCTTGCGGGTACGGCCCTCGGGCTTGCCGTTGGGGTTGACCGGGTGACGTCCACCGGAGGTCTTGCCCTCGCCACCGCCGTGCGGGTGATCAACCGGGTTCATGGCCACACCGCGGACGGTCGGGCGCTTACCCTTCCAGCGCATGCGGCCGGCCTTGCCCCAGTTGATGTTCGACTGCTCGGCGTTGCCGACCTCACCCACGGTCGCACGCGACCGGACGTCGACGTTGCGGATCTCGCCGGACGGCATGCGGAGCTGGGCGTAGGGGCCGTCCTTGGCGACGAGCTGCACCGACGCACCTGCGGAGCGGGCGATCTTCGCGCCACCGCCGGGCTTGATCTCCACGGCGTGGATCACCGTGCCGACGGGGATGTTGCGCAGCGGAAGGTTGTTCCCGGGCTTGATGTCAGCGCTGGGCCCAGTCTCGATCGGGTCGCCCTGCTTGAGCTTGTTCGGCGCGATGATGTAGCGCTTCTCGCCGTCCGCATAGTGCAGGAGAGCGATGCGTGCCGTCCGGTTCGGGTCGTACTCGATATGCGCGACCTTGGCCGGCACGCCGTCCTTGTCAGCGCGACGGAAGTCGATGACGCGGTAGGCGCGCTTGTGACCGCCACCCTGATGCCGGGCGGTGATGCGACCCTGGTTATTGCGACCGCCCTTCTTGGGCAGCGGACGCACCAGCGACTTCTCCGGCTCTGACCGGGTGACCTCGACGAAGTCGGCGACGCTGGAGCCACGACGGCCCGGCGTAGTCGGCTTGTACTTGCGGATTCCCATAGCTGTCTTTCCGTCTCGTGTGTGGAAGGCCCGTCAGATTCCCGGTCAGGAGACCGGGCCTCCGAAGATGTCGATCCGCTCGCCCGCGGCCACCGTGACGATGGCACGCTTGGTGGCAGCGCGGCGGCCGTACCCGAAGCGGGTGCGGACGCGCTTGCCTTCGCGGTTGTGGGTGTTGACGCTGGTCACGGTGACGCCGAAGACGTCCTGCACGGCGAGCTTGATCTGCGTCTTGTTGGCGTCCGGTGCCACCAGGAAGGTGTACTTGTTCTCGTCGAGGAGCGAGTAGCTCTTCTCGGAGATGACCGGGGCGATCAGGATGTCGCGGGGATCGGCGATCTTCATTCCGCGGCCTCGCTTTCCGTAGCAACGGCCTTCACCGACTTGCCCGTGGCCGGGCCCGCCAGGAAGGCGTCGAGCGCAGCGGAGGTGAACAGCACCTGGTCGCTGCACAGGACGTCGTAGGTGTTGAGCTGGTCGACGTAGAGGACGTGGACCGTCGGGACGTTGCGCAGGCTCATCGCCGCGAGATCGTCGTCACGGTCGATGGCCACGAGCACCGAACCCTCGAGTCCGAGGGCGGCAAGCGCCGCCGTCGCGGCCTTGGTGGAGGGGGTCTCCCCCGTCACGACCTCGGTGATGACATGGATGCGGCCGTCACGTGCCCGATCCGAGAGGGCCCCGCGGAGCGCAGCGGCCTTCATCTTCTTGGGAGTGCGCTGGGAGTAGTCGCGCGGGGTCGGTCCGTGGACGACGCCGCCGCCGGCGTACTGAGGTGCACGGATCGAGCCCTGGCGGGCGCGACCTGTCCCCTTCTGCTTGTACGGCTTCTTGCCACCGCCGCGCACCTCGGCGCGGGTCTTGGTGTCGTGCGTTCCCTGGCGCGCCGCGGCGAGCTGGGCGACGACCACCTGGTGGATCAGCGGCACGTTGACGGGGACGTCGAAGATCTCCGCGGGGAGCTCGACGCTGCCCGATGCCTTGCCCGCGGGGGTGCGGACGTCGACGGCGCTCATGCCTGGTTCTCCTTCACAGCCGTGCGGACGAACACGAGCCCGCCCTTGGGGCCGGGAACGGCGCCCTTGATCAGCAGCAGGCCGCGCTCGGTGTCGACACCCGCGACCTGGAGGTTCTGGGTGGTCTGGCGAGCGCCGCCCATCCGGCCGGCCATCCGCATGCCCTTGAACACCCGCCCCGGGGTGGCGCAGCCGCCGATGGAGCCGGGCGAGCGGTGCTTGCGCTGCACGCCGTGGGAGGCGCGGAGGCCATGGAAGCCATGACGCTTCATGACGCCTGCGAAGCCCTTGCCCTTGGTGGTGCCGACGACGTCGACCAGCTGGCCGGCCTCGAAGGTGTCAGCGCCGAGCTCCTGGCCGAGGGTGTACTCGGAGGCGTCCTCGGTGCGGATCTCGGCGAGGTGACGACGGGGGGTGACGCCGGCCTTGGCGAAGTGCCCGGACTGCGGCTTGGTCACCTTGCGCGGGTCGATCGCGCCGAAGGCGATCTGGACGGCCGAGTAGCCGTCGGTCTCCGGCGTGCGGACCTGGGTGACGACACAGGGGCCGGCCTTGACCACGGTCACGGGGACGACTCGGTTGTTCTCGTCCCAGATCTGGGTCATGCCGAGCTTCTCGCCCAGGACGCCCTTCACGTTGGTGCTCATCAGTGTTCCTTGCCTCGTGGTCTACAGGTCAGAGCTTGATCTCGATGTCGACGCCCGCCGGAAGGTCGAGGCGCATGAGCGAGTCAACGGTCTTCGGGGTCGGATCGAGGATGTCGATGAGGCGCTTGTGGGTGCGCATCTCGAAGTGCTCGCGGCTGTCCTTGTACTTGTGCGGAGAGCGAATGACGCAGTAGACGTTCTTCTCCGTCGGCAGCGGCACCGGGCCCGCGACCTGTGCGCCCGTCCGCGTCACCGTCTCGACGATCTTCTTCGCCGAGGAGTCGATGTCCTCGTGGTCGTAGGCCTTGATCCGGATGCGGATCTTCTGTCCCGCCATGATGGCTTGGTGTCCTTACTCGTGTAGTGCCGCTACGTGGGTGGCGTTCTGGTCGTGCCCGTGCAGGTCCTTCAGGTGGGGTTTTCGTGGGGGGCAGCGGGTCGCGCCGCCCCCCACGAAGTTCCCGGGATCCTCGTGGTTACTTGAGGATCTTGGTGACGCGGCCGGCGCCGACGGTGCGGCCACCCTCGCGGATGGCGAAGCGAAGGCCGTCCTCCATGGCGATGGGCTGGATCAGCTCCACCGTCATGTCGGTGTTGTCGCCCGGCATGACCATGTCCTTGCCGTCAGGCAGGGTCACGACGCCGGTCACGTCCGTGGTGCGGAAGTAGAACTGCGGACGGTAGTTGTTGAAGAACGGCGTGTGACGGCCACCCTCGTCCTTGGACAGGATGTAGACCTGCGCCTCGAAGTTGGTGTGCGGGGTCACAGAGCCGGGCTTGCAGCAGACCTGGCCGCGCTCGACGTCCTCGCGCTTCACACCGCGGATGAGCAGGCCGACGTTCTCGCCCGCCTGGCCCTCGTCGAGGAGCTTGCGGAACATCTCGACGCCGGTGACGACGGTCTTCGTGGCGGGGCCGGGGTGGATGCCCACGACCTCGATCTCCTCGTTGCCCTTGACGACACCGCGCTCGATACGACCGGTGACGACGGTGCCGCGTCCGGTGATCGTGAAGACGTCCTCGACGGGCATGAGGAACGGCTTGTCGACCTCACGCTCGGGGGTCTGGATGTACTCGTCGACCGCGTTCATGAGCTCCATGATCGAGCCGGCCCACTTCTCGTCACCGTTCAGCGCCGGGAAGGCGGCCACGCGCACCACGGGGATGTCGTCGCCCGGGAACTCGTACGTCGACAGCAGCTCGCGGACCTCCATCTCGACGAGCTCGATGAGCTCCTCGTCGTCGACCATGTCGCACTTGTTGAGCGCGACGACGATCGAGGGGACGCCGACCTGGCGGGCCAGGAGGACGTGCTCCTTGGTCTGGGGCATCGGGCCGTCGGTGGCAGCGACCACGAGGATCGCGCCGTCCATCTGGGCCGCGCCGGTGATCATGTTCTTGATGT